>JAAXHI010000558.1:1951-58580 GCA_012270875.1 Candidatus Poribacteria bacterium | reverse complement strand
TTCCTCGGTGTCAGGTGGGGGTGTCTTGTCCTCCGGTGGCGGTGTTTCCTCCTCTTCCTCGGTCTCAGGTTTCTCAGTGTTGCCATCTTTATCTGCTGAGGGCTGGCAAGCCGGCATGATACAGAGGAGGCCTGTGAGCGCCAAGACGATGAGACAATAACCGGTTCTCAGTATTCTGCGTTTACACACCATTCTATTTTTAAGTTCTTTCATTTTTTCACTCTGTTCCTCCATGCCTCAGACGGACTGGGGATGAAAATCGAACATTTGCGAATTCCAAGCGGTGTAGCCCGCCTTCCTTGTCTGTAAGGATATAGTAGTCCTCAGTCTCAATGGCAGTCATCGTATATGTCCATGAGGTACCATCAAAATATTCTAAAGCGACTTTCCGTATTCCCCAGCCTTCTAGCGGTTTTTCTCGCGTGGTAGTAATTGCTTCAAGCGGCACGGTACCGCCGATGGTGTCGCGAATATTCTCATTAAAGACGTGGACAGGGACTTGTGTAGCATCGGGGAGGGTATCTGCTGTGACACGTGCAAGGTAACCATAGTCTCCTGATCTGATAAGCAACACAGTCCCTTGTTTATAGCGTGGCTCTACTTTCGGCTCTGGGGGCGGCACCTCCGTGTTGTCTGTCTTCTTACCGGCTTGGCAGCCGCCTATCGAGCAGAATATAAGGCCAAAGAGTAAAACAAACACATAAATTTGCCATGGAAATATTTTATGCCGTTTCATGATATTGTTTTTCAAACTCCTTCTGTTGATAAAGTGAGTTGTGCACTGCTTCCCTGGAATAAAAACAGCCTGCAACGAAGCGCGCGCAGGCATGACACAGATAGAACGTCTGTGAAGGCTATACTATCTTGTGAAGTATTATACTTATCACTTGTTAAGTGGGGGGGGCGTTAACCCTGCAGATAGCACAGTTAACTCACAGTTAATACGACGAAAAAGCAATGAACATAGAGAAGAGCAGCGCACAGCAGCAACACAGGGCCCTTTAGACTCGGTGGACCCGTAAAACCCGTTTGGAGATGTTAATGTGATCCGTCCGCTTTGCATGGTCGTCACCTTTGTGCTCCGTGATTAACGCAAATTGCTTTTTTATACACACTGCACTCCGCTGGAGTGCAATCGCATAAATACACTATTTTCTATAGATATATCACCCCTCTGGGGTAGGGAAAAAGACAAAAAACCTTTCCAAAGTGTGCAAAATCTGTTAGTAGCAACTTGAATGTGAAAATTATACCATGAATTAAAAATGTTGTCAATATTTTTTAAAAAAATTTTCAAAAGTTTTATAGGGCGTTTTTCAATGTTACCAAATATGAGCAAAAATTACAACTTAAATAGGACTTACGCAAATTACGTCTAAAAGTGCTATATTCCAGCAATTTAACCCCCTATAGAAGAAACACCCCAGCAAAAACACCCCCTTATCAGGGGACTTTAAGAGATAATGCGTAAGTCGTATCAATTTTTCTTTGACAGTATCCGTGAAAACTTGTTATAATGTCTTATGTATGTTTTATACTTCTGTGGGAGGCAGACATGAAAAACGCAATATTGACTTACAAGTTAGCACTATACGTGATGGTAGTCCTCTTCGTAACACCTCTCATGGTGTTTACGCCAACTGTCTCTGCGGATTTTTCAGATGGGCTTATCCTACATCATGCGTACGATGAAGGAGAAGGCTCACTGGCTGCAGATTTGAGTGGAAACGGTCATGACGGTGAAATTTCTAACCCTGAGTGGGTTGACGGAAAATTTGGGAAGGCACTTAAATTTGGTGGTGAAGACGATGAGGTGCGTCTCTGGAACCGCGCTTTAAGTGCAGAGGATATTGCGGCTCTAAAAGATTTGCCGACTGCTGTTGACGCTCAAGCGGAATTAACCACCACTTGGGGCGACATCAAAACCGTTCGTTAAGATAATGGAGGCGCTCTTTTAAAGCGCGCCTATCCCTTCTTGTAGCTGCCTGGGCGCGTCTGATTACCAAAAATTTCACACCCAATCGCGGAGAAAAAAATGTTTTGGGATGAAGTCAAAAAACACTACGACGCAGGTTCCGCCCACCAATTTCTGCTCCATTTTAATGCAAATGACCTGCTGTATGATGATGTTTACGGCTACTTGCCGACTAAAGCCTACCTCATGGAGCAACTCAATGTATTAGGCTGTCAACTCGTCCTCGGATATAATACATCACACGGCATCCAACTCCCTCATGTCGGACGCTGGCGAAACATGCAGAGAATGTTAGAGCTTGCTCCGCAAGAACAAAAGGAAGAGGCGGCAGAAAAGAAGCGTCCAAGAATTAATTCCAGCGTGGCGTTCGATGAAGTTCATAAAGACCCGTTCATGAAAATAGACCCTTCGCCCTCCAAAGACTTGCGCGAAAAGTTAAATAATCTCCTGGGACAAGACAGAACGAAAATCGGGTTGGTTATTGATTTCTTGGAGCAACTCATACCTAATGATCCCTCACTGAGCAACGTTGCCAGAGATGAATCACAGATCTTGTTTAATCAGATCCAAAATTGGGCATCCGACTTAGGCATCCGAAGACGCGGGCATATTGTTCTGCTGGTGACTCACAATACATTTGACATACATCCGAACCTCACCGTGAATCCAGAGATCCCGATGATAGAGATTCCGTTTCCAGACCATAATGAACGCTTGAGGTTTCTTGAACATATACATAACGTTTCGGATGATTCATCGCAGATGCGTAAAACGCTTGGCAATAACCAGGAGCGGGAATCCTTAGCACGAGAGACGATAGGACTGAACCTATTCGGTATTCACGATGTTGTGCAACAGGCGGAATCTGCACAACAGAAAGCGGGGGGTGAACCGCTCGTCAGATACAAGCGAGAAAGCATTAAGGCTTTCAGTCACGGTGTCCTTGAACTCGGGGAAATTCAGCGGGGTCCTTCTGACGACGGTTGGTACGTGATGCGGACGATTCGGGATATCGCAGATGGTATGAGGCATCGGGATCTTCGGCGTGTGCCGCGGGGTATGCTCCTCCTCGGTCCTCCGGGTACCAGCAAAGAATACGCTGCAAGGGTGCTCGCGGGTGAGGCGAATATGACGCTCGTCCAACTCCGGTACGCCAATCAGGTCGGCGAAGTAACAATAAACATCAATCAAAATGGGAACACTTATGAACGGAACCTGAATGCGGGCCTCAATTTTATCCGCGGCATTGCCCCAACGGTTGTCTTTATGGATGGAATTGAGCAGGCATCGCCACATACGACGATGAACCCGGAGGATCATGAACGAACGTTTCCGCCTGCCCTCGTAAATGCTATGAGTGATGCGTCCCTGCACGGTAGGGTGATATGGGTAGGCGCGTCACAGCGTCCCGACTTAATGCCGCCAATTTTTCGACGGTACGGTATTTTCGATACGAAATTGATCATGCTGCCGCCGACAAATGGTGGCAGAGTAGAAATTTTAAGAATTTTCTGTCGCGGGCAAACATCAGGCAACATCAATTTACAGTCTCTCGTTGGCGGTTCAGAGACAGATGGGTTGACGTGGCGGGATCTGTTCTTGATCGTTCAACGTGCGAACAACCTCGCGAGACGCGAGGGGCGCGATACCTTCACAGAAGGCGAACTCCGTCAAGCATTAAACGATTTCATACCGGATTACTCACGGGAGATGCAAATATTTATGGGGTTATTAGCGTTGCGAGAAGCGAATTCCCGTGGAATGGTGCCAGACGGATTGTTGCCAGAATATCAAGAATTTGTGGATGGCAACCGAATTGACAAGACAGGAATTAATAGGCGGCTGATGGAACTCAGCGATCAACTCGGCTTGGATGCTTGATATATGGAGTGAGAGCGTTAGCAGGATAAGAACTTCTGGACTTCCTTGATAAACTAATTTAAACTAATTTTACTTGACGGATATTTCTTCCTTTGTTATAGTACTTTATCTTTACTTAACCTAAGGAGGAAATCTAATTATGAAATTGGCTATTAGTTTATGCGTTATTGCATCGTTTTTGGTGCTAACGCCGTTCGCGATGTCTGCGGGTCCAGAAGAGTTTCTTGATGGCTTGGTGCTATACCACCCTTATGATGAAGGGAAAGATGCCGAGGCCGAAGACCTTAGCGGAAACGATCATCACGGTGTAATTGACAATCCGGAATGGGTTAATGGTAAATTCGGAAAGGCGTTGGAATTTGGCGGTCCAGGCAGTGACGTTTTTGTCACAGTTGAGAGCACGAATGCATTGAACGTGGACGCATTCACGTTTATGGCGTGGATCAACTCCGAGGAATGGAACGGTGTCCGTCAAGTCGTTGGCAAATCCGTTCATGGCGGATGCGGCGGTAGGGTCCAATATGGGGTTTTCAGTGAAGGCGCGGTCTTCAAAATCCGTCTTGAAACCGAAGGGGGGCGCGCTGATATTGCAACCGATTTGCCTGACACTGGGAAATTTGTGCATATCACTTTCACCAACGACACCAAGGAAACCAAAATCTACTATGACGGCAAAGAGGTACAGGCAGGAGATACGCCCGGTAAGCTCAAAGTCAACGATGATCCGTGGCGGGTAGGACAGGATTGTGACCGTCTGAACTACGTTTTTGCTGGTATTATCGACGAAGTCCGCCTCTGGAATCGCGCATTGAGCGAGGATGAAATTAATACTTTCATGGACCAGGGCGCGGAAGCGCTCGATGTTGAAGCAGCAGGGAAACTTTCAACGACTTGGGGCCGTCTTAAGGCAGGACTATAGTAGAACCTATAACTGAATCTAATCTTTTGCTGGCGAGGTTTGTAACCTCGTCCTCTTCCGTTTTATCTTATTGGCGAGGTTTGCAACCTCGCCTATTTTCACGAGTGCTTTCTGATTGCACTCCATTGATTGCTGAGAAATGTCCGAAACTTCAAAAATAATTTCATGTAGAAATTGCGGAACACAGATTCCGGCAAAGACATTCGCTGATAATCTGAAAGTGTGTCCGCACTGCGGCCACCATCATTATATGAGTGCTTACGAGCGGCTCGACCTCATTATAGATGCAGATAGTTTTGAGGAATACGATGCGAACCTCTACTCAATAGATTCGTTAGAATTTCCCGAATATCCGCAGAAACTGGAAAGGGATGTCGCCAAAACAGGACTCAGGTCCGAGATGCTTTCGGGGATAGCCGAAATTGGTGGTTCCCGTGCCGCTATTGCGATTGGTGATGTTGGGTTTATAGGCGGAACTTGTGGTTCTGTCATCGGCGAAAAGGTTACCCGATGTATTGAACGCGCCCTCGAAAACAGATTACCCTTAGTGATTGTTTCTGTCAGTGGTGGCATGCGGATGCAGGAGGGGACCCTGGCTTTGATGCAGATGGCGAAAACTGCTGCTGCTTGTGCTGAATATGCTAAAGCCGGAATTTTTTATATCTCCGTTGTCACCGATCCGACCTTTGGTGGTGCGACTGCAAGTTATACATCGCTTGGCGATGTAATTATCGCTGAACCTGGTGCGCGAATCGGGTTTGCGGGTCCGTTAGCTGTTGCGAGCCTCCGTGAAGAATTGCCTGAAAACTTTCAGAAGGCAGAGTCCTTATTAGAGCACGGCTTTATTGATGCTATCGTTCATCGCGCTGATATGCGACAAAGGCTTATTGATCTGATTGATTTTGCATCCTAAGTAGTGAACCTATCTTCCCCAGTCTGAAAAACAAAATTTGTGCTATTGTAACTAACATAAACACGCTAACGAATAGCGTATGAAACCGTTATCAGCATTAGTCGTTAATAAAAGCGTATAGTTATTGCCTAATCGCGCGCTGTTAGAAAAGTTCGCGTCAGTGTAAACGTTCTTTAGACATTTGTTGTTATCTTTGGCGAAAAACTGCTGATATTAAATCGAGACCGGTGTACACTTAACCGGTACTTACGCAATCAAATATAAAAATAGGAATAAAACATGCCAAAGTCACTCGTCGTTGTTGAATCGCCGGCGAAAGCGAAAACTATCAAAAAGATTTTAGGCAAGGATTATATTGTCGACTCGTCGGTTGGGCATATCCGAGACTTACCGAAGCGGGAGCTTGGGGTTGACATTGAAAATGCCTTTACACCGAAATACGTCCTTATTCGGGGGAAAGGTAAAGTCGTAAAAACCCTTCAAGATGAAGCGCGTAAGGTTGATAATATCTATCTTGCCGCGGATCCGGATCGAGAAGGTGAAGCCATCTGTTGGCATCTCGCTGAAGAACTGAAGAAAGCAAAGAAACCTATTTATCGGATAACCTACAACGAAGTCACCAAAAGTGCTATTTTAGATGCCATTCAAGAGCCGGGTGAGATTAATATGGCGCTCGTCGATGCGCAACAGGCGCGACGTGTTTTGGACCGACTTGTAGGATACCTGATTAGCCCTATTTTATGGCGTAGCGTCAAACCGAGGCTGAGTGCGGGGAGAGTCCAGTCGGTTGCGGTCCGGCTTATCTGTGAACGCGAGGCAGAGATTGATGCTTTTAAACCTGAAGAATATTGGACACTCACTGCAACCTTGACCCCTACCGAGGTTGAACACCCTTTTCTCGCAAAGTTACATAAAATTGGCAGCAAGAAAGGTGAGATTAATAACTACGGGTTTCGGATAGATGAAGCGCGGGCAAAAGAACTCGCTGCAGACGCAAAAACACACAATTATATTGTTGAAAAGGTCCAAAAACGGGAACGGAAGCAGAAACCTGTCGCCCCCTTTATCACAAGTACTTTGCAACAGGAAGCCTCTCGAAAACTTCGATTTACTGCCAAAAAGACGATGCTTGTTGCGCAACAACTCTATGAAGGGTTAGAGATCGGGAGCGAGGGTTCTGTTGGACTTATTACCTATATGCGGACTGATTCAACGCGTATCGCCCAAGAAGCACTCGGAGCCGCACGGGACTATATTAAAGCGACGTATGGGACAGAATATCTGCCGGGTCGGGCAGTGAGTTATCGAAGCAAGAAGGGCGCGCAAGACGCACATGAGGCGATCCGTCCGACGGTGCCGTTACGTACGCCATCCGAATTGAAGCCTTATCTGAACAAGGATCAATACAGTCTTTATGAGCTTATCTGGATGCGGTTCATCGCGTGTCAGATGAATCCTGCGATTCTGGATGCCACAACAATTGACATCAAGGCTGGCACTTATCTTTTCCGCGCCACCGGTTCAGTTATCAAATTTGATGGGTTCAGGCGTATCTACATGGAAGGTATGGATGATGTCGCTGCTGATGGGAATGCGTCAGATGAAGAGGATGTCAGTTTGCCTGTCGTTAAAGAAGGTGACGCGCTTAATCTTCGCAAATTACAACCGAAACAGCATTTTACGCAACCGCCGCCACGTTACAACGAAGCGACACTCGTCAAGATGCTGGAGGCAAAAGAGATCGGACGACCGAGTACCTACGCATCTATTCTCTCAACGATTACCAAGGAGTATATCGCCAAGGAGCGTGGGCGACTCTTACCTACAGATGTTGGCAGACTTGTTAATGAACTCCTGATACACGGATTTCCGAAGATCGTTGATGTTGAATTCACAGCGAAAATGGAAGAGGACCTGGATACCATTGCCGATGGTAAAGTCGCGTGGGTGCAAACTTTAGAGCAATTTTATCCTGACTTCCAAAAAGCGATCGATAAAGCACCCGATAAGATGTATGAAGCCCGAAAGGCGATGGAGGAACAGTCGGACGAGAAATGTGAAAAGTGTGGCGGGAACATGATCGTCAAATGGGGGAGATATGGACGTTTTCTCGGATGTGCTAACTATCCAGAGTGTCAGAATATCAAAGCCTTGAACGCTGATGACACACCGACTGAAGAGCCGGAACTGACCGACACCGCATGTGATAAGTGCGGTAAACCGATGGTTATCAGGGTGAGCCGCGCGGGCGCGAAATTTTTGTCGTGCAGTGGATACCCGAAATGCAAAAATGCGAAACCAATTCCGATGGGGATTGACTGTCCTGAACCGGATTGTGAGGGGTATCTCGGTGAGCGTCGCAGCCGACGTGGTAAAGTCTTTTACGGATGCAGTAACTATCCGAAGTGTGAGTTTTCTACATGGGATAAACCGGTGCCTGAGCCTTGCCCGACATGCAACGCACCTTTTCTTGTTGAGAAAACCAGAAAGGTGAAAGACAGTGAGACTACGACCGTGTCGCTGAGTTGTCACAAATCGGATTGTGACTATATAAAGGGATAAATGATACAGGTCCACCAAGTCAGTTTCAGTTATAATGAGCTTAGCGTGCTTGAGAAGGTGAGTTTTCGCGTCGAGCGCGGTGAATTCGTATTCCTTGTAGGTCCGAGCGGTGCCGGGAAAACAACGCTGTTACGGCTGTTATACGCTGATTTGATGCCGATTGCCGGTGATCTGAGTGTGGTTGGACAAAAACTCGCGAGGCTGGACAAGGTAAGTCTGCCCTACTTTCGACAGAAGATAGGACTTGTCTTTCAAGACTTCAAATTCTTGGTGGATAAGACGATTCAGGAAAATCTTGCACTCCCACAAAAGTTGGTAGGGGTAGCACCGCGAGTTGTTGAAGAGAACGTTAACAAACTCCTGCATCAAATGGGGTTAAGCCACCATCAACATGCCTTACCCACGGAAATATCCAGCAACGAACAGCGAAGGCTTGCGATAGCCAGAGCAGTTATCAACAATCCGGTGTTGCTGATTGCGGATGCTCCTACAGAAGGCTTAGATATGCGGCTTTCACTTGAGGTTATGGCACTGCTTGATGCGCTTAATTTTCAAGGCATGACTATCTTCGTAGCAACTACGGACCGCGAACTCGCTGAAAAATGTAATAAGCGGATTATTGAATTGCGGGATGGCGGCATCCATTGACATAGGAGGAGTTGTCAGTTATCAGTTATCGGTTATCAGTTACAAGAGGATTTGATTGTTCAAGATTTTTTTCTCGCCGCTGACCCTTCAAAAAGTAAAGGTTTGAAAGAGCGTGTTTGTGCATCAAAAGCCGAAACTGAAAACTGAAGACTGAAAACTGAAGACTGAAAATGGGCTATCGTCTTAAAAATGCCACATCTCATATCGCACGCTCAGGTACTTCAAATCTGATCGGTATTATCGGTATCGGATTCATTACTGCCTTGCTCGCGACTTTGCTGTTAAACCATTCATTCATATTACGACAGTCCGAGTTTAAAAACCGAGCACCTACCCTTATAGCCTTTCTAAAAGACACAGTAGATGAAGTAAAAGGTCGCACATTAGTTAGCCAGTTAGAAAAAAATGGTCAGATACTTGCTGTAGATTATACGTCGAAGGCAGAGAAACTTTCGCGCGGCGAAACCGAGTTTCAGGATTTAGGCGTTCTGATTAAGGAAGCGTTTGCAGAAACCCAAGGCGTAAACCCATTTCCGGCATCGCTCAATGTTTATGTAGATGAGGAATTGATAACGCGTAAAGTATTAGAACATATTGCCTTGGATATTAAAACATACGACGAAATTGAAGATGTATTATTGACTGGACAGGGGCAGCTGAAGGATCAATTGCGTGATTCAGAGCGAGCAACGCTTATCGGTATCGGTGTAACGGTTGTTGTCGTGTGGTTCATTATCGGTTCGATTATCAAGAAGACAGCGATTGCTCGCACCGACGAGATTTACCTCATGAAGATGCTTGGTATGTTCCGACGACACCTGCTTACGCCATTTATCATTCATGGGCTTTTCCTCGGCGGGCTTGGGGCTTTGTGTGGACTCGGCTGCTTTTACGGGATAGTCTATGTATTCAAATCTCAATTAGGTGGGTTCGGTTTCCTAACAATTTATCACACTATTTTGGTTATTGTCGGTGAGATGGTAATTGGGTTACTCGTCGGTTTCGTCGCACATCGGAAATTGGCATAACAGTCCTTGGCTCTCGGAGATTGGTGAGATGACAAATCGTGAGATTAGTATTGTATTCCGTGCCATCGGATCCCTCCTACAAATCCGGGGCGACGACGCATTCCGCGCACGAATTTATGAGCGCGCAGCCGATGTAATCGAAAAATTCCCGCGTGAATTGTCCGGCGAAACCGCTAAACAAGACGCACCCAGTTACGATCCGGAGGCAGTTGAACAACTCTGGGCAACACCCGGCATCGGGAAAGCTATTCAAGACAAGACGATTGAGATGCTGGAAACTGGACGTTGCAAATTCTACGATGATCTCACAGCGGAAATGGGGACCGGGATACTTGAAGTGCTTGAACTTCGAGGGGTCGGTGTGAAGACTGTCAGTAGATTCTATCAGGAACTCGGTGTACGGAATCTTGAGGACCTCCGAGCATTGCTGGAGAGCGGAAAGATGAGAGGTATGAAGGGGATTGGAAAAAAGACCCTTCAGATGATAGATGAGAGTTTGACGTTTCGGATGCAGCTGCGAAAGGCGCGACCCTTACGGAACGTTTTACAGATCGCAGAACAGATTTCCGAGAGTTTGGCGCAATTGATGGGGACGGAATGGATAAAACGGGGACCCGAACTCACTGGACATCTACGGCGACACGAAGAGATCTGTCGAGGTATAGAATTAATTGTTGAATGTGAAGGCGAAACAGCATACCGGTTTGAGAATGGGGGCGTCCCTGCGCCGCTGCAAACGTTTCTTGAACCCTTTTCGCAAACGCAAATAGTTTTTAGAACAGCCGATCACACCCAATGCATATATGACAGCAACAGCGCATCTCTCGTTGAAAAAAGTCAAAGCGAACCGACGAATGATGTCCGCGATATGCTCCCCGTAATTCAATTCTATGTTGACCAAGAGTTTCCGGTCTCTATCTATCTTTGCACCGCTGCCACGTTTGAACTCACCCTATTCTTAACGACAGCAGCGGATGCCCATTTTGAGGCGTTACCGGATTGTTCTTCCCTGCAAACGATTGAGCACGGGATAACAGAAGCGGGTATCTACGACGCACTTGGGCTCTCGTATATTCCACCTGAACTTCGACAGGATGGCACATCGGTCGCAGCGGCTAAAGACAATAGGTTGCCGGTTCTCGTTGAATTTACTGACTTGCGAGGCGACTTGCACGCACATACTAACTGGAGTGACGGACGAAATACGCTTCAAGAGATGGTGGCGGCAGCAAAAGCAGAAGGTTTTGAATACTTCACTATTACGGATCATTCTGTGTCTTCTACTGTCGCAAACGGTTTGGATCAGGAACGACTTCTTGAACAAGTCGCGCGGGTTCGCGAATTCGATGCGGCGGTCGAGGGGATCACGGTGCTTGCGGGGTCTGAGGTCGATATTCGGCGGAACGGCACGCTGGATTTCCCTGATGAGATTTTAGCACAACTTGATGTTGTTGTCGCAAGCGTTCATAGTCATTTCACATTAACAGAAGTTGAGATGACAAAGCGGATCACTCGCGCGATTGAGAACCCATTTGTCAATATCATCGGTCATCCGACAGGTAGGATGCTCGGGCACAGACACGGCTATCCGTTGAATCTTGAGGACGTTATTGCGGCGGCTGCAGAAAATAACACGGTTTTGGAGATTAACGGATCCCCGAGCCGATTGGATTTGGACCCTCAGTTTGTACGGATGGCGAAAGATGCAGGGGTGCTACTGTCCGTCAATACAGACGCACACGGTATCCCACAGTTGGCACACCGACGCACCGGTTTAAATGTTGCCCGTCGGGGTTGGCTCACCAAATCCGAAGTCATCAACACCTACACGTTAGAAGAATTGCGCGAGAAATGCGGTATCGGCAAGCATTCGTAAAACACGCATCTACTCACTTTTCATCCAGAGCAGCGAGTTGGGTCAAATGCCAGTTCGGATCCGCTAACGCCTCATAGACGACCCCACCCTCTACCTTATCAGGCATCGGCAGCCCCAAGAGGTAGCAGAGCGTCGGTGCGACATCTACGACGCGAACCTGTCCTTGTAACGCAACGCCTTCCTGAACACCAGCACCCGATAGGATAAATGTAGAGTGCTGTCCGCCGATCCCGAAACTCACGGAAGGCAACTGCTTGCCGTGCGCGCCGTCAAATTCGGGACGCAGCGCATAGACGACATCGCCGACTAACTCACCGTGTAGGTTGAACATCTCAGCGTCTGCACGTGTGACGGCTAAGGTAAACGGATGCCGTCCGGTTTTTTCATCCTTGTAAGTATGCAGTGCTGCGATGAGTTCGCGTTGCGTCTCTTCATAGTCCTCTGGTGCGACGATCCCATCGGGTTCACGTCCTGCTAAGTTAATGAAGATATGTACGAGACCGACATTGACGGCACGTGTTTTTGTCCAGTCTATTTCGCCATTTGCATCTCTAACGATGAATCCTGTCTCTTCCAAGACCTGTTCGATATCAATAGCGCGGAATTGATTTGGCGTGCCGCCGTGGTCGGAACAGACGAGAACAACGGTATCTTCGTCTGCGAGTTCCATCAACTGTCCAATCATCCGATCAACGGATTCGTAAGTGTGTCGTAACCCCTCACGGCAGCGATGGATTGTTTCGGGAGCTGCGCCGCTAATTTCGTCGGCTTGACTGAGGAAGAAGTGGCTTGCATAGTCTGGCGCGTGGCTCTCTACCATCAGGATATCCCAATCGTTGTTCGTTGCAAGATGGGTTGCGACATCGGCGAGGCGTTGGTGGTGGTAGTCTAAGAGTTCAAAATAGGTGTGATCGTCCATTTGCCCGAGTGCATCGCGCGCAGGGTTTTGCAGAAACGAACCGATTTCCGTATCAATCGTTTTGGCGACTGTATCGGGAACCGTATATCCCTTTCGGGGCCAGATTTGCGGTACAAAGAGTTCAAAAGCGTCGGCTGTGGACGTGAGTGTGACCAGTTTCATCTGGACATACCCTTCTACTTCAGCACCATCAATTTCAAACGTGTCCAACCACCAGTCGCTCCATTCACCGACACCGAGATCAGCAACAGCGTCATCTCCAGCACGGCTTCGACAGATCCGCACCCGATCATAGCCGTTATCACCGGAGGCGTAAATGAGTCCATAAAACGGTTTTGGAATCCGTGTTTCGTTGGACGCTTCAGCTGTGGAATAGACCGATGGCATCACATCTTCTCTACCGCGTGCCAAAGGTTGGATGATAAGTTCAACCTCCTGCGCCGGTTTTGCGGAATCAGGTAAGGCACTCCATTGTGCCTCTTGAATCGGTTGAATAGTGACGGGATCAATATGTCGCACTTTTTGTAATGCGCTCGGATCCAGTGTTTCTGGGTCGCGTTGCCCACCGATAGGGCGCGGTGCCCATTTTCCTGCGACAAAGAGGTGATACCCTGCAACCTGATGGTGGTTGGAGACCCCGGGTCCTGTACCTTCGACTTGGATGCCAGTTTTGACGGTGGGGGGCCAAGACATCTCCCATTTTACCAAGATAGGTTTTCCGCCCGCACGCTCTACGAGATTCCATAGATACTCGGATTGGCACAAGCCGGTGTTAATCCCCCACACCGTTTTATCAAGACGTTCACCTACAGCCCGAATATTGAAATCCATCACTTGATGTGTGCCGGGCCATGAACCGGTGGAGAGTGCGGTCCATCCGGGCGGTGTTAATGTCGGAAATACGCCAATCATTGGTCGATAGACACCCGTTTGAAGCAGCTTCGCCATATTCGGGGCATGTCCCCAGTCAATCATATTCTTAACGAGTTCCATGCTTGCGCCGTCCATTCCGACGATAATTGCCCGTTTTGCGGGGGCATGCTGCGTGCGTTTTGTCATAAAAACTCCTTTTATGGAATGCGTTGGATGTAGATGTCTTCATCTTGACCGCGGGCATCGCCCCAGACGACAATGGCGGCGTTAACGCTTGCGGCAATGGCTTGCGGGGTGATTTGTGCTTTCGGTGCACTGCAGACAGGGATCCCATTAATTTCCCATAGCGGTTTGCCGTCAGTATCAAGTCGTTGTGCATAGATCGCATCTTCAGTCGAATCGCCAAAGTCTTCGCGATAATCCAGCCAATAGACGATAGCACCCGTCTCATCGGTAGGCACGAGTCGCGGGAGCCGTTGAACACCTGCCTCAACACAAACAGGTGTCCCGTCTTCTGGGAAATCTGAGTTTTCGTCGTTCCACAACGCATCGCCATCTGCATTGATACGTTGTGCATAGATATCGGCGAAGATATTTCGTTCGTCCCACCATGCAACAATAAAGCCCCCGCTGCCATCGGGAATGCAATCGGGTTGTTGTTGATTGACCCACAGTTTGCAGATAGGGATGCCATCCTTTTCCCACAACGCGTCGCCTTTAGCAGTTATGTGCTGGGCATATAACTGTGCGCTTGTATAAAAGTTCGGGTCATTTCGGTAGTCCGACCAGACGAAGAACACGCCGCCGTTTTCATCGTTGACTACGACTGGCGCGCCTTGATTGCCGCGCGCTGTGCAGACTGGAATAGGTGCGTTTTCTGCCTCATCATCAGTATTCCACATAGGTTTTCCATCCGCTGATAGCCGTTGTGCGTAAATGTCCCAATCTGGAGTGCTGATATCCCACCATGCGAAGATAGCGCCCCCTTGTCCATCAGCGATTAAAACGGGGTCATATTGGTCGCCTTCTCCGCTATAAACAGGGACACCGTTTGCCTCCCATAGCGGTTTCCCGGTGTTGTCAATTCTTTGGGCATAGATATCCTGATTTCCGTTTCGCCAATCTTCCCATACGACAATTACGCCGCCTTTGCCGTCGGCGGTAGCGTTCACATCGTCTTGTAAGGTTGGATGTGTGCAGACAGGGACACCATCGGGGTTCCAGAGTTTGTTGCCGTTTTCGTCAATGCGTTGTGCGTAACTGTCTTGATTGCCGTGTCGCGTATCGCCCCAGACGAGAATCGCGCCCCCCTCGGTGTCGCTAACGATGAGGGGCCAGCTTTGCGATGAGGGTAAATCACAGATAGGGATACCGTCCGGGTTCCAGTGCATATCGTCTGTTGCACTAACGCGTTGCGCGAAAATATCGCGATTCGCATGTCTTGCATCGCTCCACGCGACGATAGCACCCCCGTGTCCATCAGCGGTGAGAACAGGAAAGCGTTGTTCGTTTTGTGCTGTGCATAATGGAAGGTTTTGTGTTGCTAAAGATGACCATTCTGCGCTTGCGAAGTCTGTTGTGATAAGCACAGAAAGGGTAATGAGAACGAGGCATATCCGGAATAGCGGGAAAGAACTGAGGTTTGAGAGGTCTTTGGAGGACCCCGCGCGCGCTCCTTTTTCACCCAAAGCATTCCGTATACGCTGAAGCGGGTAAATCATCTTGTAGATGTCAACTGAGTTCGCTACATTTCTTTCGGTTTATATGAGCAACTCATCTCCAATTGGGAAGAACTGGTCTGCGATCTGTTGTAGGTCCATGGAGGTGTTGTGTTCAAAAGCGACGACCTCCACGCGTTTGTTCTGTTGCTTGATGAGTTCAGCGAGCGGACAGAAATCGCCATCGCCGCTTGCTAAGATGACGACATCCAATGAACCGAGCATTGAGACGACATCCACAGCGATACCGACATCCCAATCCCCCTTTGCGGAACCATCACCGCGCAGACGTAGGTCTTTGCTCTTAATGGTATATCCGTTGTGTTCAAGAAGAGATAGGAAGGGGGCCTGGTCGATTTCTGGTATCTGAACAACGTAAGCATAAGCACCCATAAGGTAGCGCGGACCGACGATCAGATCAAGCAGTTTGATGTAATCGACTCTTCTTCCGTAGCGATCTTTGGCAGCGTAAAACATGTTCTGGACATCAACGAAGACCCCAACGCGAGGTTGCTCGGCGGTCATCGGATAGGCATCTTCGCCTTCGCTGAGTTGCTGTGTATCTAAATAAGCGAGGGTTTGGCGAATCTGGTTCAGTGCGCCGCGCGCGGCTTGATGAGAACTTTCCAAGGCATCGAAATGGTTATGTAAGTTAGTCTGAAACTCTTCAAGTCCTTGGTATCCTTTGTAGATTGCCTCTTCAACTAAGTTGAGGTCGGTAGTGAATGTCTCTTTCGCTGCCTTGATCTGTTCGTATTCTTGCAACTGTTCTATTAACCGTTCCTTTTCTACAAGCAGGAGATCGCGTTCGTCAGTCAGTTGCTGTACCGTAGTGGCGTTTTCGGTATATTGCGTTACCTGTTCTCGGAGTGTAAGGTTTTCTTGTTCAAGTTCCTTGCGTCGTTTTTCGTTGTCGTGATAGTCTTCAGCTTGCGTCTTCAATCCTTTATTTTCTTCTAAAAGGAAAGCGCGCTGTTGGTCTAACCGACTGTGCTTCTGTTCAAGCGAGACATAGTCTGCTTTCGAGTTTGCTAATTGTTGCTCAAGTTGCTCAATTTCGGAGGTAGAATTCTGCGGTTGTTGATCTGTGTCTTCTAAATTGTAAGCGTCTTGAGATCCAATTTTTTCCAACTGTTCGCTGCTTTGGAGGTCTTCGTATCCATTTGTGTGCGCGACTTCTACGGATTCGTACGTTGTATTGAGAAGTCTGTAACCGTGTTCGACGACTGCAGTGCGTTGGTCGGTAAGGAGTGCCCATACAACTTCGCCGAAGTCGCCTGCTTCGATAAGGATATCGGATGTTTTAAAAAACGTTTCGATTTCTGAAACCTCCATATATCCGACCCGAGAGATTGCGGCATGTGCTTTCTCGGTAAGAAATTCGCTGGCTAATTCTTCGACTGAAGTTTCGCCGTTGTTGATTCCGGGTTTGGATATGTGGGTTTCACCATTTTCGAGGGCAGCTTTTTTGGGGGCAACTGTCCCTAAAAACGCGTCGGTTAAATTTACCAATAACTCTCGCTTTGACAAGGCGTAGAGCCTGTCAACATCAGGGATGATACCGATAGAGGCACTCAACTGGAAAATTTCTCTTTCATTTAAAAGTAAATCTAAGAACCACGTCAGTTGGTCTCGCTGTATTTGCAATTTTAAATTTGGGTATGACATTATTATGCTCCGAAAATATGATAAGATTAAATTTTGATAATTCTCTCCTGTCCCTTCTGCACATCGCGTGTTGCGTTGCGCGTATCGACTATTATTTGAGCATGTTTGACGAGCCAATCGTAGTCTATAGCCCCGTGATCTGTCAAGATTACAACGCAATCGGTGCTTTCTACTAAATTGACTGTCAGGGGTTCTGACTGATAAATTTTTCTGCCATCAAGAGACAGATTTTCTACGTACGGGTCATGATATACAAATTCTGCTTTTTTGTCAAGAATTAAACGAATTACCTCAAGCGCGGGCGATTCACGGGTATCTCCGATGTCCTTTTTATATGCGACCCCTAAGATTAATAGTTTCGACCCATTAAGGGGTTTTCGCTGAAGGTTCAAGGCGTGGCTAATTTTGTCTAAGACATACTTGGGCATCTCATTGTTAATTTCGCTGGCGAGTTCGATGAATCGGGCATGGTATTGATACTTCTGTGCTTTCCAAGAGAGGTAATGCGGATCAACTGGGATGCAATGACCGCCGGGTCCGGGACCTGGATAAAAAGGCATGAATCCGAACGGTTTTGTCGCAGCAGCGTCAACAATTTCCCACACATCCAAATCCATCCGGTCACAGATCAGGGCAACCTCGTTGATTAGCCCGATATTGACACTCCTAAACGTGTTTTCCAGCAGCTTCACCATTTCTGCCGTTCGAGGTGAAGATACTGTGTGTGTTTTATTGATGAACTGTGCGTAAAAGGTTTCCGCAACGTGCGTGCAATGCGGTGTAACGCCTCCGATAATCTTCGGGGTGTTTGTCATATAATAGGTGCTATTTCCGGGTTCGATGCGTTCGGGTGAGAAGGCGAGGTAGAAATCGCGTCCTACTTCTAAAGTTTGGGCAGCGGTATCTTTGTTCGGCGGGTCAGTGAGCATTGGCATCACAAATTCTTCAGTTGTGCCGGGATAAGTCGTACTTTCGAGGACAATCAGTTGTTCGGAATGAAGGTGTTGAGCGACTTGTTCCACTGCAGCGACGATAAACTGCATATCCGGCGTTCGGTTCTCACGCAGCGGTGTCGGCACACAGATATTGACCGTGTCCAATTCCTGAAGCACATCGGAGTTTGTTGTTATCTGAATCTGTCCGGACGTAATCAAAGGTGCGAGTACTGCATCTGGCACATCTGGTACATCTGAGATGCCCTGTTTGAGTCTCTCAATTTTTTCCGAACAGATATCAATACCTGTAACTCGGAAACCCGCGCTTGCAATGGCAACGATAAGCGGTAAGCCAACATAACCGAGTCCGATAACACCAGCATGAGCCGTCCGGGTTTCTATTTTTTCAAGAATCATTCTTTTAATTTTCCTTGCAGTTCGGTTAGGTGCGTTGGAGATGTGGCAGTCTTCCCCGTAGAACTGAAGAAATACCTAAGCAATACGCAGAAATACCCTATCAAAAACACCCCTCTACTACGCTACGGACTACAATTTCGGTTTTTCATTCTTTTCATTGTTTTTGAGCCAGCGTGTTGCCGTATAGAGGTTGGTGAAAATTTTTTCGGGGCAGGGTCCGTTTTTATCGGCGCGCCCACAAGGTTTGGTATTAATATAATGGTGATAACTCTCCTGTCCATGTCCCGTTAAAACGAGCAACGTTTTGGTTCCAGCGCGTTGTCCTGCCTCAATATCTGTGACGGAGTCGCCGATCAGATATGCCTTTGATAGTTCGATGTGATGCTCACGCGCTGCGCGTATTAACATACCCGGTTTCGGCTTTCGGCACTCGCATCCAGCATCAGGGTGGTGTGGACAGTAATAGACGGCATCAATTCTGCCGCCTGTTTCCGTAATTTCGGAAACCATTCGGGAGTGAATATCCTTCAGATTTTCCTCCGAGAAAAGTCCTCTCCCAATTCCTGCTTGATTGGTTACCACAACAATCCGATAACCGTTTTCGGTGAGTTCTCGAATCGCTTTTCGCGCATTTGGGATAAAGTTAAATTCGGACCATCTCCGGACATATCCCATATTCGGCGGATTTCGGTTGATGACACCATCTCGATCGAGAAAGATAGTTTTCATTTCTCGGTTTCCTACAATCCAGAGACAGATGTTTCTGTTTCAATTGCGTTCAACAGTTCTTTCGGTGTAACCGTTGCGCACCCTACTTTTCCAACGACAATCCCGCCAGCGAGATTCGACAAGACTGCAGCACTATGAAAATCGGCATTCGCTGCAAGCGCGAGCGTGAAAACCGCGACGGCAGTATCTCCGGCACCCGTCACATCTGTTACGACGCTGCTATGTGGTGGTAAATCCTCTACGTGCAGGTTGCCATCAGTTTTGCGTTGGAACAGTGCCATTCCGTTCGCCTCGCGCGTGATTAACAACGCCTTGAGCGATAATCGGTTTAAAATTTTCTCACCGACGGCGAGCAGTTGAGGGACATCCGTAATTTCTTCGTGAACAGCGGTGCCTGCTTCCTTGTGATTTGGTGTAATGGCGGTTACGCCTTTATAGTGCCAGAAGTTATTTCGCTTTGGATCGACGACAATCGGTAGATCGTAAGGTTGGGCGTGTTTCATCACGTCTCTGATGAGTTGGGCATTGATTACGCCTTTATCGTAATCTGCGAAGATAATGGCATCGCTTGCTGGTAACTGAGAAACAATAGTTTCTAATAGATGTTCCCGTATCCGAATAGAGATTTCCTGTTTGGATTCCCTGTCAATGCGAAGCAGGTGATGTGCCGAATTATGATCGCGATCTACAAGTGTCGTAGCAGAAGCACCCGCGATTACACGTGTTTTTGTGCTTGTGGGTCGCTGGGTGTCTGTACAGATCCCTGTGGTAACTATATTCATCTCGGTTAGCATTTGGACTAACTTTTCGCCGCCTCTGTCCTTTCCAATGACTCCGACCGGGATTGCGTTGCCGCCCAAACTTGCGACATTTTGTGCGACATTCGCTGCGCCGCCGCATCCGGTTTCTTCTGTCTCGATTTCAAACACAGGTACAGGGGCTTCAGGCGAAATTCGGTTCACATCTCCCCAGATGTATTCGTCCACGATGACATCACCGATGATCATTACCTGTTTGCCTTGAAGTTGTGCAAAAGTATCTTTTAAATTCACAACACTATATTAGCATAACTCCATAGGTTAAAGCAACAAACATTATTTTTGAAGGAAACCGAGCGATTCGCAACAAACGTAATATAGTACCCGATGCAAGTGGTTTTCCGTTGCGTTTCTGGTGAATATCTGTTAAAATATTGGGCAATGTAAAAATAAGAAGGATCTGAATCTGAGAATCAACGAATAGAAAACTCCGTTGAAAAGGGTTGATAGCAATTTCATGAAAAAAATACACGCTTTATGCCGACAATTTTTTACAGACACTGACTGTTTTCCAAAATCTCCTGTTAAAAATTTTCTAATATTTCTACTCATTCTGGGGCAAGTGGGTTATTCCATGCCTGCTTTTGCTGCTGAATCTGTTACTGTTGACCCAACGACTGACACAGCGGCTACCCCGAAAGACGCAAGTCTCCCTGAATTGTCTACATATAAATTAGAGGTTGGCGATAGTTTTGTCGTCACCGTAGATGGGTATCCTGAATATAGTAAAGAGCGGGTCCCCGTGCCTGTCCAACAAGACGGTTATGTCTCGTATCCGCTTATTGGACTCATTAAGGTCACTGGTCTGACGGTTTCTGAACTGCAGGCGCGGATGCAGACGGCTTTTTCAAAACATTTACCGACAGCACGCGTGTTTGTAACGCTCATGCCCCCAAAACGCACGATCCTTGTGTTCGGCGCGGTTGAACCGCGGGCACGTGGAAACTTACACGTTTTTGAAGTCGGGCAGGTCTATTTAATCCAGGCACTCGCGTCTGCCTCAATCAACTACGAACGTGCGAATCTCACAGATATTTCTATCTGGCGCGATGGGGCACTGTTCGCCAGAGTTGATTATGTTGATCTCATCAACAAGGGGGGTCCCGATATTCTATTGAGGGATTATGATACTGTATTTGTGCCTTCTGTTTTTCAACAACGGCCGGTGCGTGTCATAGGCGCAGTGGTTACGCCGGGTATTTATCCGATAACTGCCCCACAAATTTCAGCGATACAGGCACTAAAACTTGCAGGCGGTTCCAGAACCGATTTTGCGGATTTGCATAAATCGGAAGTCATCACGAGTGAAGAACGGATTTTAGTGGATCTGACCACTGAAGACACTGTGGCGATGTTGGGACCTGGGGACATGTTATATGTGCCCTTGGCGGAAGCGAAGATCAGCGTTACGGGGGCGGTAGAAAAGCCGGGACAATATGTGATTAGCGAACCTGTCCTCTTGGGACAAGCCGTTGCTATGGCGGGTGGATTCGACGAAGAAAGGGCAAATCCAAAAAAATGTCTTCTGACGCGGGCTGATGGCACAGAGGAGGAGTTGAATTTCGATCAGGTACACTCGGAAGTTTATCTGAACCCGAAGGATCAACTCCGCGTTCGTGAACGGACACGTTTAGATTGGCGGGTGATTACCTTCGCAACATCATTTGTAAATCTGCTTGTCACTGTCTTGGTTCGATACAGATAGTTGAGGGATATACGCCTGGGAGATGCACTTAAAAGGCACTAAGAAAAATTTCACTACGAGGTTACAGATGCCAGAGACAGCCGATAGGCAGCTTGAAGAAGTTAAAGAGATTCGATTGTCAGACTATTTTTGGATACTCTTTCGGAATAAGTGGAGTGTTCTTCTGATTTTTCTGCTTTCCGTTTTCGCGGCGTTTCTTATAACGGATCTTACGCCGCCGGTTTTTCAATCCGAGACGACCCTTCGTGTTTTAGATAGTCAATCCGCGTCCTCCCTACTTTCACAGTTACCGATATCTGGGTTACTGGGTGGGACCTCTGTGAGTGCTTTCGCGGCGCAGCTACAATCCCGCGACCTTGTGATTACACCGGCAGTGCGCCAACTCAGAGACGAGGGACTGCTTGATCCGTTACCGGTTCATCGCGGCTGGACTGTCGTGTGGCTTGCAGATGTGTTGAATATTGGACTGGATCAGGATGCTACAGAACAGGGAGAACTTACAGACGACGAGTGGCAGGATTTCTTTGTTAAAACGCTTATTGATGAGCAGTTAAAGGTCGAAGAATCACCGGATGGAAAAGTGATTACCGTTACCGTGCAACAACGAGACTCAGAGCGGGCACAGCATCTTGCGAACAGGATCGCTGCTGTATTTCAGGGGGTTGTTGAAGCAGAAGCGGTTGAAAGAATGGAGTGGTGGCGAAAGCCGCTTCCACAAGGGATGCTGAATCAGACACAGGAGAGACTTACAAATGCAGACGAAGCACTCTTCGCATTCCAAGAACAACACCCGAAACTTACCTTAAATGCGGAAGGTGGGACGCAAGCACAGATCATTCTGGCACTTCAAGTGAAAGAAAATGAATTAATAAACCTTTTGATAGGGGCTGAATTGAGACTCGCTACTTATCGCGAAGAATTGGAAGGCCTATCAGAGGAGATTATATCGGAAACGACCGCACGAAATCCGTCACATTCCAAACTACAAGATAATTTAAACCAATACGAAATCGATAAGGCGGAACTCCTTGGCAAATATGATGAAACGCATCCTGAAGTGACTGCAATTGATAAGAAGATTGCAGAAACGGCGGCACGCCTTGCTAAATCGGAGAAAGAGATAAAAAGTACGACATCTTCCTATAATCCGCTCCACCAAGTCATCACCGAGAAAGTCAATGAGGCGGAGGCAGCTGCTATTAGTCTTAAAAAGCAGAAAGATGAAGTTACTGCTCAAATTAACACACACTTCGCTGAGCTCCGTGAATGGTCGCCTGACCAATTAGAGTTCTATCGCCTTAAGCGAGATGTTGAGATTTACAACGCTCAGGTCATCGTTTTGGAGACAAAAATGCGGGAGGCGGAGGTTTTCGCCCAAGCGCGTTCGGAAAGTATCAAGGTGATGGATAGGGCACGTGCCCCGGAAGAACCGCTGAAGCCGCGCCAAAAATTGAATCTCGCCTTAGGAGCATTCGTCGGGATGCTACTCGGTATGACCTTCGCTGTCGCCAAGAATTATTTCAAAGATACCTATCTCCGCTTAGAGGAGGCTGTCCGACAGTTGGACGCGCTTCCCGAATCGCCGAGTTTTCTTGGGGTGCTTCCCTCTATCAAAAGGCGCAGCTCCTATCGGCTGCCGCTGATGGTTCACGATGCTCCGAATTCGAGGACAGCCGAGGCGTTTCGTGTGCTGCAAGCCAAACTGCCGTTCCTGAATCCGGGTGCCTCTGTGAAAACGATTCTCGTCACGAGCGCGACGCGCGGTGAGGGTAAAAGCACGATCTCATCGAACCTTGCCGTTGCCCTTGCACAGAGGGGTAATAGGGTTTTACTAATTGATGCCGATATGCGACGACCTTCGCAACACAATACCTTTCCGAGAGAACAGCTCCTGCCGGTAGAGGATACGACAGATATTGAGACATCAGCACTACCTGTTCCGCACGTTGATGTACGCAAACCGGGATTAAGCGAAGCCCTTATCCACTTGAACTCAGAAAATGGATACGATGTCCTTCAGGCAACAGTTAAACAGACTGGAATTCCCGATCTATTCTTAGTCCCGAGCGGGACTGTGCCGCCGAATCCGATTGAACTTCTCAACTCAGAGATGATGACCCAATGGTTGGAACTCGCGAAATCCGAGTATGATGTCATTGTGATTGACTCCCCACCTGTTCGCGCTGTTGCCGATCCGATGATTCTGGCAAACATCGTTGATGCTGTCGTCTATGTTTTTGACATCACGAAGACCCGACGGTTTGATATTCTCACGGGGATACGGCATTTGACGGAGGCGTTTCCGACTAAGGGGATCGGTGTGCTTTGTAATATGATCAATCCGAGGCACGCCAAATCCTACGGTTATTACAGTCGCCACGGTAGTTACTATGGGCTTGTGGATGAGGACAGCGAAACGGAATAGTAAGGACTTACGTATTTCCCCTTAAAGTCCCCTACCCCTCTGATAAGGGGGGATAAGGGGGTTGGGTTTAAAACCGACGACTTCTTAAAGTCCCCTGATAAGGGGGTTGGGTTTAAAACCGACGACTTCTTAAAGTCCCCCTGATAAGGGGGATTTAGGGGGTTTAAAACCTACGGCTTCATCTTTCCCAAACTCGCCGGCGGACGCGAGGTCCCTACGAACCCGATGAGCACGACCATTGTTAAAATATATGGGAGACTGTGTAGCAGTTGTCCCGGAATGTTCCATCGGTTTGCGAGTTCTAAGGCGGTGGCGAACCCGAAGAGGAAGCACGCAGATACACCGCTTAAGGGTCGCCAGTTCCCGAAGATGACGGCTGCGAGTGCGAGATACCCCCGTCCGGCTGTCATCCCTTTTGTGAAGTAATGGACTTCGGATGCCAAAAAGCATCCGCCTATCCCCGCTAAGAGTCCGCTTAGTAATATTCCAAGATATTGCCATTTTGTACGGCTTAGACTCAATGCCGCAAGTGCTTCCGTTGATTCGCCTGCTGCACGCAATCGTAAGCCCCACGGCGTTTTGAACAGAAGGATATGACTCGCTACCATCAGGACTGGTAGCAGATAGACGATGAAACTGTATGAACCGATCAGCGGCAGCTCCCAATGCGGAAGTCCACCTACCTGTTTGGGGAGTGGTAAAAGATACTCTGTAATCCCTAACGCCAAAATGTTGATGCCGATTCCGGTGACGACCTGATCCGCGTGAAAAGTAACCGTTGCAACGGCATGTAGCAAAGCCAGTGCTAATCCGCACCCGATGCCGATAAGTAAGCCAAGCCACGTTGAACCTGTACCTTGTGTCCCAATAACATAGCCGAATGCGCCGATCAACATCATGCCTTCTAAACCGAGGTTAATGACCCCGGCGCGCTCTGAATAAACCCCACCGAGTGCGGCGTATCCTAACGGTGTTGCCATTCGCAATGTACTTGGAATCAATTCAAGAACCATTTTTTTAAATTTCCTTGCGGTTCGGTGAGGTGGGTTTGGATTTTGACGTGCCTCTCCGTAGAATCGCCCTCCACTTCGTTTCGGGCTTAGTTTTCTTTTTTAGCCAAGCAAGTATCATTTTTTAAATTTCCTTGCGGTTCGGTGAGGCAGGTTTAGGTGCGGAGGAGAGTGGCTGTTTTTCGTGATATGCCTTCTATGCAAACCAACCAGATAATCAGCATGCCTTGCCCCGCAAAGAATAGACCCCGTGGGATCTCCAACAAAATTTCAATATCTAAGGCGACCTTGTTCAGTAATCCGAATAAAACGGCTGCAGCCAAAATACCGAATGGATTGTTTCTTCCCAAGAGTGCGACAGCAATCCCGGTGAACCCCCAACCTGAAGAAAAGCTATCCAAAAACCGATAACGGTATCCCATCACCTCAGCGACACCGGCTAATCCAGCAATCGCACCACTCAACGCCATGACCCATACGATTACAGCACGGGGATTGATCCCGCCATAAGATGCGACATCTTGCGCGTTTCCTACCAAGCGGAGTTCATATCCCCAACGGGTATATGTTAAAAAGATATAACAAAACACGACGCACCCGCAGGCAATCAAAAAACTCGCGTTTAATGGGTTGCTCTGGGGTAGGATAGGGACTAAAGATGCTAATCGTGGGATTCGAGCCGTTTCATGAATCTGACGGGTTTGTGGGATCATCTGTCCCGGTTCTTGATAAACGGCTGTAACGAGGTAGTTCATGAGGGCGAAGGCGATGAAGTTCATCATAATTGTATTGATGACTTCGTGCGCACCATATCTTGCCTTTAAGAAACCCGGTACTGCCCCCCATCCAGCACCGGCAATCATTGCTGCTCCTATACAGAGTGGAACGAGTAGAAAAGCAGGTAGGTTTAGGTGCATACCTATCCACGCGGCGGCGAATGCGGCGATGTAGAGTTGCCCCTCACAGCCTATATTAAACAATCCACTTTTATAGCCAACAGCGACGGCGAGTCCTGTAAAGACTAAAGGCGTGGCGTTGAAGAGGACATACCCGAAATCATCGAAACTTGCGAACCCGCTGAGCAGAATGATTCTATAGAATTCTAATGCATCTTGTCCTCGGAAATGGACGACAATCCCACACGAAAGAAAGAACCCGAAGATAGCGATTAGCGGAGATATGAAGTTTAGGAAAAACTTTCTGGATTGAGATATTCTACCTCGCGACACTGAGGTGATCAATTTTCGGATATTCAAGGGTTCTTGGTCTCTCTGCTAAATTTGACAAAAGTTATTGGAACGTGCTATTATACTGTATCTGCTGATAGGGTATCTGTCAGTATAACACGGATCTCGGATTAAAACAAATCGCTGATTATTAGGACGGTAGCAAGGAGCGTGCTATGGAGAAGAACGAAACCCAGTTATCTCGTCGTGAGGTTGACCCAACGGATCTACCTGCTGTTTTAGGGGGGACACCCGTTTTTGAAATAACACCCGACGCGCCTTATCCGAAATTGGACGAGTGGCGGCAAATTACAGAGGCGGAGGCACGGGTCGTTTATGAGATGACGCTTCGGAACGAACTCTCTGGTGCTTCTGCGACTGTTCAAGAATTTGAGCGAACTTGGTGTGAACGCCATCAAACCCAATTCGCCTTGAGTCTTACCAACGGTACGGCAGCGTTACATAGTGCGATGTTTGGGCTCGGTGTCGGTCCTGGTGATGAGGTTATCTGTCCGACTTACACGTGGATGGGTTCAATTACACCGGCGTTGACCCTGATGGCGACCCCTGTTTTCTGTGAGGTGGATCCGAGAACGCTGTTGATAGATGTGGATGATGTTCGGCGGCGTATTACCTCGCGAACGAAGGCTATCATGGCGGTGCATCTGTGGGGCAATGTCTGTGATATGGACGCGCTCATGGCACTCAGCGAAGAGACGGGTGTGCCGGTCATAGAGGACTGTTCTCACGCGCACGGGGCATCATACAAAGGGACACCGTGTGGAAGTATCGGGCAGGCAGGCGCGTGGAGTTTGCAAGGCAACAAGTCAGTGAGTGCTGGCGAAGGGGGGATGCTCGCTACCAATGATGTGACGGTTTTTGAGCGGGCGTGTCTGCTCGGTCAAGTTAATCGTTCACCTAACGTTGAAGGTGCTGCGGTAGAAGCGCTGCAATACACGCATCTTCCGCCGTTGGGATTGGGTGTTAAATTCCGGGCGCATCCGCTTGCTATCGGTATCGCTTCGGTGCAGCTGGAAAAGCTTGATGAACTCAATACGGGACGTCGCGCTTACATACAAGAAATATCCGCTGGATTACAGGAAATTCCGGGCGTGTCTCCTGTTGAGACTTATGAAGGGGCTGAGCCAGCTGGATTTTACGGGTTTCCGATCCGTTACCATGCGGATGAGGTGCATGGGCTGCCTGCTCCCCTGTTTGCTGAGGCACTCCGAAAAGAAGGTGTATTGGCAAACAATAATCCATATCCGCTCCTTGTCGGGAATGGTGTGCCGCTTTTTTCAGGGAGTCTACCGACGAATAGCAATCCATATCCGCTGCTGCATACTTTACCACTTTTCACACATGGACTTGATATCTATATGAATGGTAGGGGTTCTCTCTGCACTGCGGAGATCGGTGGCGTGTTTAAAGGTTATGCTGCTGGGGATTTGCCTGTAACGGAACAGGCTTGTTCGCGGCTTATATTTTTGCCGCTGCTAACACAACCGATAGCAGGTGCTGCATCGAGAATCCTAACCGCTATTCGTAAAGTCTGTTTACATAGCCATTTAATAACGGATTGAATACGCAAAGATGTCAACAGAATTTTCAGCCCGAACTCGGGCGAACAATATTGAAACGCTCAAGACTGAACCTTTGGATGTCTTGGTTATTGGTGGCGGTATCGTCGGTGCGGGTTTAATTCGCGATCTTGCGCTCAACGGTGGTATCAAAGCAGGATTAATTGAACAAGGCGATTTTGCGAGTGGAACGAGCAGTGCTACTTCGCAGCTGGTTCACGGTGGATTTCGTTACCTCCAACACGATAGAGAACTCGTTAAAATGTCGCGTAGAGAACGTGAGATTCTTCAGCGCATTGCCCCGAATCTTGTCAAGCCGCTTCCGTTAGCTATTCTCTTCTACAAAGGCGATCCATACCCGTTAGTAGGTATACAAGCCGCTGCGTATTACTACAATTATCTGTCTAAAACAGATAAGACAGAAAAATCAAAAGTGATTCGCGATTCTCAAAAGATTCAACACTTACTCGGGCCCGTTGCCACGGATACGCTAAAAGGTTGTGTCGTTATATGGGATAGCACTACTGACGACGCGAGATTAACCCTCGCAACACTCAAAGACGCGCATCAACACGGTGCCGTTATAACTAACTATGTCCGATTTCTCAATTTTGTCGATCAACCAGATACAACGAATAGCGGAAACCGTGTATCCAAAATAACTGCTGAAGATACTATCTCTGGACAACGTTTTGAAATCTCTGCGCGAAAAGTTGTATCGGCGACGGGGCCTTGGAGCGACCATGTGTGGCGCAAAGATCCAAGTTACGATGGGATGCCGCGCCTGGTAACGAAGAATGCGCAAGGTATTCACATCGTTTTACCAAGATGTGGAAAAGACGATGCATCCGGCGCGTACGGCTTAGTGATCTCTACGCATTCAGAAATGCGACAGGGTGGTAAATCCCGCGGTATTTTTATTTTACCGGGTCCTTACAATACCTCTATCGTCGGCACCACTGAAACGACACCCGCGGAAGATTTATCGTCGGTGCGTGCGTCAGTGGATGAAGTGGCATACCTACTTTCAGAAACGCAGCGAATTTTTCCTGAACAGCGGCTCAATAATGATTCTATTATCGCTACTTACGCAGGTACACGTCCACTCATAGCAGAGAACCAACTCCGACAAGGGTTTGAAAAGGACGATTTTGTTTCAAGGGATCATTTAATCACAGAGAGCCCGAGCGGTGTAATGTATCTTTATGGTGGGAAGTTGACGACCCATCGACAGATGGCAGAGGAGACGGTAGACCACCTTGCGACGTTTTTGAATGTCTCGCGCCATTGTAAAACAGATACGACGCCTCTGTTCAATGGATCAACGGCGGCATTGAATGGCGATGGGGATCACGCTTCACACTCGCATATTGACACAGAATACCTGATTCAACGCTATGGTGACGGGTATCAGATTATTCAGAAGTTCGTCAACGACGATCCAGCACTTGCTGAACCGATAACCCCGTCCCTTCCGTTCACGAAAGCCGAACTTCTCTACGCCTATTGGGGCGAGATGGCAATCACACTTGACGACCTCCTCTGGCGACGTACCCGTATCGGTTGGACCCGGGGGCAAGGACTTGACATTGCGCTCCAAATTGCGCAATTCCTAAGCGAGAAAAATATCTGGGATCAAGATAGAATAGATGCAGAAGTTGAGGCGTATCGCGAACATATCCGATGGCTGAATTTTTACCTTTAGGACGCGAAATCATGGAAGTTTACCGTTGGGATGACCGGAGATTTGGAAAACTGGAGCCACTGCGCTTTGGCGAAGAACGCGATTTTGAGGATCTCCTTGAAAAGGATGCGACATTGGTGCTTGGGGAGCCGCTCTGTGTTATCAGCAGGCAGCCGCCGCTGAGTACGTCGAAGCAGAAGATTGATCTACTCGCACTTGACCGGCAGGGCAATTGTGTGATTATTGAACTCAAGCGTGGTAAACCCTCAAGGACAGCGATCACGCAGATTTTAGAGTATGCAGCAGGCGTTTCTCAACTCTCTTTCATAGAATTGGAGCAGCTCGCTTACCGATGGTGCCAACAGCAGGGCAAAGAATTCTCAACGCTCACCGCACTGCACAGCGAATTTTTTGGATATGAACCGGGTGATATCCGCAAATCAGCCTTTAATCAACGGCAGCGATTGGTGCTTATTTCGGAAGGTGTGGACACGCGCGTCTTAGAGGTTGCAGAATATCTGCGCGCCTTGGGGCTTGATCTCACCTATATCTCCTATTTTTCTTATCACGCGCCTGATGAAATTTTGGTCGCTACCGAAACTGTCTTAGGTGGTAAGGTCGTCAAGGAAGAAGAGCGGAGTTATGGACACACAGCGCAGCAATTTATGACGTTCGCGTCGTTTATTGAAACGCTACAAGTTAACGAAGAACTCTTGCAAATTGCCAACGAATTTCTGGCGTACGTTGATACATGCGGCGCAACGCTTCGACCGCGTATTGCCAAACTCCGGATGACTATCGGTGGACATTGGTGGCTTGACACATATCCGTCAAGAAGAGCGACGCATTTCCGTGTTGATGTTCATGGTGATTTTACGCCACTTCATATTGTTGAGTGCAGAGCCAATTTGCCTAACGTGACAGTCAAAAATTTCGGTATCTCTTTCAACATCGCTACTAAAGCGCATCTGGACTATGCGATTGAGATTTTTGAGCGTGTTCGGAACTCTATTTTATCGTCCCTGTAGCGTGTATATTCCTAACAATAATTAAAAACATGAACTGGCTCCGTTTTGGTAATCCTGAATTACTCCATCTCCTATGGTTAGTGCCGCCTTTAATTTTCTTACTTCTCTTTGGACTGCGACAAAAACAGAGGGCACTCCGCCAATTTCACACCGGTGTGGATCCCGGACATCTACAACGACATAAAATTCAAGCTGGGTTGTTGCTGCTAAGTTATCTGTTTGTGGTGCTTGCAATGGCACGTCCACAGTGGGGTGCAAAATCTGAAGCCGTCGCGGAGCGGTTGGATGTTATGCTCGCACTGGACGTTTCGACGAGTATGCTTGCAGAAGATGATAAATCTGTTCGGCGACTTGCGCACGCTAAGGAGATGATGCTTTCACTATTAGATGCGCTTGAAGGGGACCGGATCGGACTCCTTTACTTTGCCGAATCGAGTTTTGTGGTATGCCCTTTGACCAGTGATACTGGTACGCTTAGAGAGTTCTTAGCGGCGGTAACGGCGGATACGCTTGTTCATAGTGGTACCCGTATTGGCAACGCTATTGAGATAGCAACTGAGCGTCTGATTTCAGATCAAAAAGATACAGGAATAGCATCTGATTTCGGAGGACAGAAGGTGCTCATCCTGTTTACAGATGGAGAGGACCACGGTGGAGATGCCGTTGCGGCAGCAAAAGCGGCAACAGGGGAGGGTGTGTATATCTATTGCATCGGTATCGGCGACCCTATCAGGGCTGTGCCGATTCCACTTCAGTCGGGTGTTGCGACAGAGGCTACGCCATACAAGCGAGATACCAGTGGGCAGCTTGTGTTAACGGCATTAGATGAAACGCATCTGCAAGAAATTGCTAAGGAGGGGAACGGTAACTACCATCACGCAACAGCGGGAATTACCGAGTTAGCGACGGACTTAGCACGCCTCGAAAAGCAGAAGTTCCGAATCCGCGCAGATGGCGAATATCAGGATCGCTTTCAGTTATTTGTTGCGGGTGCGTTAGTTCTGCTTATCTGTGAGGTGTTGCACTTTACATTATGGTCTCGTAGGTCGCAACGTTAAAAATGCCGCGTATCGTGCGGTAGGATATTCCGACGCGTGTGATCGTATTATGCCTTTTTGAAGATCAAGCCGTCCGGACGATAGCGCATCAACAATACCAAGATAATCCCGAAGATCAGATAGCGTCCACCGCTAAATTGAGGGAAGTTGGCGAGAATTTCTCGTAGGATTTCACTTAAGGAAGCGATGATGATTGCCCCTATAATAGATCCCTTGATGCTGCCCTTACCGCCGAGGATGACCATACAGAGGATGAGGATGGATTCCCAAAATTCAAAGGTTTTCGCGCTGATGATTGACCAGAACGGTGCCAAAAAGGCGCCCCCGAGTCCGCCAATAGCTGCGCTGACAGCGAAAGCGAGCGACTTGTATCGGCTGACGTTGATACCCATAGATGCTGCGGCTTGTTCATCTTCTCGGATAGCAACCCATGCTCTACCAATGCGGGAATGCTGTAACCGGTAGGTAACGAATATGACCAGAGCAAGTAAGATGAGGATATGGTAATAGTGGTGCCAATTCTGCTTGAGTTCTATTCCGAGAAACGTGACGTGTGGGATGTTTTTGACGAATCCGTTGATATCTCCGATCAACCATATTTCATTTTTTACAGCGATACGGAGAAATTCTGCGAACCCGAAGGTGACAATTGCGAAATAGTCGCCGGTGAGTCGTAGGGTAGGTGCCCCGCGTAACAATCCCCAAATTCCGCCATTCAGAATAGCTAACGGTAAAGCTATCCAGTAACTAAATCCAAGCCTCACCATCAGAAGACCCGCAGTATATGCTCCCACGAGATAAAACCCAGCGTAGCCGAGGTCTAACAACCCTGTAAATCCACAAACGATATTTAGCCCGACGGCGAGGAGTGTGTAGAGGGCGACTTGAACAACAATACGGAGGACGTAATCTCCACTGGGTGTTGGAAGATAGATGTCCCGATAGGACAGTAACAGGGTAATGTAATCCACTGCATACATGAGTAACGGGAAGAAACAGATTAGAAGCCCAAAGATTATGTTTTTGGTTGTTAGTTGACCTCGTATGGTTTCAAGATTCATAAACGTGTCTCCGCGCTGCCTCCGAGTTTAGGCACGGGTTGCGGTTGATTTTCCAAAGAGTCCAGAGGGTCGGATTATAATAACGACAATCATGACAATATAGGGAATAGCTACCCGGTACCCGGAACCGCCGGGGATGTAGCCAGCCCCAAATACTTCAGCAAATCCTATAAGTAGTCCTCCAAGCATGGCACCCGTGATATTTCCAATTCCACCGAGGACAGCTGCGGCAAATGCTGCGACCCCCTTATAGTATCCCATCGTTGGTTCAATAATTTCTTTCATGCCGACCATCACCCCTGCGACGGCTCCTAAAGCGGAACCGATAGCGAACGTTATGACGATAACACGGTTGGTATTGATACCCATCAAATTGGCGGCGACCCGATTTTGTGCACAAGCCCGCATCGCTTTACCTATCTTTGTTAAGGAGACCAGCCGATTTAAGGCGATCATCAGGATAAGCGCGAGGAGAATAATACATAAGTCTCGGTAAGGTAGGAAAGCACCGCCGGGGAGTGCGATCGCCGTCTCGGTGAAGGAGAATGCTGGTAGCGGTTCGCTCGGCGGGATGCCCTGTCTTAAAAAGGTTGGTAGAGACTCTGGTGGGAAAGGACGCTGCCTTGCCCCCCAAATAATTCGGGCGAGATTTTGCAGACCGATTGAAACACCTATTGCTGTAATTAATGCTGAGAGACGTGCTGCGTTACGAAGCGGTCGATAGGCGACGAGGTCCATCAACATTCCGATGCCAGCACAGAGGAGCATACTGATCGGAACTGCTGCCCAAAATGGCAAGTTAAATCCCGTGACCAGGGTGAAGGCGAAGTAGGCACCAAACATGAAAATTTCGCCGTGTGCGAAGTTAATCAGCTCAATGATGCCATAAACCATCGTGTAACCGACAGCAATAAGAGCATAGATACCACCAAGCACAAGGGCATTAATCAGTTGCTGTGAAAATAGCTCCATAATTCTTAACGGTCCTGTTGTATGTCCTTTAGAAGAATTAGCGAAAATCTCAGTATTTCAGCCTTGAGATTCTTAATCGAGCACTTGCTGTGGAGCGGTCGTGAATTCACCATCTTTAACAATTTTAACGTAGGCGGGTTTATTAACAGTGTCCCCGTTTTTGTCAAAATAGGTTAATCCGGTAATGCCTTTGTACCCTTCTTCTGGCGTGTCTAATGATGCCAAATGATCGCGGATGGCTTTTCGATTTTCGGCGAGGGTGGCATCCTTATTATAGGTTTTCTCAATTGCTTCCACAATCATGCCCACGGCATCGTAAGTTAGCGCGGCCCATGTATCCGGTGGAACACCGTATTCATCCTCAAATGATGAAGCGACCTGTTTTGCGTTTTCCCCACCTAATTCAAACGTAAATGGTGTTGTTAGGTATGTTCCTTCTGCAGCAGCACCTGCAATTATGAGGAAATCTGGAGAATCCACACCATCAGCTCCGAAAAACTGTGCGGTAATTCCAGTCTCACGCGCCTGTTTCGCGATGAGTCCTGCTTGACTGTAAAGACCGGAGATGAAGATAAGGTCTGGGTTCTTCGCTTTAATACTGGTGAGTTGTGCTTTAAAATCGGTATTGTCTCGGTCGTAGGCTTCAGAGGCAACAATCTCAATTCCAATTTCTTCAGCAGCGGCACTGAAACCGTCCCGAAGTCCACGTCCATAGTCGTCGTTATCAAACAGGATGGCGACGGTCTGAAACTCTTTCATGTAGTCCTTAATATATTTAGCGATGAACTTCCCCTGAAAATCATCTCGATACAAATTCCGAAAAGTCCAATCGCTCCCTTCACAGACGCTTACATTTGTTGAACCTGGAGACAATTCAACGATCCCGTTATCTGCGTAAATGGGTTTACCTGCTAAGGAACACGCGCTGTTAAAGTGCCCGACGACCGCGAGGATTCGTCGGTCAGTGGCGAAGCGCGTGGCAACAGATATTGCTTCCTTTTCTGTCCCGGTATCATCCCCGGGAACGAGTGTTAACTTCATACCTTTGATGCCGCCAGCATCATTGACGTGTTTTGCCCTGAGCTCGGCACCCCGTTTAATCATCTCTCCAAATGCTGCTGCATTACCTGTAAAGGGTCCAGCCACAGCGATTCTAACCTCACCTTGGGTTGTCTGTTGGTCTTTGCTGGTGGGTTGACATCCGAAAACGGATACGAGTCCGATTACCAGCAATCCTATAAGCCAATTTTTCATCTTGTGTATGCTCCCTTGTTTGTCTGACAAATCTTGCGTGCTATCAATCCGAATCAAATTGTTAAGATTACGATTATTTTACGGCAAGACCTGTCTAAAGTCAATTTTAAATTCTAATTTATCCTCTTTACCGTTTGAATGGACGATCCGAACACCCGGTACAACAACTCTGAGGTCGGTAGCATCACTCTCAAGCCGATCGAAGATTAAGAAGCCGCTCCGTTTCGCGCCGGAGAACAACTTCCCGCTTTTAAGGATACTGTCCTCTATCACAACGCGTCCCCACTCTAACGCCTCAGCATCGACATAGGATTGGTAGTAACCGTAGTAGGCGGGGTAGACAGTACGCGCATAAGGATGAACCCCACCCCAAGGATTACGATGTCCAAGGTTCACATTGTCGTAAAGTTCATCAAAGTAATCGTTCGGTAGATTGGCGTATTGCACGCCGTTTGCATCCATTAGCACTGCTGTGTCGTCAAAGACGACGCGGCGATTTTTGCGGTTGTGAACGACAATTTCAAACACTGTATAGATAGGCTCAACAGCCCCATTTCTCTCGACAATGAGATAGGGGTTCGCTTTCGGATCGTCGGTGAGTTCAAACAGTTCAATTTCATCAATCGGTTTAATGGTAACGGCGACTCCCTTTTTCACAACAGTCGCTGCCCCCGTCTCTGGATCAATCTGAGCGTTAAAACGTTCTGCAACAGGCTCCATATAGATATCGATTGAGGGTTGTGGTGCAGCAGCGCATCCTGCCAACAGTGCTCCCGTTAGAAGAAGCAAACCGATACTATATATAATCTGAGTCCCGAAGAATCTGTGATTTTTCCGATAAGTCATGATTCTCACCCTCCTGTGTCATATATTTTACGCATCCCGAATTTTATTGTCAAGGATTTTAGTTCCAGTACCATAATTGACGCTATCTCGTTAATTGTGAAATCTACTCTAATTCGATTGAACAACGGCTTTGAAAATCCTAAAACTCCCATTTTAACAACGTAACGCGGTTATGCCAGACGAGTATCCCTGTCGCGGTGCCGATTGCTGCCCCGACGACGACATCTGAAGTATAATGCCGTCCTAAATAGACCCGCGAAAAACTGACGAGTCCAGCACCGATATAGAGTGGAATTCGCCATTTCGGGTACCGATACCCTAAAATCGTCGCAACGCTGAACGCAATGGATGCGTGTCCCGACGGCATTGCTGGATTCCCCAGCGTCTCATCAAGGGGTCGTTTCCTTCCAATCAACCTTTTCATCCCATACGTTATGACGCCTGCTCCCAGATATGCTGAAGACAGGAGTCGTCCGGTTTCTCGGTGCGATTCATTTCCATAAGCCATCAGGAGGATTGAGACACCCATCACGCCTCGGTAGTCTCCGAGCCTTGAGATGCCTTCCATACCTGTCCATATCGGTTCTTGGCGTGGCGGTGCATCGTAGATACGATCAAAAAGTGTTTGATCCCAGCGCGATAAGAAATTTTCAGCGGCTACATCTAAGCCTGTTATAAAACTACAGAGGATTAGGCTGCATATCAACCACGGTTTAAAATATCTTGCGAAGTTGTAACTTACATACTTGTACTGCATTGTGAAATTCCGCTTGACCTATGATGTTGTATCTCTTATAATTTCGCGAAGCACGAAATTCTGCCTTGTAGTGGTAAATTGGAGATGAAAAGATGCAAATGCGCAATGCCGTTGTTGAGTATAACTTAGAGGAAGCGGCAGCGATGCTCGATATCTCACCTGAAGTTCTTAAATGGGCAGTTAACGCTGAACACTTACAGTGTTACTATCGGCGCGGTAAAGTCTATTGGTTCCATGAAGCGAGTATCCGTGTCAATACGGAATTGCTTTCACAAGCGGATTATCTCACCGAGTTACTCAGCGAGTATAGGCTTTCAGAGGCTACCACGGTGCCTGACGCTCAGGAAGCGGATCCACCGTCCAAGCCATCCGATCTATAACCCGTTCCTGCCTTTCTAACCGAATAGCCGTGTGTCCTTCTCTCATTAGGATTTACGCGAATTTAAGAGGCGCGCTGCTGGAGCGCGCCTCTCAGAAAACGGTTTAAATCCATCCCATTTTCGTTAGTTGGCTTTGAGCTTGCCCCATGTAGTCGCGAGTTTACCTTGCGGATCGACTGCGGTGAGCGTTGCTGCGACGCCGTTGGTCATGATGTCAAGGACTTCTTGCTCTGACAACCCGCGTTTCCAGAGGTTAAATTCGTCCATGAGTCCGGTGAAAGGACGTTTATCGTCGATGTTAAAACCGACCCGTGCACCCTGCCCCCAGTTGTCAGCGATAAGCGTGTCAAGGCGAGACTTTTCTTCACCGACCTTTTCACCGTTGATGTAGAGCACGGCTAATTCGTCTGCGTAACTGAACGTGCCAGCGTAATGCTGCCATTTATTGGCTTCGTTTTTGCCAGCGCGGATATCAAATATCGTTCTACCGGGGTTGGGCCCCCGGTTGAGCCAACGGAAGTTTCCGTCGCCCCGTGCTTCTGGGTGTACGAGCCAGGTGCCATCGGTTGCGCGTGCGTTGAAAAGTGCCATATCGGATACGGATTCAACGTTAATCCACGCGAGGAGACTCATGCCTTCGGTTGGAATATCCTCAGCCTTAACATTGGGGCCGTCTAAATCGAGGAAACTGTTGGCGGCGAAATGGGCGGCTTTGCCGAATTTCCCGTCATCGGCTTGTGTGACATCGCCATTAATCTCGCCATCGTAGCCACGTCCAGATTTTTCAAGGACGGTATTTCCGTCGAAGTTTTCGTAATCGAAATACAGGACCAAATCCGGATCTAAAATTTGAGCGGATGCGTCCTGAATGTCTGCCATAAGCAGGCAGAGCGTGCCTATGAGAAATAAACACATTAGGTAAGGGGTTAGTATAAGATTTCGTTTCATCTTTTGGGGTCCTCCTTTAGATGAACTATTCCTTTACTTTTTTACAACATATAACCATCTGCATTAAAGTTTACCATTCTCCATTCGTGTAAACCGCAGATGTATCCGACACCACAGAACAGTTTTAATGGGTTAAACCTTTTTGATAGGTCTCATTTTACTTTGATGCCTTAAGTTTTCCCCAGGTCGTGGTGAGTTTCCCTTGTGCTTCGACGGCAAGAAACGCGTCAACGCCGTCGTTCATAATCATATTGACTTCTTCTTCTGTCAAGCCACGTTTCCAGACGTTGAGGTCGTCCATGAGTCCGGTGAAAGGGCGCTTGTTGTCGATGTTGAAACCGACACGTGCGCCTTGGCCCCAGTTGTCTGCGATAGGCGTGTCAAGGCGGGACGCTTCTTGACCGACTTGTTTGCCGTTGATGTAGAGCACGGCTTTTGCGTCAGCGCGACTGTAGGTGCCGGCGTAATGCTGCCATTGATTGGCTTTGTTTTCGCCTGCCCGGATGTCAAATATGGTCCTACCGGGGTTAGGACCCCGATTGAGCCAACGGTAATTTCCATCGCCCCGTGCTTCTGGGTGTACAAGCCAGGTGCCGTCGGCTGCGCGTGCGTTGAAAAGTGCCATATCTGAGATAGATTCAACATTAATCCAAGCGACGACGCTCATGCCTTCAGTGGGAATATCGTCAGGATCAACATTAGCGCCATCTAAATCGAGGAAGCTGCCGGCTTCAAAATGACCGGCTTTGCCGAACTTCCCGTCATCGGATTGTGTGATATCCCCGTTGATCTCACCGTCATAGCCGCGTCCGGATTTTTCAAAGACGGTCTTTCCCTTGAAGTCTTCATAATCGAAATACACGACCAAATCCGGATCTAAGGCTTCAGCGGATACGTCCTGCATTTCTGCTGTAAGCAGACAGAGTGTGCTTATGAGAAGTAAGCACATCAGATAAGGGGTTAGTATAAGATGTCGTTTCATCTTTTAAGGTCCTCCTTTAGATGAACCATTTCTTTTTACTTTGATGCCTTGAGTTTTCCCCATGTTGTAGCGAGTTTCCCTTGTGCTTCGACAGCGAGGAACGCGTCAACACCCTCGTTCATAATCATATTGACCTCTTCTTCTGTCAACCCACGTTTCCAGATGTTAAGGTCATCCATGAGTCCAGCGAATGGACGGTTGTCGTCAATATTATAGCCGACACGTGCCCCTTGATCCCAATCGCCAGCGATCGGTGTCGGAACACGCGCTTTCTCTTCACCGACATTTTTTCCGTTGATGTAAAGCACGGCTAACCCGTCAGCCCTACTGAATGTACCGGCGTAATGTTGCCATTCGTTATCTTTGTTGTCACCGGCGCGGATATCAAATATCGTGCTGCCGGGACTCCGATTGAGCCAACGATATTTACCACTACCGCGTGCTTCTGGGTGTACAAGCCATGTATTATCTGCTGCGCGTGCGTTGAAGATCGCCATATCAGCGACAGCTTCAACGTTAATCCACGCGACGACGCTCATGCCTTCAGTAGGAATGTCGTCAGGCTTGATATTGGCACCATCTAAGTCAAGGAAACTGCCAAGGACGAAATGGGCTGCGCTGCCAAACTTCCCGTCTTTGGATTGTGTGACCTTGCCATTAATCGCGCCGTCATAGCCTCGTCCAGATTTTTCAAGGACGGTATCCCCCTTGAAGTCTTCATAATCAAAATATAGGACTAAGTCCGGATCCAAGGGTTCGGCTGCCGCGAATTCTGTCGTATGTAGACAGAGCGCGCCTATTAGAAGTAAGCACACCACAAAGGTGTGTCGTTTGCAAATTGTCAATACAAATCTCAAGTTGCCTTTCATCTTGAGAATCTCCTTTAGATGAATTATCCGTTCGCTATTCACTAAAACGATATATGAGTGATTAAAGTTTACCACTTTCCCATTGGTCTTTGCAACGAAAATCGAAAATTTAATTGATTTTAACTTCAATTTGGGTTAAACTGATTTGGAATATGGATGGAAAAATTTAAGGTATTGTGAAGGACATGAGGTTGCAAAGTGTAGGCATAATTCCGGCGCGCTACGCCTCCAGTCGTTTTGAGGGCAAGCCGTTGGTGAACCTTTTCGGGAAGCCGATGGTCCAGCATGTCTATGAAAGTGCGTGTCGTGCTGAGACGTTGGATGTGGTTATCGTCGCAACGGACGACGAGCGGATTTACGACGCTGTTACCCGATTTGGCGGGAACGTTCAGATGACCGGCGAGTGTGAGACCGGCACCGAGCGTGTCGCTGTTGTTGCGGAAGGGCTGAAGTGTGATATTGTCGCCAATATTCAAGGCGATGAGCCGTTACTTAAACCTGCACAGATAGACCTAATGCTGCGCCCTATGCTCGACAACCCGGAAGTACAGGTGTGTACGTTGAAGCAGCGCGTTAAAACTGCTGCGGATTATCGGGATATTAACGTCGTAAAGGTAGTTACAGATCTTCAGGGTGATGCGTTATACTTTTCGCGCGCGTCTATGCCCGGGAAAATCACTGAGACTGAACTACACAAATTTCCTGTATACCGGCATGTCGGGTTGTACGCTTACCGACGAGAGCAACTCCTCGCTTTTACAAGGTGGGCGAGAACGCCGTATGAACTGGCGGAGGGTTTAGAACAGTTACGCTTTTTGGAAAACGGTGTGCCTATTCATGTCGTCGAAACGGATACGCCACTGATTGGGGTTGATGTTCCTGCCGACTTGGAACGGGTAAAACAGATTTTGGAGGCTTCATAAGGGAATTTCATGACAAAATACATTTTCGTGACGGGCGGTGTTATCTCAGGTATCGGTAAAGGGATCACAACCGCGTCCCTTGGCAGATTGCTTATCAATCGCGGGTTCAAGGTGATCGTCGTAAAAATCGACCCGTACCTCAATGTAGATGCGGGGGTAATGAATCCGTTTCAGCATGGGGAGGTTTTCGTTACCCGTGATGGCGCGGAAACCGATCTTGACCTTGGGAATTATGAGCGGTTCCTTGGCATTGATCTGAACAAGTATTCTAACTTTACGACAGGCTCTGTCTATAAGGAAGTGATTGAGAAGGAGCGGCGCGGCGACTATCTCGGCGAAACGGTGCAGCTGATTCCGCATATAACGGACGAGATTAAGGGTCGCATCTACCAGATCGGTGAGGATAACGGAGCCGAGATCGTCATTACTGAGATCGGTGGAACGATCGGCGACTTTGAGATGCCGCCGTTTGTTGAAGCCATTCGACAAATGGCAGTTGAGGTTGGACGCGAGAATGCGATGTTCCTCCATGTGTCGCTCATTTATACCTTGCCGAATGGCGAAAGCAAGAGCAAACCGACGCAGCACAGTATCCGAAAACTCCAAGAATTGGGGGTCCTCCCAGATGTCCTGCTCTGTCGGACGAGTCAGACGCTGGCGGAGGCGTTCCGTCGGAAAATCGCGCTCCTCTGTGGTATCGCTGAAGACTGTATCTTTGAAGGGTTGGACACGAAATGCGTTGATGAAATCCCACTTAATTTTGAACGCCAAGGGATGGGACATCTCGTTTCAAAGAAGCTTGGACTTGAAGCACGCGCACCTATGGATGCTGAATGGTCGGCGATGGTCGAAAAGTTGAAGAACCCAAAGCAGGACGTCCGCATTGCGATTGTCGGAAAATACACGACCGGCAGCGATGCCTATATCAGTGTACAGGAAGCCCTCAAACACGGCGGGATCGCTAATGGAGCCGCTGTTGAGATTGAATGGATAGAAGCGGAGTCGCTCACGGAGCATCCGAACCTTGATGCTGTTTTTGAAAACGCTGATGGTATACTCGTCCCTGGCGGGTTCGGCTATCGTGGGATAGAAGGGATGTTGGTTGCTGCACGATATGCCCGTGAAAATAGGATACCGTATTTGGGGTTATGTCTCGGCATGCAGTGTCTCGTGATTGAATTTGCTCGGCACGTAGCGAATATGGAACGGGCAAATAGCACAGAAGTTGACGAGCAGACACCTTATCCTGTTATAGATTTAATGCATGAACAACGGTCAGTGGCTGATCTCGGTGCGACAATGCGACTCGGACACTATCCGTGCGTCCTTAAAGAAAACACCAAAAGTTATAGTGCTTACCAGCAGCCTATTATTCTGGAGCGACATCGGCATCGTTATGAATTAAATAATCTATACCGCTCCGAATTAGAATCGGCGGGTCTCTGTTTTAGCGGGTTATCGCCGGATGAAAGCCTCGTAGAGATTGCTGAGGTGACCGATCATCCGTGGATGGTGGGTTCGCAATTCCATCCTGAATTTCAATCGAAACCGCTTGCGCCGCATCCGCTTTTCCGTGAATTCATCGCGGCAGTGCTTTCTGATCAGTGTAAAGTTGAAGATATGGAAGGAGCTGAAAAGCAATGAACAACGTAGCCACTGTCCGTTCCCGTGCTTGGTATGGAGATGAGGAACTGACTTTGAATTTCCCGACGGGTTGGGAAGTCGAAGTATTGGGTCCTAAAGACGCACCTGCGCTTTCGGATGCACAAATTGAGAAGGCATTTGCCGAACCGATTGGCACGCCTCGTATTTCGGAGTTGGCGAGAGGGAAAAAGAGTGCTGCCATCGTTGTTGACGATCTAAGCCGTCCGACACCAGCATATAAGGTTATCCCATTTCTGCTGCGTGAGTTGAGCGCGGCGGGTGTCCCGAAGTCCGAAATCCGGTTCGTTTGCGGGGTCGGTGCCCACCGTCCCTTAAGAGACGAAGATATAGTCAAGAAGATAGGTGCGGATATCGCCGCTGAATATGAGGTATCGAACCATAATTTTATGGGCGGTGACCTACGTGCCTTCGGTAGCCTTGAAAACGGGATGCCTATCTACTTCAACCGTGTTGTCGCTGATTCGGATTTCAAAATCTGTCTCGGTGGTATCTATCCGCACAGTTCCGTCGGTTTTAGTGGCGGTGCGAAGTTAATTGTTCCCGGTATTTCAGGTTTTACCACGATGTTCTATTTCCATACATTTCCGCCTGGCAGAGGTCCCGCGATAATTGAAGGAGAGAGCGATGAACCGGATCGTCGCGACTGTGCTGAATTGGCTGCCGGTGTTCTCGGACTTGACGCTATCGCCAATGTTGTGATGAATAGCCGCCGCGAAATCTGTGGGTTGTTTGTCGGCGACTTTATACAAGCGCATCGTAAAGGCGCGCATTTCGCGATGGATACTTACAGCACGGAGATACCGGAAACGAATCAAACGGGGTCGGATCTGGTGGTGATTAACTGCTACCCGCTGGATGCTGATGCGATTCAACTGGATAAGGCGTTGGGGGCTTTAACCTATTTTGAAGATGCCTATACGATGGCACTTTATCCTGCGAGCGATAGCAGCTGCTACCACGGGCTATTTGATCGGATTGATTATGCGCGCTATCTTCGGCAGCGAGCCGATCAGGTGCCGCCGGAGCTGCCTACACCGAAAATTGGGCGGCGTGGGCAACTGCACGTCTGGTCTGAGTATTTTCTGGCGGATGATTTCTACAAGGAATACCCCGCCTCGCTGCTCTTCCGTGATTTAGAGGTGCTGATTCAGTTGTTCGCAGAGAAATTGCCAGCATACGCGAAAGTTACAGTCTTACCTGTGGCGGGTACGCAAGTGCTAATACCAGCGTCCTCTCAATAGAACAAGGCAATCTTTTCAGATATTCTTAACCCGCGATCCAAAAATGGAGGATAGTTATGAACAACACTGCGACAGTCTACTCTCGTGCTTGGTACGGGGATGCGGAACTGACTTTGAATTTTCCGACCGGTTGGGAAGTGGAGGTACTTGGACCGAAAGACGCGCCCGTACTTTCGGATACACAAATTGAGAAGGCATTTGCCGAACCGATTGGCACGCCTCGTATTTCGGAGCTCGCGAAGGGGAAAAAGAGTGCCGGTATCGTCGTTGATGACTTGAGTCGCCCGACACCTGCAGCGCAAGTTATTCCGTTTCTGCTGCGTGAGTTGGCATCGGCGGGTGTCCCGAAGTCCGAAATCCGATTTGTTGTTGGGGGCGGTTCTCACCGACCGCTCACGGATGAAGAGGTGGCGAAGAAAATCGGTGCGGATGTCGCCGCTGAATATGAGGCAACGAGCCACGACTTTATGAGCGGGGATCTGCGTGCGTTGGGGAATCTTAGTAACGGGATGCCTATCTATCTCAATCGTGTCATCGCTGATTCGGATTTCAAAATCTGTCTCGGCGGTATCTATCCTCACGGGTCTGTCGGTTTTGGTGGTGGTGCGAAGTTGGTCGTGCCGGGCATCGCCGGTTTCGCCACAATGTTCTATTTCCATACTTTCTCACCCGGACGCGGGCATGCTGTTATCGAAAGAAAAGGCAGTGAACCCGATCATCGCGATTTTGCTGAGGAAGTGGCGGGTGTCCTCGACCTTGATGTGATTGTGAACACAGTCCTCAACAGTCGTCGTGAAATCTGTGGACTGTTCGTAGGCGATTTTGTGCAGGCACATCGTAAAGGCGCGTACTTCGCATTAGACACTTATGGTACGGAGATTCCAGAGGCGAGTCGAAAAGAGACCGATCTCGTTGTGCTGAATTGTTATCCGCTGGATAGCGATCCGATCCAAACGGGTAAGGCGTTGTGGGCGACGCATTATTTTGAGAAAGCACATACAATGGCACTCAACCCTGCGTCAGACGGTATCTGTTACCACGGACTCTTTGAGGAGATTGATTACGCACGTTTCGCGCAGCAGCGCGCGGAGCGGACACAATCTGAACTGCCACCGCCACAACTCGGAACGCAAGATCAATTACATGTCTGGTCAGAACACTTTTTGGTAGATGATTTTTACAAGAAACATCCGGGTGCGCTCCTCTTTAGAGATCTCGATCAGTTAATCGCGCTGTTCGCTGAGAGGCTTCCGTCTGAGGCGAAAGTTGCTGTGCTGCCTTCCGCTGGGATTCAGGTGTTAGCGTCGGAGGCGTAAATGCTTAAAAAAGGTCAGTCCCCAAACGCTTTCCTGCAGAGCGCGAATACCTTCCTCGGTAAAGTCGAGACGGGTGGGTTGTGTGTCATTGTAGCGATGATGCTCGGACTTGCGATCCTCAAAATCGTTATGCGTTATGTGTTCAGTGCGAGCCTGTTGTGGAGCGATACGATGCTTCAGCACTTGACGCTCTGGCTGTGTTTCTTGGGTGCCGCACTTGCTACCTGTGAGAGACGACATATCAGTATTGATGTGCTGAATCGAATTCTGCCCGAAAAAATCACCCGTTGGACTAACCTTGCTATTGACTGTGCTGCTTTGGTTGTTGTCGGAATTTTAGCGTATTACGGTTTTCTCTTTATTGAGGATGAGAAGTCCAGCGAGGCTGTATTAATTGGGAGTGTCCCTTTGTGGTGGGCGAAGTCGATTATTCCGTACGGTTTTGTTCTCATCGGCATCCATGTGGTGTTACAAATTGGCATCCATTTCACAAGTGGTGTGTATACACCTGATACCGTCGAAGGAGAGTCGGAGTAATGGGATTGATAATTGGTATCGGATTGGTCGCATTCGCGCTTCTCGGCGGGGCACTTTTCGTTTTATTGGGTGGGGCTTCGATTATTGGCTACGCTATGGCAGGCGAACCGATTTCGACAATCCTGATTGATTTCAATCGGCTCACCCGGAATTCGACAATCCTGATTATCCCACTCTTCACTTTTGCTGGCTATATCATCGCTGAAGGGAAGGCACCGCAGCGGTTGGTCGCATTCGCGCGTGCGAGTGTTGGCTGGCTGCCCGGTGGCATCGCTGTGGTTGTCTTGGGGACTTGTGCGTTCTTTACGACTTTCACAGGTGCATCCGGTGTCACGATTATCGCGCTCGGTGGATTGGTCTATCCGATCCTGCGGCAGACCTATAACGAAAAGTTTTCGCTTGGCTTGATAACGGCTTCTGGGAGCATCGGGCTGCTGTTCCCACCGAGTGTTCCGCTCATTCTCTACGCCATCATTGCCCAAGTTCCGATTGATAGAATGTTTCTCGCTGGTATTATCCCCGGATTGCTTATTCTCGGTGTTCTGAGTGTCTACTGTTCTGGCTGGAGTGTTATCAAAAAGACTGAGACGACACCCTTTGATTTGGAGGTGTTCCTGAAGGCGTTCTGGGCAGCGAAGTGGGAACTGCTGTTACCCTTTATTGTGTTAGGCGGTATTCTGTCGGGTGTCGTTACATTGGATGAGGCGGCTGCTTTAACTGCTATCTATGCCTGTATCGTAGAGCTCGTGATTCATCGCTCGATTTCACTGAAGATGTTGCCACGTATCGTCAAAGAAAGCACACTGCTTGTGGGTGCGATCCTCATCATCCTCGGTATCGCTTTGGGATTGACGAACTACCTCATTACGCTTGATGTGCCGACAATTATCCTCGACTGGATTCAATCAACAACAGAGAACCGAGTTATTACGCTCATCGGACTCAATATTTTCTTACTCATTGTTGGGTGTCTGATGGACATCTTTTCAGCGGTGATTATCGTAGTGCCGTTGCTACTGCCTATCGCTGAGCAATTTGGGATTGACAAGGCGCATCTCGGCATTATTGTGCTGACGAATCTCGAAATCGGGTATTTGACGCCGCCGGTCGGCATGAATCTGTTCATCTCCAGCATGAAATTTGATCGGTCTGTTGTGATGCTTTACCGCTCGGTTCTGTTATTTATTGCACTGTTGTTGGTGGCACTTGTGTTGGTGACTTATGTGCCGGAGTTGAGTCTTTGGCTCCCGCAAGTTTTTGGGAAAACATCAGTACCGCTTTTGTGAGGCGGTTTTTGCCTAAAATCCGATGCGGTTTCCGGCTGTACCTGATCCGAAAAAATAAGTCTGGTGATGGAATCACCAGACTTAGAAAGCACGGTTTACGCTCAGCATTCAGGAATATGGTTTATCGGGTTACTTTCAATTTACCCCACATAACAGCCAATTTTCCGACCGCTTCAACATCCAAACTGACATCCATCATCTCTTGGATCTCGTTTTCATTTAAGGCACGTGCCCAGAACGAGATTTCGTCAATGATACCGTCTGCGCCGTTGGTCAGCGCGATATACTGAACGGTTTCCCAACCGAATCTCGGTTTTTCGTGAAGTGCAGGGAAGCCGCCGCCTATCTTTCGGCTCGTCGCTTGCTCTTTACCGTCAATATAGACAAATGGGGGTTCGCCAGTGAAATCCCACGTAACAGCGCAATGGAACCACTCCTCTTTTTTGATGATACCTGTCGGATCGAATTCGACATCTTGCCAGTCGCCGTCGTCTGCTGCTTCAAAATAGAACCCGAATTCTGCGGGTGTGATGTCCGGGTGTGCAGACCCTTTTCCTACGAAGAAGTAGATACCCCCAAGGCTGGCATCAAAAAGCCGATAGTCGTCGTCGTCCTTACCGTCCCAATCGGGTTTGAACCAGAAGAGTAGGCTTCCCGCTTCTGTAATAACTTTGGGCACTTCAAGATAGGTTTCCTTGCCTCTGAGTGCGATGCCAGCCCCATATTTACCTTGTCCGGGAACCCATTTCGCCGATCCGCCAAATGTGCCGTCCTTCCCGTTTCCTGTGCCATCAACTGCTTTTTTTCCGCTGCCTTCACCAATCCACAGCAGGATATCCTTATCTTTCGGGATTCCTGCGAACGCAGAAACGATGACAAATGTACTGATAAGTAGAACCAAATAAACTTTTTTCATGGTGACTTAACCTCCGAATGCTTAAATTTGTGGAGAATTTTAGCAGCATTCGTAAATTAGGTCAACTACTTTTCTTCGGTGCTGCGGATCCTGAGTCAACTGCCCCCTCTGAAATGTTCTGCTCTGGTTTCACTGTCTCTGATGCTGGCGTTTGTTTTTTCGTAGCGAGCTGTACTTGGATTAATTTCGGACGGGCACGGAATTGGGGCAGCGGTCGCGGCGGCTCATAAGTCGCATGTATGGACCGCTGCGCTACTGAATGTTCAACACCGTTTTCTCTGGTTTCAGTGGGTTGTTCTTTCATACAATTATATCTCCCATCTGTTGATTCAACTTCTCCTGAACCTGCTGGCGGCGGCGACGCGTCAAAAGGAAATCTTCCTTTAGCATTTGCGAACCGACCAATAACCATTCTCGATACTGTTCAAATGTGGTTTTGAATGGCTCCAGCGGAAAATCAGGATTCACTTCCATGTCATAGATGAACCGTTCTAAATTGAGGCGTAAGCTCTTGAAGTATTGGGCATTATGACTCAAATCGGCTATACGATCCGAAATTTTAAGGATAATGTGTGAAAGTGCTAAGAATGCAGCGGATCCAGCTATAATCAGCCATGTGAGTTTGCCTGTTGGTGTTCCCCATAACATCCACCCTATCATGACTGAACCGATGGTTGTAATAGTCACAATGCTCTTAATGAACCCATCTACCGGTCTCCAAATCTGAAGCACTGAGGTCATGAGGCTTTCAGCGTAAGCAACGCGGTAGAAGGTTTCAAGTGCTGTCTGCCAAAGTAAGTCTTTCTGATATTCTTCAGTCGTTTTTTGCATATAAAAAGTCTCCTTTTAGAGATGCGTTCACTACAATGGTAGGCGCATCTTATGTGTTGGCACATAGATTTTTGCAGTTCTACGTCTATTGATAACTCAACTTGCCACCTAAAAGACCGTAGTTGTTCAAATCCGACTTTTCCTTGAATATCATGCGGATTACCGTTGATTTTGAAGTCACACACAGATTTAATTTGACTTAGAAGTCAAATTTGAAGCACATTTAGATATTTTAAGACATAATAAAACTTAAAATATATTATATTATTACGTCCTAATATGGATATATGATTAAATCAACACTGTTTTGCTAAGGTAGCAACTTAGGTTATTGATATTTAACGAGAGGGGTTAAGATTCGGTGACACATTTCTTTTTTCTATCCGCGGGCAGTGAGAATGTATAGAAAAGGTTAAGATTTGAAGAATGTGCCTTCAGTTTTGTTATCACACTCGGTGATGCTTTAGTAACTCCCAATTCGGCTCAAACCCGATGCCGGGACGAGACGGAACTGTGACGTATCCATCGGCATCTAAAACTATCTGTGGGAGGAACATTTCGCCGCGCAACGGATCGACAGCGGGTGGATAGTATTCTAACATCAGTCCGTTATCTCGGCTTGCAGCGATATGGATTTGCAGTTCTTGCGCGCCGTGCGGTGCTATGCGTTTATTGGCTGTCAACGCTTCTTCTACGACCTGCATCGCTGGCTCATAGCCGGGGAGGATGGCGACATCCAAGTTGAATACATCCGCACCTTCGTAATCAATGAGTGTCTGGAAAGAGTGTAGTCCGTATCCGTTTTCGCCAGTGGCGATCTGTATGCCGTAATCTTGTGCTATTTCCCGTAATGCCTTATGTCCCCTATAATCATGACTATGGATCGGTTCTTCAAACCAGAAGATGTCGTTCGCCTGAAGTGTGGGAAGGCACTCCTTTGCCTTTTCGACTGACCATGCACAATTCGCATCTACCATGACGGTAATATCGGGACCGACCGTTTCGCGAACCGCTTCAATCCGTTTGATGTCTGTTTCAAGACCAGCATCGGGGTCTCCAATTTTCATCTTGACTGCTGTGGCGTTGAATTCGTCGGTATTGCGCGCCATCTCTTCACGGAGTTCATCGAATCCTTTGCCGCGACCGTAGTAGCCACCCGCAATGTAGGTGCGGATGCGTTGCTGTGTCCCGCCGAGTATGGCGTGAACCGATTTGCCTTCTATTTTCCCGCGGATATCCCAGCACGCTTGATTTATCGCTGCGAGTACCTGTGTGTGATACCCACCGGGTCCGTAGATTTTGTAGTTTTCGGCTAACCGCGAGACATAAGCCGTATCCGTTACGTCGTGTCCAATCAAGGCGGGACGGAACAGTTCTACAAATTTTGGGAATATGGAGAGTGGACGGGTTGCAGCGGTGCCGCCGTTGAAGCCGTATCCGACAAGTTCTTCTGTCCCATTTTTGGTGGTTACTTTTATTAGATGGAGCCTGCCTTTATCGTAGACGTGCATGCCGTTCCAGATGGGCGGCTTGTCCCATTCGTAGAGTTGGCTTTCGATGGCTGTGATTTTGAACGGATGTGTCGGCATTGTTTTTTATTTTGGTGGCATCCGTTCAACCCAACCTACGAGTTATACACTTATAGAAGGCGGGGTTTCAAACCCCGCCTGCAAGGGAGGGTATTTTGTGGATGCTAAAATGTTCATATCTTTTCGGGCTTTACTATAATAGGACTTATGCAAATTGAGCAGATGTCGGACATGTAGAAGCAAAAATCGGTAATTTCCGTCCTTTAAACCCCCTAAATCCCCCTTATCAGGGGGACTTTAAGAGGAAATAGGTCGGTTTCCCTAAATATTTATCAAATTCACGTTGGGTTACTGTTAACTGACAGACTTTGACCGTTGCATGAACAGATGCTACAATCGCTGTTTGATTTTTCCCCAAGTGGTGGCGAGTTTGTCTGCGGCGGAGACTGCTTGCGGTTTGCCAGCCGTTTCGCCTTCGCCGTCTCCCATTTCGATGTCATCGATATAATTGGTCAGCGCGGTGGGGTGGTCCCAACCGAAGAAGATCCAGCTGAGGCTCGGATTTATGCCGCCTTTGCCGCCCTCGCCTCTAAAACCGAAATCATCGGCGACCTTTTCGTCATCGACGTAAAAATCATAAGTTCTGTCTTTAAAGTCAAGCACGATACGGAGATGATGCCATTCACCGAATTTTCCCTCCGCTACTTGTTGTCCTGCAGTGCCGTCGAGTGCGTGGATTGTGGCATCCGGCTTAATGTTAAATACGGCAGCCCCGCCCCACTTGAGGGCATCTCCACCGATATAAAATAGCATTGTGCCTGCGCCTTCTTCCCGCTGCGTGAACAGTGAAGTGTACTGAATCCCATCATGCGTACCGTCAAAACTTCTGGTGACCATTGTGTTTTCTGTGACCAGAATACTTTTGCCAGTGTCCCCGCGCGTCACCTCGCTTCCAATTTGGCAAGTTTTTTGGTTCATTGCCGTTTTCCAGTCATCTTGCCCGGCGATGTCGCCATCTTTGAAGTCGTCAAAATTCTCGCTGTACCATACGTCGCAAAACGCATTGACCCCGAAAAACAAGAGTCCTAAACTGAATGCCAAACTTCGCTTTAACGTTGTCATCATAAGCCTCCTGAAAGTTTTGTTGTTATACTTGTATCAATTGAGTGTTTCAGTCCATTCGCTGAGTACGCGTGCCATTTCTACGAAAACGTCTTCTTCCGTTTTACGGCGTTTGAGTACCTTGAACCCGTGGTCCGCTGTGTCCAGCAGATGTAAGGTCGCCTTGTCGCCGAGTTTTTTGCAGACGGGTTCTAATAGGTCGAGGACTGCTAACTTGTCACGGGTGCCAGAAAGGAATAACATCGGGATTGTGACATCGGCAAGATGCTCGGCGCGCTCTGTGCCTTCTCTGCCGGAGGGATGCAGCGGGAATGCGAAAAATACGAGACCTTTGACGTGTTCAATGGGTTCTTTCGCTGCGGACATTGAGGACATGCGTCCGCTATAGGAGTGTCCGCCGACGAGGATGGATACATCGCTTACGGCTTCGTGTGCAGCTGCTGCGGCGGATCGGACGGTTTGGAGTGCGACTGCCTCCGATTCTCTACCACCGCCACCGCGTTCCATGTAAGGGAACTGGTAACGGAACGTTGCGATACCTATATCCGCCAACCGTTCAGCGATCGTTTGGAGCGTTGCGCTACGCATGTTTGTGCTTGCGCCGTGTCCGAGGACGAGCAGCCATTTCGCGTCGGCTGGACGCATCAGGATTGAAGAGACTTCGCCTTTTTCTGGCGTTGCGATGAATTTTGATTCGATTGTTTCGTAACTCATTTTTACCTCAGTTCTTTGTTGTGAAAGGGATACCGATAGAAAGTTGTAAAGTGTGCTAAAGTCTGTAAAGTGTGCTAAAGTCTGTAAAGTTGTGAAGATGTTAGGGATTTTGATTGCACCTAAAACATCTTTCCTACTTTAGTGCGCGTGTGGATTTCTTTATTTATCGGTCAAGTTTTGCATTCGCTGAAGTGAAAATACCCAGAATCTCACTGCATTCTTCATAGGTCGGTTTTACAACTTCCCACTTTAGCATCTTGGCATCAACGATGACTTCAAGCCAGTATTGGGTCTCGGAGCATTCTCCTTCGCAGATGTGCATTTTATTGCGAAAGTCTCGGCGGCTTCGCGCACGATTCGCTTCTCGATAATTGGCACCGACAGAGGTACCGGAACCTGTTATTTGATCTCTGATGCGTCGTCCTTCTGGCGTATCTGGGAGGTTTTTGGAGAGAAGGACGATATTCGCAGCGAATTTTTGTGTCCGTTTCTCTAACTGTTTCGCAAATTCTTTGTTATCCATGAAATAAAGTGTGTTCTGTAAAGTTGTGAAGTTGTTAAGCGTATTTGGTTGGGGGCAAAATTTCTCTCCAACTTTAGCACACGTGCAAACTTTAGCACACGTGCAAACTTTTCTTAGTTAGTGGGTTAGGCACTGCTGCACGATGTCTCGGTAGGTTTCTAATTCTGGAGTTTCTAATTCTTTTACCTTTGCAAGATCGTCCCAGCGGCGTAGTGTGAGCGCGTCTTGGAAATGTGGGATTTCTTCAAACGCCGCCTGCTCCTCGTCTGACATGATACCGCCCTGAACGATGAGGCTCCTTTTTGATGCTTCGGATAACCCGTCATGGTAAGCGGCATCGGTTTTACAGAGATACCTTTTTGCTGGCACGTGCAGCCGGATCGGTGTTGTGACCGCTTCTGGGAAAAAGGGTGCCAGATACGCTGCCCCAATTGCTTCGTGATTCAGGTCTATGTCGAGGAAGGCTTTATCGGCGTTGTGTTCATCTAAGATGATATGTCCGATGTCGTGAAGTAATGCCCCCGTAATCAGTGTCGGACTTGCGTCGTGCTGTTTTGCGAGTGCGGCGCATTGGCGTGCGTGTTCTAACTGTGTCACGACCTCATCGTAGAATGACTGTCCTCGTTTTTCCATGTAGTCGAAGAGTGCATCGACCTGTTGCTGTGCGGTCGCGCCTCTCATTTCCTGTGCGAGACTCGGATCAACGTAATTTTGCATGATTTACTGTTTTCCCTCGAAAATGTGCGATTTTGCTAATTTGTTTGTCTCGGTTTGAGCCGTCTTCTGCGTATTCCGAGAAAGCCTGTCGTTTGTCGGTATAATACTTTTCGCGCCAGTCGCCTTGGGATCTGGCGTTGTAGGTGAGATAGATAATACGTCTCGGTTGGTCGGAGCGATTTGTCGGACTCTTGTGTGGGATATAGGATCCGAAAAGGAGGATGTCTCCGGGATCTGTTGGCACTGCGTCCCACGTCATCGTTGCAGCGGTTTCGGGCGCGACGCAGCCTTTTTCATCGAGTGCGATGAACCCTTCCTGATGCCGACCGGGTGCGAAATAGAGGCATCCGCTTTCAGGCGTTGCTGCGTCCACTGAGATTAGACAGGTGATGTGGTAGTCGATAAACTCGTAGGCGGGCGCGTCCTGATGGGCAGCATAACCACCGCCGCCGGGATATTTGTAGTTGATTTTCTCTTTATAGAGGACTGCGGGTTCACGCATTAACTCGGAGACAACGGCTAATACTTTGCCATCTGTCACCGTGGCTCTTATATCCGTATGATACGGTACGAAATTTTCTGAGCGGGAGAGCCGCGGTCCCTTCGGCGTGGATTCGTAATGATGCATCCACTTGTCGGGTGTCGGTTCCCAGTCCGAGATTTCAGCGACCCATGCTTGTAGCGCGTCCACTTCTTCGGTAGAGAAAAAGCGCGGGATTCTCAGATAGCCGTTCGTTTTCCAGTTTCGGTGGTGTTCGGGATTAAGATGAGACATAGTCCTCTTCCTTGCGAGTGATCCTGTTGTTTGTAAGTATAGCGTGTAGCGAATTTTTTGTCAAATTTTGGGATTTTGGTAAGCTTGATTAATTACTTGTAAGAAAAGGGCATAAGCCTTATAATAGATATAACAAGTTTGAATTAGAATCAGAAGAGAATAACAAAATCATTTTCTATGAGCCGGACCTACAACAGGAGATTCATTATGCGTACTTCAACCCTTACCCCCCAAGAGACCGGTGTGGGTACTATCCACGTTGAGGCGTTGCCGGTGGATGCGGTGGTAGAGACGGAACTTATTTACCATCAATTGTGTCCTGCTGATGATTTCGAGGATTTGGAAGGCAAACCTTTTCACGTCAACGGCACACACCTCGCGGTTTTCAAGTTTGAGGACAAGTTCTACGCTGTTGATAACCGCTGTCCACACATGGGGTATCCTATGTCGAAAGGCAGTATCCGAGATGGTGTGCTTATTTGTCACTGGCACCACTGGGAATTCGACCTGAAATCGGGCGGATGCTTTTTGGCGTTTGGCGATGACTTGAAGGCGTTTCCCGTCGAATTGCGAGATGACGGTTATCTGTACGTCGGATTGGCGAAAGGCGAGCGGGAGGCAGCGAAACGGCGGGTCATTGATAGCGGTAAACGTTCACTTGAACGGGGACTCAAAGACCGCAGTACCTTCTTTATCGCAAAGGCTGTTACCGCGCTTCGGGATGCTGGCGCGACACCGAACGAGATTATTCAACAGGGACTTCACTACGGTGCACATAAAAGTAGTGATGGGTGGTCGTCGGGTGTTGCGATCCTCACGCTCGCGGCGAATCTTTGGGACGACGTTGATCCGAAAGACCATAACCTGTTTCTCGTGCACGGTTTGACCCAGATTAGCCGTCGGACGACTGGAAGTGCGCGTTCGTATCGCGCGCCGTTCCCGCAAGTGAACGGGGACCACGATCTTGAAACGCTCAAGCGATGGTTCCGCTACTTTGTGGATAAACGGCACTCGGGTGCAGCGGAACGTATCTTATTGACGCTTAACGACCGGGATTACGATAGATCGGTGCTGGCGGATTTCGTCTACACAGCAGCGACGGATTACTACTTTACTGGCGATGGACATGCCCTCGATTTCGCTAACAAGATGTTTGAGGCGTTAGATTACGTCGAATGGGATGGCGCACACGAGATTTTACGTCCGATTGTCGTTGATCTGGTGAGTCGGACGCGGCATGAGGAGACCTCGCGGTGGGCGGATGCGGTGCCGGTGTTAGAACCGGTCTTTGAGCGGCTTGATAGCATCTGGGAAGAGAATCAAGCCAACACATCGGAACTCGATATTTCGGAATTTGCGCAGACACTGCTCGGCGACGAGTTTGAGCCGACTGTCGCTGTGGTCGAAGAGAAACTGCGCGCCGGTGTGGATCCGAGGGACATTTGCCGTGCGATGACTTACGCTTCAGCGGTTCGTACAGCCCGTTTCCATCTGAAGAATGAAGGCGATTGGCACGATGTGGCGAATATCTACTCATACGCACACGCGCTTTATCACGCTTTTGCGTATGCACCGAGTGCGAGTTTACTGCGCGGCATTTTCCACGGTGTGGTTTTCCTTGCGTATTTGCGTTGGTTGAATATGCCTGCTGCCCGGATCCCAAAACCGGGTCAACGGATACCTGATGAAACTTACGACTCCGTTGATAAAATGTTAGCGCGACTCCAAGAATTCGCGGACTTCCAGAAGGTCTATGAGGCAGAGATTCTGGTGAATCAATATCTGGAAGAGGGACATGACGTTGGTGCGTTGAAGCGGACACTGGCACACATCCTACTGCGCGAGGACGCGGAACTCCACATGTTCCAAGTGCTGGAAGTCGCGTTTCGGCATTACGATTTGTCGGAAGACGATGAGGAGCGGCGGATGCACATGTTGGCAGCGACCCGTTACATCACGGCACAGAAGTTGATGAAGAACATTCTGTGGTCGACCGAGAACGCGGAACGTCTCGCCCGTGGCGAATTGCTGAGTGAACGTGATGATGATTAATGCCTGAATTCAGTGATGCGTCGGCGCGTAATTTATTGCGCGTCCGACGCTCCTGAAACCGTTTGGCGATACATTTTTGGGATCGGTAAAACGTCGCGATAGACGGGTTCCATCTTTTCGGAGTATGTATCCCCGCGCACCCACATAACAGGTCGCCTATTCTTCACATTTTTAATAGGAACGCGTTCTGCTTTGCCACTGATATAATGCGCGACGTTACAGCGTCGAAAGCGAAGGCTGTGGTTATCGGTGCTTTTATGGAGGAGTTGGTTGTTGAACCAAACGACGCCGCCGGGTGGGACTTCAACGGCGACCCCCTCTTCGTCGCGTGCCTCGCGTGCGATCTTAAACTCGCTCTGTTGTGAACCTTCGAGGTCTTCATGTTCAAGAATGCCGCCCTTGTGGCTCCCCGGAATAACGTATAGACATCCGTTTTCTTTATCTGCTGGATCAATTGCTGTCCACGTTCCGACTGTCATTTCAGTTTTATACTGATGGTTAAAATACCATTTATCTTGGTGCCAGGGGAACCCTAATCCAATTTTGGGTGATTTCCAGATGTACAAGTTGTTGAGACCGAGTAGGTTTGGTCCGAGTAAGTCAACAATCGGATCCGTTAGTTTTGGGTCGCGGACGCGGGCGAGGAATTCGGAGATATAACAACTTACATGATGGATTTTGTGCATGGCGTGGATACCTGATGCCTCAACTTTTCCGTCTCTCACCAATGCGTTTTGATTCATATTATCCGCCGGGAAAGGTCGTTTCCCATCAACAATGTCGTCAGCGATTTGGCGTATCACGTCGTTTTCTGCTTC
>JAAXHI010000558.1:0-1874 GCA_012270875.1 Candidatus Poribacteria bacterium | reverse complement strand
GGGGGTCGTTTTTTATTGACAGCCTCGGGACGTGTCCATTCTGCTGTTGCCTTGATATAGTGTGCGATGTTGGAGCGTCTGAAACGTTCACTGTGGTTATCTGTGCTTTTATGGAGGACTTGGCTGTTGAACCAGATGACCGCTCCGGCGGGGATTTCGACAGCGACATCGTCTTCATCCCGCGCACCTTCTGCCTGTTTAAACTCTCCTTGTTGTGAGCCTTCAAGTTCTTTATGGTCCCGAACGCCGTGCTTATGGCTGCCGGGGATAACGTATAGACACCCGTTTCCTTTATCTGCGTCATCAATCGCCGTCCATGTTGCGACTGTCGTTCCGGTTTTATATTGGTGGTTAAAATACCATTTATCTTGGTGCCACGGGAACCCTAAACCGATCTTTGGCGGTTTCCAAATATAGAGATTGTTGAGACCGAGGAGATCGGGACCGAGGATGTCCACAACGGGGTCAGTGAGGCGTGGATCGCGGGTACGCGCAAGGAATTCGGGGCAATTACAACTCACGTATTGGATGTTGTGCATCGCGTGGACCCCTTGTGCTTCGATTTTGCCATCTCTGACTAAAGCGTTTTCAAAGATATGATAGTCTGGGAAGGATCGTTTGCCGAGGGCGATGTCGTCAGCGATTTGACGTATTACGTCGTTTTCTTCTTTTCTGAAAACGTCGTGGCGGACAAAATAGCCGTTCTCGTCCCACGAGGATTGTTCTTCAGGGGTCAGTTTAAATCTTCGTTCTTCAGATGTTGTATTTGTGTTCATTCATACTCCTGTTGGTAAATTTTATGCAATAAGTAGTTTTGGGATTGGTTAATTTTTAGTTAACGATAAACACTATGGAAGTCTTTATCTGCGGTTTCCCAAGCAATGGTGAAATCCGAATGGGACATATGCTTTTTTAAACTATCCCAGTTTTTACCATATTGTTTGATTAAATATCTATCATCTGCTCTAATCGCTGCCTGTAAATTATATCGCTTTACATAAGTTCTTTTTTGTAATTCAGAAAAATGTGAAGGGCATTTGAATCATCAATGCTCATCAAACTAAATTTAGTTGGTTCATGCTGTGATATTAATACTCCAAAGAGTATAAATACTACACATAAAAATCCTATAAAATATAAACAACCTTTTTTCATTTTTTAATTTCCAAACTATTTATTGCGAAATTTTATCCGGATTCTGTAATGGGTAAAGGGTCCCGGTAAACACCCTCGGACAGCGTTAGGTATATTTTACCGCGAACCCACATAAGAGGACGCATATAATTCTTATTGATGACTTTCTGCCTGTACTTGTAAAACTGAATTAGGGCTTGGGTAGCCTATCGGTTGAAAAGTCAGATTAGGTAGGTTGGTGTTTTGCTCTGCGTGTTCAATGGTCATTGATACGAGATTACCCGAAGCGTCTACATCAATGTAGATGTTTTCGCTAATTTCCTTCGTTTCAACAACATCCCGTGTTGAAAACTCAATCAATGCTGTGTCGGTATCATGGAAATATGTAACTTTCACTGTTCTTCTCCTTTGAAATCCCTGTCGAAGAAGGCGTTATGAACTGTTTCTTCATCTTCAAGCAAAACTACTCTAAGAAATTTTTCTTCTTCTTCGATCTTTTTCCATTTTCTGACTCTGCCATCTGACTGCACCTCTGTATGGATAGGATTCTTAATTGTATCCTCAATCCATTTAATTTTTATTCTACGACGGTCTGGCTTCTCACGCGTTTTAAGGAAGTATTGAGTTGACTTCAACGCTTGCAGTAGCCTCCACAAATCCAAATTGCTGTCAGTCCAATTAAGGATTAAGGTATGAGTTAGGGATAAAGTTTCCTATTTATACTAAAGTTTGGACAATTT
>JAAXHI010000318.1:2652-3067 GCA_012270875.1 Candidatus Poribacteria bacterium | reverse complement strand
GGTACTGAAGGAAGCTGCAACCATTCTAAGACTGGAAATACTCTCGCCACAAGGCTAGGTCAACAAAAAACTCCTGATTGAGACAAATTAGGTGGTCATCGCGTCGAAAAGCGCACAGCAGGTTGATCATTTGGCGCAAGAACGAGCGACCTTTGGGTACGACCTTCCAGGCACGTTGGAGGTGACCTATTAGAGAATCCACTTCCTTGCCTCTACACTAATGCTTCTGTGACCAATCCTCCAAGGAGGCAGTTATCCCCAACGGCCCTTCTAGTTTGTCTGGATGGAGGGGGATGCCAAGCTTACAAAAACAATCAATAGACCTGTCCAGATTGTGATGACAGACCGAGGAGCTAGGAGGGCCAAGAGTGTGGAAGTCACGAAGGTATTGCATCAGGAAGGTGACATCATAGTT
>JAAXHI010000318.1:1509-2519 GCA_012270875.1 Candidatus Poribacteria bacterium | reverse complement strand
ATCTTCTGTATGGACTGGCACAATACGGTATGCATTTTGCACATCAATTTTCGCCGTAAGAGAACCCTGCCCCAGCCGCATTATGCCCACAATGTCGTCTACTTTCATGTACTGCAGAGGATAATCCTCGCCTGCAATCCTGTCGTTGACACTGTGGCCAGCAGTGCTAGACAGGTCCAGGATATTTCCCCGGTTTTGGGGATGACACCGAAACGGCCCACATGGAGGACTGGGAGGGAAGGCTGAGGAAAGGGGCCAGCCACCTTGCCTGTCTGATCATCTGATGGCAAGTAATTTTCGACGACCTGAGGGTTTAGGAGTGCAGAAGCCATATTCCCTGTTGCCGACTTCAAGGAAGTACTGTAATTGAAGCCTATGTGAAAACCAGCGCGAAGGCCTTGGACCACGTGTGCAACTTTGTCTGACTTCATGCTGGAATCTATCCACGTAAGTGGGAGTAAGCTGAGAAACCGGTCTTAAAGGAAAGACGGCTGAAGAACACAACAAATAACTGGAACTTGGCAGACCCTGCTGCTGAGAAGGTAAAACAACAGGAGAACGCAACTCTAATGCTGAAAAGTTACCTTGAGAACCAACGGGAACAGAATCAAAACTATGTACAGCTGAATTGGCTAGAGGTGGCCTAGTGATGGCGGTGACCCCCCTTTGACTGAGAAGGGGAGCAGGATTGTTCTCTCCGTGCAGAGCGGTGAGGGCAGTGGATGTGAGGGTGGTCCCCGACTTACTTTTCACAGGAGTGACGAAACTGGCAGCGGCCGAAGGGCCAGAAACAGCACCCATCATTCCAGGAGTGGCAATACTGGCTAGACCGGGGATTGCCCTAAGACGCCAGAGGCTCTGTTAGTGACAAGGCAGGGGAAGTGGAGGAGCCTGAAGTAGCTGAAGTGGTAGCCAGAGATCTGGTGTGAAAATTGTAGAGGTCTGGGTTCATGTGAGACCAGTCGGTTGAACCCGACGCTACAGCTTCTTTTCTGAAGGCAATGTCGTAG
>JAAXHI010000318.1:0-1450 GCA_012270875.1 Candidatus Poribacteria bacterium | reverse complement strand
TGACGATGTCTGCTATTTCGATGACCGGTTTTTTAGACCCTGATACCACCAGTTTTCCCTCCAGAAACGCTTGGGGCTCGATTTCTTGAGCTCGAATATTGTCTGGAAATCGGTCAGCCAAGTCTAAAAACAGCCCTGCTGTAATTTTAGAAACAATCTTATATGGGACTGGAGCATAGCCAGGACCCACCACAAATGCTTTGTTGAGGTTTGGAAACGACGATAAGTAGGACGTTCATGCAATACAAATTGAGAACAGGAGAAAGCAATTTTAATGTAAAGAGCTTGGTAGGGACAATATCTTGCGCATCTATGCCGAGCGTAGTAATTGATGTTCTACATGAGTTAGGCGTGTCAGTTAATTATGCTAGGATCTCAGTTTGCGCATGCTGTTCTGAGCACCTCCAGTGATTACAACATCTTTATACCTCCAAAACTCTGTAAGGGCCAGTTTAATTTTTTCAGTGTTGACCATTCTGATTTCTCAGGAGATACCCCCGAAGGAAAGAACACACTTTATGCAATCGCTATGGGTGTGTTCCAGTAAAAACCTACTAACGATCAAGAAACTTGTTTGTTCAAGAAAAAATCGTCGACGCCAAGTTAAGTGTTTGGAGACCCATGAAAAAAGCAAATCTTAAGTCATGGCAGTCTGCTTGGCAAACAAAGAAAAACAATACATCTAGTGGCGTCGCACCCGTAAAGGATGAAAGGGCTCTCTTGGCACGCTTCTTAGTCGTCATTCTGTCAAGGCCTGATCTTGACATAAAGGAAACCATCAGTACCTTTAAGTTAGCCGAGTATCCAAGGGTACTCTTCTTCTCTGATGGCAGTTTGCGACACTGCGTTACCAAGAGCAAGCTGATGATCATCCTAGAAAGCCTTTTACCGGCCCAATAGCAACTACAAACGTCTACAGTACAACCTCACTCTGCAGATCCCTCCAGTAGGCAAGTGATCATTATTGATGCCATGGCCGTCCTCCAGGCAATTGGAAAGCCACCGTGACTATATGGAAATTCGCGGAAGCTGAATTGCCTTTAAAGGTTATCTTGAGAGCGAAAGTGCCTAAGTTGGTGATGGTGTTTCCTCCGTAGCTCTTCAGGACAACATTACAAGGCTTGATGTCCAGACAGACCGAGCTTCTGCAAGTAGTCCGTAGTCAAGACGCAAGTGTCTGCTCCAGTATCAACCTTCATTGGAATGGAGCGGGTATCATTGATCTTGACTGTAGTGATGATCCTCTTAGGGTTACTGCTAACAACATCCACTGTGTTTTCAGATGTAATGGTATCGAGTACTACTGTAATTGGTTCAGAGTCCTCATTGCGGTCCCCACAATAATCTGTTTCTCCTTCGCCGTTTACCATCAGGTAAATGTCCTGGCCTCTGTAATCTGGGCTTTGCGCGATCACATTGACTTGTTTTAATCGTTTCTTCATGCACACTC
>JAAXHI010000448.1:31106-39312 GCA_012270875.1 Candidatus Poribacteria bacterium | reverse complement strand
GCCTGTTATAGGCATTCAGACTGTTTAGGAGTGCCCAATTAACTATAGGTTTTACTATAAAATCCCGCCTTCTGCTTCCATTTCCACCTTTTTTATCATTTTTTCTCTTCAAAAATTGTAAAAAATCTATCTTATTATCGCTAAGCCAAATAAAAACAAATTTTTGACTTGACTAATCGCTTTTAATGGATATAATCAGAAGTAATTGGTCATTAGAACGGTAATTTTAACGTGAGTTTGATAAACCTCGGTATGAAGCACCCTATCTCATCAATTCACCGAAAACCCTCAAATCAAGCACGGCAGATGGAACTAACAAATCCCACTTTTCACGGTAGCTATTTCTACACATTGTCCACGGAGTCCACACGCGACTCCGTTACAGCAAGCGATTTCACCGCTATCCATAAGTGTCAATTTTAGAAAAAATAACCGTCTCTAACCCAGGACCGGTAGGTTCGGTTTTGCGGCGTACACGCCCAAATGCGATCTGCATTCTAACCGAACCGGATTCTACGCAGAAACATTGAATACCTCAAAAACCTCTTGAATCCCGTAGGGATGGCATCTTTGTAGAAAAACGACACCTCACAGACCCAAGCCCCGTAGGGGCGGCATCTACGGTGAACTGGCACAAAAATGTCGTGGAAAACCCCTAAATTGACACCTATGCAGGCGATTTCACCGCCATCCGAAAAATGCTAATTCGGAAGTAGCATTTATCAAGAAACATGAAACATGAGAAATTAGATTGGAAAAGTGGATAACGACACCCTTCCATCCAAAAACCCAATTGATTGTTGTAATCAAAAACCGACAAAAGGAGAATCAACCTGTGAAAGCAACTTTATGTCCCATAATAACCCTACTTACGCTTATAACGCTCGCGTTTCCGCCCAATAGTTTCGCACAAGATGCATCTCCCGAATATGTCGTGCGGCAGATCTACTTCCACCCCAGTGACCGTCAACCCTCACAAGAAATAAACGCAAGGTTAGACGTGTTAGTAGACGAGGTCCAGCAGTTTTACGCCGACGAGATGGAACGCCACGGGTTCGATAGAAAAACTTTTAGGCTTGAAACCGATGCACTTGGAAAGCCAGTTAGACACTATGCCAAAGGGAGGTTTCCCTCTATAGACTATTCCGGATCCGGACAATCCGAACGTGAAATTTTGAACAAAATTGAGGAAGAACTTAGTGAATATCAAACTAATGAACTTCTTGATGTATCAGGGAGTTTCGTTTATCTTATTTTCTTTGTGGGAGACGATTTTTTTACCCAGGGACTTCGCGCCTCTGGTGTTGGTGCCGGGTGGTCGTTTGGGGGAGGCGCAAACATTACGCTCCTCGGCTTTCATAAGGCACCAGAGGACCTCGACTATAGCGTCTTTAATCTCATTGCCCACGAACTCGGGCACGCCTTTGGGTTGTCCCACGATTTCCGTGATGATCGCTACATGATGTCTTACGGAAACGACGAACTCACGGACCAATTGTCGTACTGTGCTGCGGAATGGCTGGATGTCCATCGCTACTTTAACACAACCCGTAGTTCCTCTTACCAAGTGCCAACGATTGAGATGCTCCCTCCATCCTTTGTATCTCCACCCAATACTATCCGTCTCCGATTTGAGATAACTCACACAGAGAAACTCCATCAAGCGCAGCTGCTTCAGAACTCACATTTTTTCTTATCAACCGTGAATCCTGTATTGTTTGATTACAAATCCTTAAACGGAAATGAAGTCACAATCGAATTCATCACGACCGAATTAACACCAGTAGAAAGTAGGGATGTCGTCCTTCGTGTTATTGATACGCATGGCAACTTTACAGACCGGAATTTTCCAATTGATATTGCTGCCTTGCTCCCGGACTCCGAGCCTATGTTAATGCCCGATCCGAATTTAGCAGCAGCGATCAGGATAAACCTTGGCTTGGCTCCGGGAATTCCTATCACAAAACTGGATATGCTGAGCTTAAGAAGACTGGAACTACATAGTACTCAACCACACATGAAAAACAGTTTTCGGCAGCATCACCCCGAAAAGCAGATAACGGACCTCACCGGACTCGAACACGCAACCAATTTGGAGCATGTAGAACTCAATGGTAACCAGATTGTTGACCTCACACCGCTTGCAGAATTGACTCAATTGAAAGCACTCGCACTTGAAAGAAACAGAATTCGCGACATAAGTTCACTTGCTGGATTGACGCAATTAAGTGTATTGATGATCAGTAACAATCAAATTACAGATATAAGTCCACTCGCTGGATTGACGCGATTAACTCACTTGGGAGTCAATTACAATCCAATTTCGGACCATACACCCCTTAAGGAATTGACAAACTTAAGCCTACTGGAGCTCTATGGCAATCAGATTACTGATGAAACACTACCGCTGCTGACAAAATTCCCGAAACTGGCATCCTTATTTCTTGGTGGAAATCAAATTCGTGATATTGCCCCCCTCACAAAATTAACGAGACTTGGCCACTTATTTCTTGAAAGCAACCAGATTTCGGATATTACACCGCTTGCAGGATTGACGAATTTGCAAGTGTTAGATCTCATTGACAATCAGATTTCGGACATTACACCCCTCACAGAATTGACGTATTTACGTACATTACAACTCAGTCACAACCAGATTAGCGATGTCAGTTCCCTCTCAGGTTTAGTAAATCTTGAGGTTTTAGGGCTCATAGGAAATCCGATTAAAAACCGGAAACCACTCCTTGCGCTATTGCGAAAGAATCCCGATGTTGAGATATGGCTTAACAATGATAAGCCGTTACCAGTTACATTGTCCCATTTCCGGGCGGAGCGCACCGATGCAGGGGTCATTCTTAAATGGATAACCCAATCAGAGGTAGACAATGCTGGCTTCTACATCCACCGCAGTGAAACAAGAGACGGCAAGTTCAAAATCGTTAATCCCACCATGATTCAAGGCGCAGGCACAACGAGTGAACGCAGCACCTACACATGGACAGACACCACCGCCAAACCGAATACTGTCTATTATTACCGAATAGAGGATATTTCACACGCGGGCGTTCGGAAGCAATTAGCTACCGTGCGCATGAGAGGATTCGTCTCCGCAAGCGGAAAACTTACCACAAGATGGGCTGATTTGAAGGTGCAGGACTAATTTTCTAAATGGGTGTTTGTTCATAAACCGTATCCGCACCCACCTCAATCCTAACTGGAGCCAGATAGGGACGGATGGTTTCCGTATCCATATCCACACCGAGTCCCGGAAGTTCTCTCACCCGAACCATTCCGTCAGGATCAACTTGAAAAGGATTCTTAACGAGCCGTTGCGATAATTCCGATCCCGCTGCCGGATATTCCAGTAAATCGAAATCGGGGTTCGTTGCAAAAACGTGGAGCGAAGAGGCGAGACTCAAATGGCTTTTAAATGTGTGGTTCACGTACTGGATACCGTGCTGCTCCGCGAGTTGACGCACCCGAAAAGACGGCATAATCCCACCGATACGTCCCGCGTCAATCTGCACAAATTGTATACCGCCATTCACGATTAAGTCTTCCGCCATGCGATAGATACTTGAACCTTCGCCTGCTGCGATAGGAACAGATGGATGCTTCTCGGTGAGCGCGCCATAAGCATCAACTGCATCCGGGGCAAGCGGTTCTTCTAACCAAGTCGGTGAAAATTCGGCAAACGCCTCGGCGCGAGTGTAGGCGGTTTCGTAATCTGTGCCCCAGACAACACCCGCATCAATCATAATTTGCGCATCTGGTCCCATCCCTTCGCGCGCTGCCCGTACGAGTGCGATGTCGTTTGCTTCACCGAATTTGCCCATCGGTCCCCAACCGAACTTCGCAGCACGATACCCCTGTTCGCGCAAACCTGATGCGATCTCGTAGGTCGCTTCCGGTGTATCACCAAAAAGGACAGATGCGTATGGCAGCTTAGGATGCGCCGTATCGGAAGTCCCTGACATCTCGGCAAGAATGCGGTAGACAGGTTTATCTAACTTCTTCCCAATAACATCCCACAGCGCAATTTCTGCCCCGCTATAGGCGTGTTGTATCTGTTGAATGTCCAATCCGTTTCGCAGCACCTGTTCGCTAAGTCGAAGCACATCGCTGGGGCTATCAAGCGTCTCGCCGATGAGAGAAGTACGAATATTAATAATATTGCCGTGAGACATCGGACAGCAATAAACTGTCATGCTGACCAACGGCGAGGCATCGCATTCACCCCAGCCTTCCAGTCCGGTATCCGTGCGAACCCGGACCAGCAGCGTATCTTGCGTTCCGTCTGCTGCGGTTGTGATATTGGGCATCCGTAGATAGAACAGATCAACTGCTGTAATTTTCATCGTCTTCAGGTACCGTGTCTTCCGATGGCTCGTTGTCTTCTCTCGAAATAAGTGGGGAGATTGCAGTATCAATCTGTCTGACGCGTTGCGTCGATAAGGCGCGCGCCACTGAAAGAACAAACCACCCAAACAATCCGACACCGGCACCGACACATATCGCCGTTGCCGCGCCTCTCGGTGTAGCAATACGGTCTAACGTCTCTTGACTGAGTTCGCATGACAGGTTCTTGACATGTCTGACAGCAACCGTCCGCTTCTCTCCATCTTGAACATACTCGATAATTGGTGGCTCGTCACCGTCTATTTTTATATCGGCATCCCCTGATGGCGTGTTAATCTCGAGTACATTTTCCCCTGGATCGCCTATCCAGCGGGCTTTTAAACCCGTTATCCCCGCTTCATCACGAATCGGTTCCACACGTGTCCGGTAAAGAGCACTTCCCAAAAGGCTAATGGCGATGTCTTTAGATTTCGCTAAAGCGTTTCCCAACTTTCCTGAATTCACGTTCTTCTCCAATCGTTTCGATATTCGCGGCAGGCACAAAGCATACGCGAATATCTGTTAAATAGGACTTACGCACGACTTCTTAAAGTCCCCCTGATAAGGGTGATTTAGGGGGTTAAAATATGGAAAATACCGCTTTTTTGCGTCCAAATATTCAATATTTGCTCAATTTGCGTAAGTCCTGTTAAAGTTAATGCCCTAATTTCCCATTTAAACAAGTTCCTTTCATGTATTATAGCGGAAATCCATCCGAATGTCAAGATTCTCACAATTAGAACTTACGCGAACGCTTGACAACTATTCCTCATAAAAACCCTTGACGAATCTCACATTTTGTGCAAAAATATATACACGTTTGTGACTGGAAATGGGTATCTATGAAATGCGCTGGAAATATGGGCGCGCTTTAAAAGTCATATCCAGCACTAAATCAAGTCCATTTTGTACAGCTAACATCAGTACAAAGAGGTATTTTACATGCAGACCGATTCGCAAACCCCTTACGAACGACAGATTCCACTGTTCCCATTACAAGCTGTCTTGTTCCCGGGTGGATTTCTACCACTCTATATTTTTGAACCGCGTTACCGCACTATGATCAAGTTCTGTTTGGATCATGAGTCTGAGTTCGGGGTTGTACTGATTAAAGAAGGCGAAGAGGTAGGCGAAACCGCCACGCCTTATGAAGTCGGCACAGCTGCCCGTATTCTTCACGTCGAACATTTAGACGACGGCTGCATGAATATTATCACTGCGGGTGAGTATCGGTTCAAAATTCTTGAAATTCAGGAACATCTTTCCTATCTCACCGGTCGCGTCCAGATGTTAGATGACCCAGAAGCAGAAATCGAATCGGTATCAGAATCGCTTACGGCACAAACCGAAGAGTTGTACAACGCATACGAAGCATTATCCAGTCGCTTAATTTTCGCATGGCATTCACCTGAAGAACAGCCAGAAGATCCGAGGGAACTCGCTTACCAAGTCGGCATACGTCTACGTATTTCGCTTAAAGAAAAACAAGCTTTATTAGAGACAATTCCGTTGGAGCAACTCCTCACACGCGAAGTCGAAATTCTAACAGATGAAAATCGGCGGATCGCCTTTCAATTGACAGCGCGAAACAACTGACCCTGTTGTGAACGTATCGGATAAGATTGACAAAGTCGCTCTTATGAATACACTTACTCCTACATTACAAAACCCTATCTGCAACACGATAATATAATGGCACTAAAGGTTCCCGTTCACCAATTTACCGAAACCCAGTCGATCCAGATTACGCGTCGGGATTTCTTGTATGTCAGCAACATCCTGTCGGTTTCTCGTCTCCTCATGGTGCCTTTTATCTTCTACTTAATTTACCGGGCACAGTGGAGGCTCGCAATCGTTTGTGGTGCTATAGCCGTTACAACCGATCTCCTGGATGGCTTCTTCGCTCGGCGTTTAGAACAGCACAGCGAACTCGGCTATATATTAGATCCGGTCGCTGACAAACTCGCAATCTCCGCCGGAATTTTTGCCCTCGTTCTATCGAAATCTACATTCCCGCTCTGGGCGTTTTATACCATTGTTACCCGAGATGTTCTCATCGTTCTCGGCAACGGTGTTTTAGCGTATAAGGCAAAAATGATCACCCGCTCTAATTTGTGGGGTAAATGCACCAGTTTCTTTTTATCCATTGCCCTAATGCTTTATCTACTGCGTCCGATAGTGCCGCGTTTACCGGACAACATTGAATTTTATAGCCTCTGTCTTGCGTTGGTATTTGTCGGTATTTCAACCGTGAGTTATGCTCGCCACATGTTTCGGGTATTAGAGACCCAGAGTCGTTGATAATGACTGATAGCCGCCCAGAAAACTAAACCGCTGTAATCGGAAGAGATAGCACACAGTTTTGAAATCAACATTTAAGGGAGAAACCCCTGATGGCTTACAAAGAACTCGCAACGAGAAAACCCTTTATTGTTAACAAAAACTTGGGCAGCGCCGTTGAGGTTGAACCTGAAGAATTGACGACAACCAACGCTGAGGGTGTGCCTGTGGTCGTTCCGACACAAAAACAGAAGTATAATTTTGATCGGAACGGTTGGCTCTTGATTCCGAGCGTTTTGTCAGACACTGACATCGCGGAGATGCGGGAATTTTGCCAACGCCTCCACGAGACACCGGAGCATATCCCCGAACCCGAACGATGCACACTCGGGGGTCCGCTCCAGAAACTCGTTGACCATCCAGTGATCATCGGGTTCTTGAACGAGTTCTTGGCATACCCCCCAGCTGCAAGCGAGGATTGCTACGGATTTCGACTCGAAGAAACAACCCTATCTTTCAGGAACACGGCACCCGAATCCCAAACCCAATCAATCTTGCACAGAGGAAACGGTCTATTTCGTCTACCCGGTGATTCCCATCTCTATCGCTGTGTGCCGGGACGTGGCTGGAGCGGACTCACGCGCGCGGTATGGGAACTCACTGAAGTCACTTCTGAAACAAATAGCATTCGCTTCATTACGGGAAGCCACAAAGCCGCATATCCGATACCCGACGGCGTGCAGAACCCAGATGCGTCGCTCTGGGAGACATATCAATGCCCACCGGGTTCGCTCTTTCTGCTCACAGAATCTATGACGCAGACACAAGTGCAACCGAAGGTCGCTCAGCGAATTTGCATTTCAAATTTGTACAATACCGTCGCGAGCCGTTGGTCGAATTGGATGCCGCATCCGCAGTTGCTTGCGGCAATGCCCCCCAAACGACAGACACTTTTTCGAGAAGCCTACGCAGGGGGTAACGTTGTCAACGGCGATTTCGGACAGCGCACGTCTGCCTATCCGGCGGAAGTTTAACGGCACGAGGAGAAAAATCAGATGGAAAAACAGACAGACAGAGATCAGCAACCTTGGCTCGGCGCACTGTTACCGCCCGACGTATGCGAATTCCCTACCCAAAACGCTGATGGCTTACCAATCCCAGCGTTAACCCCCGAACAACGCTACGCTTTTGACACCCACGGTTGGTTTCTCATTCCAGAAGTGTTTACTGGGTCGGAACTCGAAGAGATGCGCGATTTCGGATACCGCTTGCACCACGACCCTGAATCTATCCCAGAGCATGAACGGAGTCCTGTCGGGGGACCCCTTCAGAAACTGATTGATCATCCACTTGTTGTCTCGCTACTCAATGAATTCACCGCGCATCCGGCTGTAACGAGTCCAGAATGCTACGGCTTTTCCGTTGAGAGTGCGAGCCTTTTTTACCGCGCACCCGGTATGGGCGGATTCGGACCCCATAACGGCAACGGACTGCTCCGCTTCCCCGGTGATGTCCACTACTACAACGC
>JAAXHI010000448.1:22694-30951 GCA_012270875.1 Candidatus Poribacteria bacterium | reverse complement strand
CCTGTTGATAGCGGTTTCGCCAAGGTCTACAAACCGCATCCGAAACTACTTGCTGAAATGCCACCACTCCGGCAAACACTGTTCCGAGATAGATATGTTGTAGATAACGTTAACGGTACGTCATAGCAACGCAGAGGAAAACCAATGGCTGATAACAACTTTAACGAATTACTTATCCATACCTTAAAACAGATCCACGTCCGCTTGGCCCGCTTAGAAGCGAAGGTTGATGAGAAAACCGATAAACAAGCTATCAAAGTCCTACAGGTGAAGCTTGACGGGAAATCCAATAGGGCAAATTCAAAAACCTTGGAGAAACGTTTTGACAGGATTATAAGCCGCCTCGACCAGATTGAAAGTGATATTGCGACGATTACATGGATGACTGGGATTGGGTTCGCCTGCATCGGAGTCCTCCTTGTCCTTCTAAAACCATTTTGAAACGTGCTTTCTAACAAAAATCGCTGAAAGGGGCAACCATGTCCACAAAACAACCAAATGTCCTCTGGATTTATGGCGAGGATCTCTCTCCGGATCTCGCCTGTTACGGTACACCTGCTGTGCAGACACCGAATATTGACCGACTCGCAGCGGAGGGCACTCGCTTTACCAACGCATTCGTCACATGTCCCGTCTGCTCACCGAGCCGCTCCGCGCTCATCACGGGGACCTATCAGACACACTTTGATGCACACAACCATCGCAGCAACCGCGATAAACCGCTGCGGTCAGATATGAAACTCATCACCGACTGCTTCCGCGACGCAGGCTATTTTACCTGCAACAGTCCAGGACCGCCCTACGAGCGACCCGGAAAAACCGATTTTAACTTTCAGCGAGAGCAGCCTTTTGACGGCGTTGATTGGAACGATCATCCTGAAGGACAACCCTTTTACGCGCAAATCAACATCCCAGACACACATCGCGTCTTCAAGCCGGACCCAGAACGTCCCATCCCACCAGAGAACGTCGAATTACCGCCTTACTATCCCGATCATCCGCTCGTCCGAAAGGATTGGGCACTCTACCTTGAAAGTATCCAAATTTTAGATAAAAAGGTCGGACAAATTCTCAAACGGCTCGATGACGACGGACTCGCCGACAATACCATTATCTTTTTTATGAGCGACCACGGACGCGCGCATATCCGATGCAAACAATTCCTCTATGACGGTGGTATCCATATCCCGCTCATCGTCCGATGGCCCGGACAGGTTGAGGCGGGTGCTGTCACCGACGCACTCGTCAGCGGTGTCGATTTCACGCCGACAACGCTTTCACTCACCGGTGTCGAGATTCCAGATTTTATGCAAGGACAAATCTTTCTCGGTGAAGGCGCAGCATCGCGCGATGCCATTTTCGCAGCGCGGGATAGGTGCGATGGAACAGACGACAGGATCCGGTGTATCCGAACACACCGCTATAAGTTAATCCGAAATTACCACCCTGAACGTCCCTACATGCAATTTAACGGCTACAAGAAACAGCAGTATCCACTCTGGAGTTTGATGCCTCTGTTAGCAGCAAACAACGAATTGTCTCCCGCACAGCAGCATTTCATGAAACAGACGCGTCCGCCTGAAGAATTGTATGATCTGGAGGCAGACCCTTACGAAATCAACAACCTCGCGGCCGATCCGCGTTATGACACTGTGCGAAACGAACTCGCTGCACAACTCGACGCGTGGATAACTGAAACAGGGGATATGGGGGAAATCCCTGAATCCTCAGAGGTTACGACTCATTGGGACGAAAACATGGCGGAGAATTTCAAGCAGAATATGGAAAAACGTGGACTCTCGGACGATATAAGTGATACCGATTACGTCAAATGGTGGGAAAACCACCTGTTAACATGAGGATAAGCCAAAACGGAGGTTCGCAATGAACGACACGCTCTACGGACACGGTGATGGATTTCTCACACGGGATGATGGACAGCGTCTGTTCCCTATCGGGTTTTATGAACACCCTGCTGAGGATGCCGCGTTCAGGGATATGGCAGAATCGGGTGTTAATCTTGTTATGTGTGGTAATGTAGAGGCGTTTGATCGCGCACACGCACACGGAATGATGGGATGGGTACCGTTGGGTCTACAATCTGGCGCGACACCCGATTTTCAGGAACGCATTCGGAGCCTTGCCGAACACCCCGCACTCGCTGTCTGGGAAGGCCCAGATGAGGTGGTGTGGGGCTTTACCGCCTATAGTGGTCTCTGGAAACCAGATCAGATGGCGGTGTTCCCGAACAAAGGAGAATGGTGGATGCAGACACCGCTCGCTATCGAATACTCTGAGGGGCGCGCTGCAGAGATTATGCCGAAGATGCGAGAGGCGATTGAATTCATCCGCAGTGTTGATCCATACAACCGCCAGATTTGGATTAATGAGGCACGCGACAGCGATCTGAAGTTCGTCCGACAGTACATCGACTACGTGGACATCACCGGGTGCGACGATTATCCGATTCGACCTGATAGCCGTCCCGCTATTCGGCTTGCTGATTCCACAGACCGTTGGAGACAGGTCGGCAAAGGGAGACCGGTCTGGATGGTGCTTCAGGGGTTCACATGGAGCGATTTGAGTGATGGAGACACCGACATCACAGCGTTTCCAACCTTTGCGGAGTCACGCCTGATGGCTTATGCTTGCATTACACACGGCGCGAGAGGTATCTTGTATTGGGGCTCCAGTTATATGAAGGCTGAGGGAAAAGAGGGATTTCGGAAATCGCTTTACGCCTTGACGAGCGAACTCGCCGCGCTTCAACCCTTCCTCACAGCACCGACTGAACGCTATGTCACTGTGCAAGAAATTGATGACGGACGCACCGATATATCGCCTCCTATTTCGCAGCGCGGTGTAAGCGTCACTGCTCGTAGAAGCGGACGGGAGTGGCTCATTGTCCTCGTCAATGAAGATGAACACGCACACATGGGGGTAGAAGTTACCGGATTAGATGCTCTCAACGGCACCGAATTTGTAGAACTCTACGGTGAGGAGAAAACCACTATATCCGAAGGAGCGTTCGTGACGCGGATACGTCCCTTTGAAGTCAAACTCTTTGCAACGCACCGAAAATGGGAAACCGACCAGCAGGAGGGCAGAGCATTTGTCAAGTAATCAGAATAAACGATTTGGGTTTGATGCACCAAAGCACAAACCGATTGAAGCATCCATCCAATGGGCAGCAGAAAACGGGTTCAGATATATCGACTTCCAAGCCGATGTTCCGCCGAATAACATCGCTGCGTTTGACGCTGCCCGCGTCCGTAGGGTGCGCAATCTCTGTGAAACACACGACATCGCCATCGGTATCCATCCGTCTTCCGCAATCAACAACGCCGAGTACGTACCGATCATGTCTGATGCTATTGACGACTATCTCTTTGCGAATCTGGAACTCGCGCAACGGCTCGGTTGTGGCTGGCTGATCGGACACGGCGGTTATCATTTCGGCGATGTCGCACAACGCCGCGATGCCGCTATTGCGCGCATTCAACGTCTACTGGAGAAAGCAGAACAAGCAGGAATAGTCATCTTCTTTGAGAACCACAACCGAGAACCGGAGCACGCCGAAATCCACTATATCCCGCATAACGTCGCGGAGACACACTGGTTTTTCGATGTTATTCAGTCCCCTTATCTCAAGTGGGCATTCAATGTCGCACACGGACATCTCGTGCCTGAAGGGTGGCAGGGTTTCTTAGATGCGTTTGGTGTGGAGAATATCGGTCAGGTCCGTCTTAACGACAATACCGGTGAATATGAAATCCATCTCGTCCCCGGTGAAGGCACAATTGATTTCACAGACCTGTTTGGACAATTGAATAGACGTGGTTATGATGGCTGGTTCAGTCTCGGCTTCGGTGACGATGCAGATAAAATCCGTATCCGAGATGAATTTGCTGGGTACTTGTAGAAGTTATCTCCTGATAGCGTCTCTGCCTTGTGCAATGTCTTAGTGATTACCCTGCAGGCGGTCAAGCTCTGCTCGCAGGTGTGCAACTTCCGCTTCCGCTGCCTCTGCGCGGGCTTCTGCAGTTTCCTCCGGTGTCTGAAGCCATCCTCCTGTGGCAGGATCATAAAACTGTAAAGCGTCTGGCTGCAGGTGCAACTCTAAACCGAGCATTTCGGAATGAACGCCGCCATCCGGTGCCTGGGGAACCGGTTGATACTTGCCGTCTACTAAGGTAAACCCCATCAGTGGGGTAGGTAGATATAAACCCTCTATATCACACAGAAAGTAGTCGGTAATCCCCAAGTCGGCGTAAATCTGTATCTTCTCCCCTAAATCCTTTTGGTAGGTGTTTTCACTCGCCAACTCCATCACGAAATCAGGAGGCTTCCCCTCCTGCCAAACGAGATACGTCCGACGTGCCTTCTGACCTATTCCGAAAGAGACCAGCACATCCGGGGCCACGACTTTCCGCGGGTCACCCTGCACATAATACATCAGCAGATCTCCAGAAACATATACCTCTGGGCTATCTTTAAAAAACGCTCCGAGCACCCTGAGGATCCGCATCAGGACGCGTCTATGATCATCGCTCGCTGCCATGGGTTGACCATCCGTTTCTGGATAAAGACGGCTTTCTTGGGTCGGGACATAACCGAGATGCCTACCCGTTTCGGACATCGCCATGTCTGTTCTCCTTGTTGAATGCCTTGTTGGCTATAGGTGTTCTGCTTTTTTATTTTTTCAAGTGTCCCCTTCGCTTGATAGGAACATTCAATCCTACATTTTTACTATTTGTATTATACCTAAGTTTCGCAAAGACTGTCAAGCCTTTTTTGAGAACTATCCAATACGATGATTTGTTTCCTGTGGGAAATCCCGGTCATCCATGAAAACCCACAATTCAGACAATTTACCGATAAAATGAATAAACAGACACACCCCAAATCAGCCGAATCAGCACCCATGTACCACCTACGATGAATTGCCCAAGAATGAGTCCCAAGAAGAGCGGTAACACCCGATGGTACAAACGGATGCCACCGAACCGCAAGATGAGATGTTTAATGCCCCAACTGATAAAAACCGAAAACCAGAGCCAACCGAAAGTCCACATACTACTCGCAACCGCATAGCCGGTCGGGTGAAATGGGAACATCGGAAAACGCGTACGTAGCCACCACAGCAACCCTGTAAAAAGAAATCCTACTCCCATAAATGTAACTGCCGGGATGTTTGTTTCACTTGGATAATAAAGCCAAGTCCGTAGTCTGTGATAACCCCCATTCCCTAAACCCGGATTCGCACCAATGTCATAGGACACAACCAGATACGACCAAAACGCTGCGAGGATACCAAAAACGACACCACACATCAGTGCGACCACCATGCGTCTTGCCCGCATGTTCCCGACCTCCACAAGTTTAAACGCTTCGAGTGTATGTGGCATCGGGTGGGCACGGTACCCCCGATTGAACGCATAATACAGCGACATCATCGCCAGGCTCGGTGGTGGAATCATGCGTGAACCGAGCGAATCAATAATAAACTGGCGCGGGTTCGCTACAAACATTTCATGTGTAGGTGGTCCGACCTCCGCGCGGACCCGTGTAATTCCCAACGCGAGCAGATAGTAGACAGCAAAATATAACGCTATCATCCAGATCGCCATGCCGCCGCGGTTGGAAAAGATAAAGAGGAATAGAACACCGCCTATTAACCCTGCCAGTGGCCACCGATAATCCGTTGTGTCTTGCATCTCTGGTGGCAGATTCGCACCCCTCTTTCCAGTCAAATTTCTAAACATCGCGTAAAAATGTTTACGTCCACCGTAAAGACCAAAGCAGGCAATCGCCAGATACGCGCCTACCCCTTGCGGACCGTCGTACGGAAAACCGGGTAAAATCTGTAGTCCCATCGCACTCCCTAACACACGTTCACCTTTCCAGAACAGATAAAAAAACCAGAGCGAAAAGGACATCTCCAGCGGCATTAAAAATGCCAGTCCCACACCGAATGAGAGTATATAAACAGGGGTCCAGCCTATTGCGTTCCACGGCTTTTCGGTGAAATAGATGCCGAGATTCGCTTTGCGGACCGGTATCTCTGGAAGTGCCGGGAAAAACGCATGAATCCCGTTAATCAGGTCAATCCCACCGGCAATAGCGAACCCCGCCCACAGCATCTTGTTTTTAAAGAGCCGTCCGTCTGAGTGCGTCATCTCTATCGGCAAACGAACGATCGGATAGGTGAGTCGCTCCCGCTCTATCCACTGCTTTCGGAGCAGTAGATCAATGCAAATCATGACCCATATCAGCACGGATAAAAAGATCGTCCACCATAAAATAGGTTCCCACCATGCCGCGAGATACCTTGATTGATAGAAGGTTGTATCGCCGTCGTAGAAATCTTGCAAAACAGTTAAATCATCGAGTGTCATCCAACTTGGCAGATACCGCCAGAAGAGTTGCTGCCACTCGTTTTCGGGTGTGGCAAACCAAAATCCGTTTGGAATCACAGGCACCACCGTTTGCATCATATCATGCCCCGCAATTGCCGAGGAGATTGAGAGGATGACGTAGATGGTGAGCAATTCGCCTTGACGGAGCGCGAAGCGTGGCAACAGCAGCTTCAGCAAGAAATTGAGGCACGTCAGCACCATCAGCGTTACCACGACATTGTAGATCAGCGACATCGTTGTCGGCAGCGTACTCCAGTAACGCAAGTGGTTCGCCATAATGAAATAACTGTTCGGCGGAATAAGGATGATGCCAAGCAGAATGGCGCGAAAAGTTACGCCAGGGTGTCCAGGCTGCGATGTTTCTTGCGGATTTGAGGGATATTTTGATGTGTTTACCATGTTTTTGAAGTCATATTGTGTAAAACCTTACGATTAACTTTTGCACCACTTTCAGCCATTTTTAGCGCGGACTCGCTATGCGTTCATTGCTTTTCGGCAGCACACAGATTCGCGAGTTAACGATAAAATGAATAAACTGACACACCCCAGATCAGTCGGATCAGCACCCACGTGCCACCGACAACGAATTGCCCGAGAATTAATCCCAAAAAGAGCGGTAACACTCGATGGTACAGACGGATACCACCGAACCGCAAGATGAGGTGTTTAATGCCCCAACTCATAAAAACGGAGAACCAGAGCCAACCGAAGGTCAACGTACTACTCGCGACCGCATAGCCAGCCGGATGAAATGGAAACATCGGAAAACGCGTCCGTAGCCACCATAGCAACCCTGTAAACAAAAACCCGATACCCATAAATGTCACCGCCGGGATGTTTGTTTCTGTCGGATAATAGAGCCAGGATCGGAGCATGTTATAACCGCCCTTTACCACCCACGGATTCGCACCGGTCTTGTAGGAAACCGCCAGATACGCCCAGAATGAAGCAAGAATACCGAAAAAGACACCGCACATCAGCGCGACGACCATCCGCTTCGCACGCATATTCGCCACTTCCACAAGTTTAAATGCTTCCAATGTATGTGGCATCGGATGCGCGCGATACCCTCGATTGAACGCGAAATACAGCGACAGCACCGTTAAACTCTGTGGTGGAATCATACGTGAACCGAGCGAATCGAGAATAAATTGCCGCGGGTTTGCCGAAAACATCTCGTGTGTCGGGGGACCAACCTCCGCGCGGACCCGTGTAATGCCTAACGCGAGGAGATAATAGATAGTAAAGTACAACGCTATCAGCCAAATTGCCATCCCCCCACGGTTTGAAAAAATAAAAAGAAAAAGGACACCACCTATCAATCCTGCCAGCGGCCACCGATAATCCGTTGAATCCCGCATCTCAGGTGGCAGATTCGCACCACGCTTTCCAGTCAAATTTCTAAACATCGCATAGAAATGCTTACGTCCACCGTAAAGACCAAAGCAGGCGATCCCCAGATACGCGCCGACTCCTTGCGGTCCATCGTACGGAAATCCCGGCAAAGCCTGTAACCCCATCGCACTTCCCAAGATGCGCTCACCTTTCCAGAAGAAGTAAAAGAACCAAAGCGAAAAGGACATCTCTAACGGCATTAAAAAGGCAAGTCCTACACCGAATGACAGGATATAAACGGGGGTCCAGCCGATTGCGCTCCACGGTTTTTCAGTGAAATAGATGCCAAGGTCTACCTTTCGGACCGGTATCTCTGGGAAGGTTGGAAAGAACGCGTGGATGCCGTTAATCAGGTCAATCCCACCCGCAATAGCGAAGCCTGCCCACAGCATCTTGTTTTTAAAGAGCCGTCCGTCTGAGTGCGTCATCTCTATTGGCAAACG
>JAAXHI010000448.1:0-22630 GCA_012270875.1 Candidatus Poribacteria bacterium | reverse complement strand
GGCAGATACCGCCAGAAGAGTTGTTGCCATTCGTTTTCAGGGGTGGCAAACCAGAAGCCGTTTGGAATCACAGGCACAAGGGTCTGCATCATATCGTGTCCCGCGATCGCCGAAGAGATTGAGAGAATGACGTAGACGGTGAGCAATTCTCCCTGTCGGAGCGCGAAGCGCGGCAGCAGCCGTTTGACCAGAAAATTTAGGAAGCTCAGCACCACCAGCGTCACCACGACGTTGTAAATTAGCGACATCGTTGTCGGCAAAGTACTCCGGTAACGCAGATGGTTTGCCATAATAAAATAGGTATTCGGTGGAATAAGAATGATGCCGATCAGAATAGCGCGAACGGTAACACCCGGGTGTCCAGACTGCGATGTTTCTTGCGGATTTGAGGGATATTTTGATGTGTTTACCATGTTTTTCATAACACATATTTGGCATTTCTGCGATCCAAGTTAAAATTGAAAAAGAGGTAGACGTGCCGGAAGATTTTCGGCGCAATGTACCAGTCAAGTTCAAGAATAGAAGCAAGATACGCACATCAAATTAGAAACGCATCTGTCTAACCAAAACTGGAAAAATCAGGATGGAGAGCATACAAAACAGCCCAATGTTCCACAACCACAGATGCGTTGCGTCCGAACCCAGGATTGACAACAGCGCACACAGCGGACTCATCACATCCAATGTCGGGATTGCGTCGAGTAAGGGAATCGGAACCAGTGGAAGGAAGGTCAGCAGCAAGACGAACCCGTAACTCATACCTTTTGCCCGAATAGGTGGATTGCATAACGCAAAACCGATACCGATGAGTGCAAAAAAAATACAACTTACCAACAACACAGCACCGCATTTCACTAATTTTGAAACTGCCAAACCACCCGTATAACTTGACAGGGCAAACAACGGAATTGTTAACCAGATACCCCATATCGCCCAAAGCACCACAGCACTCAGTTTACCTACCAAAATTTTCCAATTTGCCAATGGACTCAACACAAGCAGCGCACCGTTCATCCCGTTCCGCGGTAGGTACCGATCTATATGTAAGGCTTCAACCGCATGTCTGGGTATCCAAAGTTGCGCGATAAAGAGAACAATCACACAGAACGTATAAACCTGTTCTCCAACGTCACTTGTGCGACGGGCATAGAATTCAACCGTTGCCACTAACAACAGTAGCGCGAGCGTACATAAGATCAGAAATTGGATACGCCGATATTTGCTTGAATGGGTATAACAACGAAGTTCTTTAAGGATAACGGCTAACATGTCTCTTGAACAGGATTTTAGAAATACCTCCCTTTGCAGCTGCTGTCTGGTGGGTTTTTTGTTGACACATTTTTGAAGAAATGATACTTTCAGTACAAACAAGTTCACGTTAGACAGCAGTGTTTATAAGGCAAAATGTTTGCGGTTAGGAGATATCCATGTCTAAACTCAATATTGCTTTAGTTGGTGCAGGACGGCGCGGCGCAGGTGCTCACCTACCTATTATTGCGAAACTCAAAGATGTTTACAATCTCGTCGCGGTCTGCGACATAGACGACGAAGCTGCGACCCGTTACGCCAAAGAATACGGCGTAACGCCTTATACCAATGTCCGAGACCTCGTTGCGCATGAAGAACTTGATGTTGTTGATATTACCGTACCGGGTGTCGCACACCACGCAATCGGATGCTTTATGGCGGATGCCGGCGTTCATATCCTCTGTGAGACACCTATTGCTGTCACGCTGCCCACAGCAGACCTAATGATTCAACATGCCAAGGCGAATAACGTCAAATTTGAGATAGCCGAAAACTATTACCGCGCGCCACGCGAACGGTTTTTATCCGAAGTTATCAAAGCAGATGTTATCGGCGAAGTCGCCCGAATTTACCGTATCTTTTATGAAGGCGGTCATCACGGCATGAGTATGCTCCGTCTCCGTGCTGGCGGTGAACCGAAATCCATACTCGGTATCACACAAACAACGCCTGTAATTCCGATCATTGACCGGATGAAACGGCATCACACCGATGAAAGATGGAGCCTCGGTTTTATTGAGTTCGACAACAACGCAACCGCGCTCATGGTGTACTCCAATGTCATCCACGCGCGTTCCTTGGGACGCGGACAAACAGGTATCTCCCAGATTGACGGTAGCAAAGGCACCATCGTCGGTGAAGACATCTACGTGACACCTGCCGATGAACTGGAATCTGGTGCGAAAGGTGTCGCTTACCGTCCCAAGCGCACAACAATCGACGTAGATGGCGTTAACGTCATAGATAACATCTCACTCGAACTGCCGGACCAGACCGTCACTTGGGAAAATCCGCTCAAAAACTATCCGCTTTCTGAAGGGCAGATCGCAGTCGCAGACGAACTGCTCAGCATCGCCACGGCTGTACTTAACGATACGGAACCCGAATACGGTGCAGCACTCGGCAGGCAGGACCAAGAGATGAACATCGCAATGGGTGAATCTGGCAAGCGCAGTAAGGAAACGCTCACCTTTCCGCTCACCGAATTAACCGAGACAGAGCGAGGCACCAACGAAAGTTATGAACAACAATACGGACATCCGATAGAAGACATTGAAGCCGGAATTGACACCTTCTTCCCACGTCGCTAATATCGTAGCATATTCGGTGAAAGAATTCAAACGTTTTCCCTATGCATCCGGCACCTTTTGGTTTTTCGTTTTCTGTCGGTTGTATGGAATAAGTCGAGTTATGTACCCCCTCCAATAATGCCGAAAAATGGTATAAAATTTCACAGTTTTCATAGCAAATCGAGAATGCTATGAATTTTGTCAAGTGCCGTCCATCTAATCCATGACTGGGTTTTTGGCGGTTTTCGTGGCAGATTTGTTAAAAGTTGCTATGAAATTTGCTATGAAATTTTGTTGTTAGTTATCAGTTGTTAATTGTCAGCAAAGAAAGATTCTGATCAAATAGATGCGTCTTTTACTGATATGTGTGACGTTAATGTGACGTTTAAACGTCACATGTGACGTGCAGAACCCACGTGTAACGCGGAATGTGACGTGAATTTGCGTTTTTTTCACTGAGGCTTGTCTTCTTTATTTCGATAGTTAGTTGTCAGTCAGCATCGCTCACCCCTTCCGAGTAACGGATGCCCCCCGGGAGTGCTTCGCAGTGCGAAGCCTACAAGCAGGCGCAAAGACCCTTAGACCGGTGCGCGAAGTCTCCAGTGAATATGATGTGTCAGTGCATCCCAAACGGGATGCACTGAGCCGTGTAGAATGCAAGGCACAATGACGACCTTACGAGTTCCCGGCTTACGAACTGGGAATGCAGTCTTCGTGAAGCACGTTCGGGTTGAAAAACCCCTCTGCCACTATACGATCCCGAGCTCCTGCGGTGTCTCGGAACCATCCACGACTCGGTGAGAATTTTAAACAGCCTTTTTTACGTGGGTGTCAAATCCGTCGGGTCGCTGTGATGCTGTTATGTCAAGCAACCCCCCACGACTCTTTGAGATTTTGACGAAAACCTTTTTACAGACTACTGGAAAATCAACAGGTTGACGGGGGGAATACCCTTTTTTAAGAAGACATATCATACGACCGATTTTTCAAACGGGATACACGGTGCAGAAACTGTGAGTTTATGCGATGTATATGTTGATACGTATTCATTAAAACGGTATGAGAACCTCGTTCCAGCGCAGGCAGATATGTGAACACTGCTCACTGAAAGAACCCCTGCTTTCCATTTTCCTGTAACTAATTGGAGTGTTCGCTGATGCGGTCAGTGTCAGCTTGACCCTCTGTAACTCCTGTGAGATTTTAGACGACATTTCTTATGGGATGGTATCTTATTGGTGGGTTTGTGTTGATGCCGACAGCAACTCCCACTCCCACGACCGTGTAGGTATTTACGCGACGTTCCTCCGTGTTGGTTTTGTTCTCCGTTGGTTGCCGCGAGTGCCAAGGAGACTGCCCACGGACTCATATTTCGAGATTTCGAGCGACGATTTGCGGTGTAAAAGTTGGGTGCCCGTGTTGTCGCTGCGTCAGGGGACCGCCCGCACCTCTAAAGAGTATCGAACCTCGTATAAGCCGTATTTTGGGCTTTGCATTCTAAATCACGTATTAATTATACGACGGTATTTCGGTGTAATCAAACAGAAAATGCGTCAAAATATTGCGATTCTATTGTATTTTAATGTATGTTTAATGTATTTTCAATTTTTGGGCGTTTTTTTTGGTTATGGGTTGTCTGAATCACGGATTATCGCGGATTACACGGATTGCGCGGATTTTTAGGTGCGTGTCATCTGAGATCCATTTGATATTTGAAGGTTTTTCAGGAGAATTGAATGCCCTTGGATTTCTATAGCGCGGGCGTTGACAGAAAATGCTCGTGGCGGTATAATTACGGAATACAACTTTATGGTTATAGGTGAAGGGAACAGATATGTCAGAAACAACACAAACATACTTAGGACTCGAAAGCGAAAGCAGACAAACCGACCCCGGCTTCCAAAGTGTACTCAACTACATCCGCGAAAAAGCCCAATCCGAATACCGTAAAGGTGAACTCTTTGAACGGTTAATGCAAACATACTTCACTGAAGACCCCGACTACAAAAAACAATTCTCCGAAGTCTATCTCTATAAACAGTGGGCAGCAACGCGAACAGACTACGACGCAAACGATATAGGCATCGACCTCGTCGCACAAAAACACAACGGCGGTGTAATGCCATCGAAAATTTAGACCACACTCCAAACCAAGATCGCGCTACAATACCAATCCTATAGAAAGGAGCATCCAATGGGCACCAAACGAAAACGCAAAAGATTCACCCCCGAATTTAAAGCGAAAGTTGTGATTGCGGCACTCAGCAGCGAAAACTCCGAAGCAGAACTTTGTCGTCAACATAACATCACCGAAGCACAACTCTCACAATGGAAACGCCAACTCCTTGAAAATGCGGCGACCCTCTTTGAATCCAATCGTAAGCAGTCCGATGCCTCTACGGAACGCATTGCACAACTGGAGCAACTCGTTGGTAGGTTAACGCAGGCAGTGGACATCCAAAAAAAGGCTCTCGACTGGATTGCGTTAAACCGGTCTGAAGAATAACCACGCGTTGCTTCTCACCAAAGCACACGCTCAACCCTTCCCCCTTCCGTCTCCAAAATCCGCGTAATCCGCGATTCAGACAACCGATAACCCATAACCACAACCCTTCTTACTGACAACCGATAACTTATAACTTATAACTTATAAAAAATTGATTGCGAATAGATTGATTTCATGATATACTAATGAACAGTAACAGACTGTCATATATCATTGAAGGAGGAACGAAGAACATGGGTGGAATAGGCGGAATGGAGATATTTATAATCCTTGTGGCTGCCCTCATCATTTTCGGACCGAAAAAACTACCAGAAATGGGACGCTCGCTCGGAAAAGCGATACGCGAATTTAAAAGTGCTGGCTCCGAACTCCAAGATGAACTGACAAAGGCAGCAGATGAAATCGATAAGGACCCGGAACCAAATATCAAACCCCCGAAATCTTCTTAATCCATATCAACCTCGCGAGCAATACGTATTATGGAATCTCAGGAATCTAATGATGTCGCAATGACCTTCTGGGAGCATCTGGAGGAACTCCGGCGGCGAATTATCATCATTGCAATCACAATCGCCGTTTTTACCTTATTATGTCTATCCTTTAGTGGACCTATTGAGAAGGTAATTATGTTCCCGTTGGGCACTTCTATGAATACGCTGATCGCACGTACTATTGACACTGCTGGCGGTTCTGAAGCGTCAATATTGGGTTTTTTAGCAATCGTGATGCGTGCCGGAACTTCTGAAGTCAATGCCGAACTCATGAAAGTCGGTCCGTTAGAAGGCATCATGGCGTTTCTGAAATTGGGGATTACGGCGGGTATTCTGTTGGCACTCCCCATCATCATTTATCAGGTCTGGGCATTTGTGTTTCCGGCGTTAAATCGCGAAGAACGGCGATTTGCTATCCCGCTTTTTTTGATTATCCTCACATTTTTCATCCTTGGCGCCGCTTTCGCCTATTTTATTGTTACACCGGTGGTCCTGCAATTCTCAGCACAACTGTTCCCAAATATGCCGAACAGATGGGACTTGCAAAACTATGTAAGTTTCATCACCCGGTTAATCTTAGGTTTCGGTATCGCTTTCGAGTTACCGATAGTGATGGCGTTTCTATCCCGTATTGGTGTGATTAATGCGCGAGGGTTCCGTGAAAAACAGAACTATGCTTTATTAGGTATTTGTGTCATGTCGGCATTGCTGACACCCGCAGATCCGTGGTCAATGTTATTGATGGCAATACCACTCTTCCTTCTGTATCAACTCGGTATTTTTTTCGCCTATCTCGTCGAAAAGGAGTCAGAAATATAATGGCTAACGAGTCTTTGAGGCAGCAGCTTGCACTGCTTTACCAACTACAAGAACGTGATTCGGCACTGTTGACGATCCAACAAAAACTCCAAGACATCCCGAACCAGATTGAGCAACTACAGGCGACGGTCGCCAAACACGAAGTAGATCTCGCAGCAAAATCAGCGGAACTCGCGGAAGCAGAAAAAACACAGCGCACCAAAAATGCTGAAATTGAAACGAACGCTGTGCAACGCGAAAAATATCAAGACGAACAGCGGACCGTCACCTCCAACGAAGCCTATACCGCCTTAGAACGACAGATCGAATTCTTAGACCAACAAGATGAAGAGGCTGAAGACACGATCCTACTCCTTATGGAGGAATCCGACCAGTTAAAGCAAGAATTGGCGGAACTTGAAACACTGGTAAATCAAGAAAAGGCAAAAACGGATGCCGAAACTGAGGAACTCCGACAGGAACTACGTGCCTTAGAAACGACAAGAGTGGAACAGTTGAAAGAGCGCAAGGAATTTCTTCCGAAGATCAACAAGGTACGCAGGGACGAATATCACCGGTGGATGAAAGCGCAGCTTGCAAGCCAATCGGGCGCGGCACGAGCGAAAGTCGGTTTTGTAGCCTTGGGTAAGAACGGCATTTGCAGCAGCTGCCGCATCGCCATTCAACCCCAGACGCTAAAAGAAGCACAAAAGTATGAGAAACCTGTCTACTGCTCAAGTTGTAAGAGATTGCTTTACGTCGAACCTGCTACGCCAGATGTTCCGTTTCCATAGAAAAGCCATGCAACGCTGGTAGCGTTTCAAACCGCACCCGCATAGAAAACAGGAGGCACGCCTAACCGATGCCCTTTTTTGTCATTGATGAACAACCCGAAAAAGAGATTTTTGATGGAGCCAGCATCCGGACACTTCACGGCGAGAAACTGATGATGTCCTTTGTTCATCTGAAACCGCATAGCGTTGTCGCTGAACACAGCCATCCGCATGAACAGATGGGAATGGTCCTTGACGGAACATTTGAATTGTCGATTGATGGAGATTCACGGATCCTTAAAAAGGGTGACGCTTATCTCATTCCTTCCAATGTGAAACACAGCGCCAAAGCCTTCGATGAACCCGCTGTCGCACTTGACATCTTTAGTCCGCCAAGAGAAGATTACAAACCGTGAAGATCTATTACCCCATTCAAGAACTTGAAGCAACAGGTATCGTCACCGCTGGTGTGAGTCTACGCTGCGGTGGTGTCAGTCGTAGTCCATACGCCTCCCTGAATCTTGCTGAACATGTGGGTGATGATCCAAACGCAGTCGCAGCTAACAGAGCACTTTTCTTTGAACAGACCGGCTCGGCAGATCTACACTATTGTCGTCAAATTCATAGTACCGAAGTTATTGATGTACATGAAGAAGCACCAATGATCCCGAAATTGCGACCCGAAGCGGACGCGCTTATCTCTGCGCGATGTGGCGTAACGTTGGGCATCTTCACTGCGGATTGTATCCCTGTTTTCATCTTAGATGTCGTAACCCCCGCAATCGGTATCGCTCATGCAGGTTGGCGAGGCACTTTTGCAGGTATAGCCGCAAATGCCTTCACCCGAATGGAGACACGCTTCGGAACGCTTGCCGCAAACTGCCAGATTCATTTGGGACCCTCCATCCAGAAGTGTTGTTATACCGTCAGCACAGAACTGCTTGACCAGTTTACGGAACGCTTCGGCAGCACCGTCCGCAACGGCACAAACCTGAGTCTACAAGCAGCTAACATTAATCAATTAATCGAAATAGGCTTACCCGCCACTGCTATTTCCGTATCCCCTTCTGTACCGCCTGTCGCACGGATCTTTTTTATTCACATCGGGCTGAGAACGGACAAACAGGCAGAATGCTCTCATTTATCAGACTCAACCCCGAAAACTAAATCTCTTTAGTTTCACCTGCGCCGTTCGGTTCGCAATTTCAGCCTTCTCCCCGGCACCTTTTTTACGAACAACCGCAAAATGAAAAATTTGCATTCCTCACAAGAATATGGTATCATTAAAATATACAAATATCGTGAATTGTGTGACAACAGTTCCAGCACTGCCCACAATCGTAACCTCTCGACAATTTGTAGCGTTATTTTCCCAAAATGTTCCAGTTTGTTAGGACCAATAATTTCTTTGGTTTATTGTTAGGCGACGATTCGGTAGATACTTAGGAACCGTAAATGCGCATACTTTTCATAACGTTATCAATTGTTATAGGTCTTATCGGATTTGTTTTCGTTATATTGGGTGGCATCCATCCGAACAGGTATCGACAGACTTTGTCGGAAAGTAACACCGCAGCGCAAGTCACGCAGATTTATACGGAGGCAACGTATACGATAACAGTCGGCATCGGTATTATTAGCATCGCTGTCTTAGTCGCCGTTATTGGCATACTTTTCCAGACAAATAAACGCTTAAATTCAGAAGCACAATCAACGGACAATTTTGAAGCCTAATCAACCCTTGTAATCGAACCGACTTTGGAATTAAAAAGAGACTCACAGTACCATGCGAGGGGTGTGCCAATTGGATCCGATTGTCAAGAATCTCTTCAGTATTAACGAACGTATCGCCCGCGCGGCGGAACGGAGCAATCGAACACCGGATTCAATAGAACTCGTTGCTGTTACAAAAGGACGTTCCGTACAGGAAATGCAGGCGGTTCTCGCTGCCGGTGTTACACACATCGGCGAAAACCGAATACAGGAAGCACAAGAAAAGTACGCCGCAGTCAACGCAACCATAAATGCCGTCCCTGCTCGTGAAACATGCCGTTGGCATCTTATTGGACACCTCCAAAGGAACAAAGTTAAAGTCGCGCTTCAGATGTTTTCGTTGATTCACTCTGTTGACAGCTTGCGGCTTTTAGCTGAAATAGCACGCCGATCCGAAGCGCAAGCACAACGGATAGATGTTCTAATTCAGGTGAACACGACTCGCGAAACAAGTAAACACGGCTTAGACGCGGAGGATTTGCTGGCATTCATGGAAGCGGCACAAGCGTATCCGACAGCAAATATCGTCGGACTCATGACAATGGGACAGTTAAGCCCTTCACGCGACGCAAATCGTCCAGCATTCGCACTACTGAAATCTCTTGCCGAAAAGGTAGAGACGCAACAGTTCCCCGGGGTTACCATGCAGTATCTCTCCATGGGGATGACAAATGATTTTGAGGTTGCTATAGAAGAAGGCGCGAATCTCGTTAGAATCGGTAGAGCAATCTTTGAACCTTCAACGTAGTTTACGCGGTTCAATGTAGGCAGATGCATCCAGTATCGGTGCCGTCAGGAGAACAAAGTGGCAGAAAACCTTCGATTAGGTGTAATAGGTGTTGGGAAAATGGGCGGTATTGTCGTCCGAAGTATTGCGGATGTGGTATTCCCCGCAAAACAAATTTGGGTCACCGACATAGACAGCACACTTGTCCAACAACTCTGTGACGAAAAGGGCACCAACGATGCAGGCACTATCGCCAATTTGGTAGAAAAGACAGACGCTATCTTCTGTGCAGTGCCACCAGCGGCTGTCCCAAACATTCTACCACAAGTTGCACGGAGTTTATCGGCACCCCAATGGCTCATCAGCATCGCAGCGGGTGTCACTACCACAACACTTGAATCCTATTTTGACACCGCACCACCGATCGTTCGGGTGATGCCAAATATCTCAGCATCGGTCGGGGCTGCAATATCGGTCCTAACGGCTGGCACCGTAGCGGATGCGGCACATCTCGAAGTTGCCCAGAAAATTTTTGATGCTTGTGGTGTCTCTTTAGTTATGGAGGAACGCCATCTTGATGCCGTCACCGGTGTCAGTGGGAGCGGACCTGCTTATGTCGCACTCTTCGTTGAAGCACTCGCTGACGCGGGTGTCCACGTCGGTTTAGCGCGGACGGATGCTCAGAAACTCGCAATTCACACTGTGCTGGGTGCAGCTACGATGTTAGCCGAAACCGAGGAACATCCAGCGACGCTCAAAAATCGCGTTACTACGCCTGGTGGAACAACTGCCGCCGGACTTCACGCCTTGGAACGCGGCGGCTTGCGCGCAACGATCACAGAAGCAATTCTTGCTGCAACAGAACGAGCCAAAGAACTCGGCAGGGCATAATCTCTGGAGTAACAGACAGGACATAAATAATAACTATGCTCAACTTCGCTTGGCTCCTCGCTCAATTGCTTGATATTTACACAATAGTGGTCTTCGCAAATGCAGTGCTTTCTTGGTTTGTTTTTGGCACACAGAATTCAACCGTTAGACAAATCTATTAGTATACGGGTCGCCTCGTTGATCCAGCCTTAAGACCGATTCGTAAGGTACTTGAACCGATGTCTCGAAGCTTTGGTATTGACATTTCACCCTTTATACTGATTATTCTATTACAGATTCTGGTTCAGTGGCTTCGGTAACATATCAACAGAGATGCCAATCCGTTAAGGACGGTAAAACTGAGAAGCGACGCTTACAACAAATATGAAAAAACGAAATTCCCCCGCAAAAAATACGACGCGTAAACGGGGTAAAACCTCAAAGCCAGATGAGAAACGCCAGTTGACAGAACGGACAAATGAAAAAGCCGTTCTGGAAGTTTGGGAAAACCTTGACGTTTACCCGCTCGCGAACAAAAAAGCGACACCTACAGAACGCACCGCGTCAAATGCAAATCCGACGCAGGCACATCACTCCCCTCAACCAGAAACCTACGTCCTTCGGGAAATGCCCACCTCTGTTCACGCGCTGACGCTTGATACGCTTTCCAGAAAGATTTGCCAAGACATTTTCCTCAAAGCCTCGTTAATGCAGGGACACCACGTCACATACGTACCCGCGTGGGAAACCTATCCCCTCTGGATTGAGGAAAGCATTATAGCGGAGGCGAAATCCAAACCTCCACTCAAACTCTCTGTCCTTCGCAAGCGATGTCGCGCACGGCACAAACAAGAATTGGAAGTCCAAAAACAGAAATTCCATCAACTCGGGGTCTTCGCGGATTGGGATGCCTCACAGAAAACACTCGAATCCCGGCAGGAAGCCAGACTCATCGCACTCATAAGCCGATTACGGGATTCCGACTACCTACAAGATCTACCTCAACTGAGCCCCTGGTGTCCTCAGTGCACAACGCCAATCAACGAAGCGAATCTCCTACAAATACCTACACACGCCTTGAATGGTTACGTGAAGTTTCCATTCAATTCCGGATTAGAGGAATTTGGTATTGATGTCTCCTTTTGCGTCCAGATGCCGCATCTATGGGAAGTAGCCGGTATCGTCGAACTCGGGATTACGACAGAGGCTACCTACAGGCTCACCAAATGTGGAGAAGAATACCTCCTTTTTGCAGAGCCTCAACTCGAACATTTTTGTAAACATCTCGCGAAGGGGCAGTCTAAACCGAAATTGGTCAAGAAAATCAAAGCGACAGAACTCGCAAAATACACAGTAGCGCACCCACTTTTTCCATCGAAAACCTTAAAGATTACGCGCATCCCTGAAACGCTAATTGCAGAAACCGATGACCAAACAACGCCAGCCTTAAAATCCGGCGTTATGCCGCTAAACCCTGCCCACCATCAGCACAGTTACGATATTGCCCAAGTATTAGATATAAATGCCACCCCTATTTTTGACGAAACCGGAAGATTCACTGAAGAGGCGGCGCAATTGTGCGGCTTATATCTGTTTGATACAGAAAAGTTTATTGTCCCGCAGCTGGAAAAGTACGGATACCTCCTAAAAACACATAACGATGAAATACAAGCACCACACTGTCCGCGATGCAAAGAATTAGCCGTTTTTCGTCCGTGTTCAAAATGGGTATTCTCAACCTCAAAAAACTACAGCACGACCCAACTTCTCAATGCTCAAGAATATTGGGATAATTACGGCGATACACAACATAAACATATTAGCGACATCCGGGATGTCGTCCTTAATTTCGGTGAGTTGCAAGTTTCAACACAACGCCAATGGGGCATGCCACTTCCAATTCTACTCTGCGACCAGTGCGATGAACCGCTCACCGATAAAAATACGCTCAACGCAATCCGTAATTCTATCCAACGCAGTTTTGAATTCTGGTTTGGATTAAGCATCGAAGAACTCTTGCCCGCAGATACCCGTTGTCTCAATTGTAATTCAGGCGACTTTCGCAAAGAGGCTACGCTCATTGATAGTCATTTTGCCAATCTGCTCCAAATCATTGACAACTCTGACTTCAAAAAACCGCTCGGTGGTCATAACAGCGTCATGTTTGTACCACAAACGCGTACGGACGATGCTGAATGGACAAAATGGTTGGCTGAAATCAGTGTTATCTCCGCTGCCCTGAGCAGAAGTCGTCCAATTAAAGAAAGTCAGCCCTTTAAGCAACTAACGCTTAAGTCACTACCGAAAATTAATGGTGAAATGCAGATCGAAGACGCATTTCTTAACAAGTATCCCGCCGACGTGATACGCCTTGTCGCAATGGCACCCAATATCAAGGCAAAACAGGCGGGGCACAAACAACTTGAGAAACTCGCAGAAAGTTACTTGGACCAATATCAGCAGCTCCAAGTACTCTTCGACGATATAAGAGAGCACCTCCATCCGTTCCTGCTCGATTCCGAAAATGTAGACGCATCTCCGAAAGTCCATAAAGACGAAGCGGAGACCCAATTCGCCAGTGCTCCGACGCATGCGAATCCTGAAGTATCCAGCGTAGATAGCAAAGGAAAGACTGCCACCAGCAAGAGGCTCTCTATTGATGCGCTGGCAATGATCATTACCGATCAACGCTTGCAAGAGGTACAGCAGGTTTACGAACAGGGGAATCTCCACAAAATGTGGGCAACGTTAACTAAGTTCTGTCAGGACGACCTTCGCTTTTACATCCACGCCATGGGATCCGATTCTGTTACAACCTCGCATACAGCACACCATACGCTTTCACAGATAAGTTCTGCGATTCTGCAACGATTCGCACCTTTGACCCCCTTTCTGGCGGAACATTTCTATCGGTTCATTTCCGTAGATGGAGCAACCAATAGTCATAGTATTTTTCAGAAAAACTGGCACTTACACTCGCCTCTGATTGGACAAGATTTACAGCCTACCGATATGAAGAAAGACGATGTAAAAGCGGAATGGGAGGCACGCAAGAGCGCATACGATGCAAAATCCTAAAAAAAGCACAACACTGAACATTATACCCTTAATCTGCGTAGCCGTTCCGATGTTGATACTCGATTGGGGGACCAAATGGTTGGTGCAGAACCATATCACACAAGGCATAGAGGTGATTCCGATTATTCCGGGATTCTTCAATCTTCGACACGACAGAAATGATGGCGCGGCTTTTGGGGTGCTCGCCGGACATAGATTTTTGCTTATCCTCATTACGATTGTCGCGTTGGTTTTCATTTTCACCTATTATCTCCGATACAGAGAGAGCCGTTGGATGCAGGTCTCATTAGGTTTTTTACTCGGCGGTGCTATCGGGAATTTCATTGATCGACTCTATTTGGGTGAAGTTATTGATTTTCTTCAGTTCGGTATAGCCAGCCGAAGGCTTTTCTGGCCCACCTTTAACGTCGCCGATGTTTCCGTCTGCATCGGGGCAGGTATGTTAATCGTTTATCTGTTCCGCAGCCGAAATCAAGACCAGCAGGCTTGACTTGCTGATTGGCATTACGAGAATCAACGCTATTCTTCGTCCACGGAGGGAATTCATGTATAAGTTTAGCACTCAATTTTTCCTGATTAACTTACTTCTTCTTGTTTTCACACTACCACACGCAAGCGCGCAGTTTCAATCCGGGCTTTCAGGACAAGAAACACAAGAAGAGGATCATGATCATGCCGACTACAGTGAAAGTGCCCTGCGGCGATTTGAGATTATCACGCTGAGTTCCTTACCCTTCACCGCGATTCACAGTTATGTCGCCGTTAGAGGGATAAAAATGTATCGTGAGAATATATTTGCCCCTGAATTGACACCGAAAGACTATCGCATCGTTGGCATCGGTGCTATCTCGTTGTCCCTGTTTATCGGGGTATGGGACTGGCTACATACTCGCAATGTTGATAGGTCAGCACCCCGCGTACCCGAACCTAAAGTACCTCCAACTGAAGAAGAAGATCCTGTTGAAGGCACTATCGCGCGTCTATCCAAAACAGATCCATATACAGCAAGATACCGAAGTATGTCTTTGCAAAACGCAATGAATAAGAACCTGAATAGATGGGCGAATGAACCTGCTGCCGGTCTCGCGATGCCGTTCCTTCAGATCCGCTTCTAAAATAGCCATCAGCAATTAGCGGTCAGTTGTCAGCAAGAGAATTCTGATTTATCAGAAAATCTCTTTGCTGAAGATTTCCCACGGTTTCCGGTAGCCACTCCTCTGACAGCCGATGGCTGATAGCCGAGTTAAAAAAATGCGTATTCTTTTTATGGGAACCAGCGAGTTTGCTGTGCCAGCACTCAGAGAACTGATCACCCACGAGTTTGAACCTATCGGTGTTGTCACGCAACCTGACCGACCCAGTGGACGCGGAAAACGGCTCACCGCTCCGCCTGTCAAGATCTTCGCAACAGAACATAATTTACCGATCTACCAACCTGAGAAGGTGAGAGAGCCAAGTTTCCTGCACATCCTTGAAAGCCTGACACCAGACGTAATTATTGTTGCTGCATTCGGTCAACTGCTGCCGCAGACCGTTTTGGATATTCCGCCGTGCGGGACCATCAATTTACATCCGTCCCTGCTCCCGAAGTATCGAGGCGCAGCACCTATTCAGTGGGCATTGATTAACGGAGAAACGCAAACAGGTGTAACACTTATGTTATTGGATGCAGGCGAAGATACAGGCGATATTATCTCTACTGCCTCTATTCCAATTCAAGATAAGGATACCGCACTCACACTAACAGACCAGTTAGCGGAACTTGGTGCAAATCAACTTATCCGACTTCTGACCGATATGCCGGTCGGAGCACCGCCACCAGCAACCCCTCAGAACGACGCGGTGGCAACGCATGCACCGCGACTCACAAAGGAGATCGGACATATTGACTGGAATCAACCCGCAACAACAATTCATAATCTTGTAAGGGGTACCGCGATCTGGCCCGGTGCTTATACCTTCTTTCGAGACAAGCACCGACTCAAGATTATTAGTTGTCAACCGCTTCCGCAGATACTTGATGTCCCGTCAGGAACGCTTGAAATCGTCGAGAAACGAAAACTACTCGTTGCGACAGCAGACGGAACACTACAACTCCTGAAAATTCAGCCCGCAACCAAAAAGGTGATGGAAGCGGACGATTTCATCAACGGTTACCAGCTAAAGTCAGGCGAACAACTTTTGACAGTCCCATAACATCATGAATAGCCTTAATAATGTTCTATTTGCCACCGTCAAGGTTTCACTCTACTTCCTGATTCTATCCGGTATAATCGCAGTCTTAATCGTATTCGTGGTTATTCCAAGATGGGTTCGGACAGAGGAGGTGCTTGTCCCAAATATTACGGGTAGGACCTACTATGAAGCCGTCCCTATCCTTGATAAAGCAGGGCTCCGACCCGCGAAAACGATTCTGGAGGCGAGTAGTGATGCCCCGAAAGGTGAAATCGTCGCCCAAGACCCCGAGGCAAATTTTAGAATCAAGTCCTATCAACCTGTTAAAATCACGGTTAGTATAGGTGCCGAATTAGCACCCGTCCCCTCTGTCATCGGTAAATCGCAGGATGCCGCTTTTGATACGATCGAAACCGCCGGTTTTCGCCGAAATCTGGTCGCGACTGTCCATTCCGAAACCCACTTACAAAATACTGTCATCGCACAAACCCCGCCAGAAGGTGGTGGTCAACGACGCGGAACGCCTGTTAACCTCTTGGTCAGCTTAGGCCCCTCCCCAAAATCCATTCAACTCCCGAATTTCCAAGGCCAACCCGCTACGGACGTACTTGTTGCTTTGGAAGCCGCTGGACTCAACGTTGAAACTGAATATAGTTCACACCCCAGAATCCCGGAAGGTGCAATTATTGCCCACAAACCGGCAGGCGGTGTAACACTGAAAACAGGAGACTTGGTCTCCCTTGAAATTAGCGGGCAACCGGAGGATGAAAACATCGGTAGACTGCTACCGTTTGAGTACTACGTCAGCGAAGACGGAAATCAAAATCTATCGCGCCACATTAGAATTATTATAAAGGATGATTCAGGTGAACGCGTTGCAGTTGACCAACACTACTCACCCGACACAATGATTAACCTCGAACAAAAAGGGGTCCGTGTTTTTGGACAAACACAAGTGATCGTCTTCGAGAACGGCGAAAAAGTACTCGAAAGGGTTTACAAATAGAACGAAACTGGAGGAACAACGCAATTCATACCCCTAAGATTGCTCCCTCATTGCTCGCTGCAGACTTCAGCCGCCTTGGTGAAGAGGTCAAACGGGTCGTTGATGCTGGCGCGGATATGCTGCATTTTGATGTAATGGATGGTGAATTTGTACCGAACTTTGCTATCAGCCCACCGCTCATTGCTGCTGTTCGCCAAATTACTGAGATTCCGTTTGATGTTCACATTATGGTAACGCACCCCCTGCGTTATATTGACGCACTTGCCGAAGCAGGCGCAGATCTCATTACATTTCACATCGAAAGTGCTGATGCACCCAGCGAAGTCATTTCAGCCATAAAAACGCACGGGCTTAAACCCGGCTTAGCATTTTCACCCAAAACGCCGACCGCTGCAGTCACTTCATATCTCTCAGAGATTAACTTGGTACTGCCTATGAGTGTCGAACCTGGATTCGGTGGGCAAACCTTTCGACACGATACACTCGCGAAAATAGCGGAATTACATCAAATCACCCAAAAGTCAGAGCAGCCTCTTGATATTTCCGTTGACGGCGGTGTAACCACAGAGATCGCACCGCTCGCAATCCGTCAAGGCGTAACGATTCTCGTCGCAGGCACCGCCATCTTCCGCAGTCAACAGCCAGAGACAGTTATCGAAAAACTTCGTACCGGCACAACCTAAAGCGTCACCTCAAGATGCATACCCTCTATGTTCCGCCGCCTCAGATTCGTACCGATATTGCGACAATCACCGGTTCAGAGCAGCACCATCTCCGCAACGTCCTCCGCATAACACCCGGTGCGATTATCCGAATCATTGATGGGCAGGGCAATATTTATACTGCGGAAGTGCTTAATACGGACACAAATCGACCTTCAAGTGAAGCTCGAATCCTCACCCACGAATTTCAAGCACAAGTACCACCTTCACTCACTCTATTCCAAGGGCTGCCGAAAAATGATAAGATGGCACTGATCCTCCAAAAAACCACAGAACTCGGAATTACACAGATTGTGCCGATGTCCTCAGCGCACGCTTTACAAAAACCGAGCCAAAATCGATATGAACGTTGGCATCGTATCGTTATCTCCGCTACGAAACAGTGTAAGCGCGCGTGGCTACCTGAGTTATACCACCCGCAGACCTTCGAGACATCGCTCACACAACTCGAAAATTTTTCACTCCGCCTAATTCTCAACCCACAAACCGAACAGGAATCGCAAACACAGCATATCAAGACAGTTTTGCGGGAAACTTCGCAACCCACATCTATTGCACTCTTTGTCGGACCAGAAGGAGGTTTCTCTGATCAGGAAGTCGCTGTCGCAATTGAAAGCGGATGTGTTCCCGTAACGCTCGGCACAAACATCTTACGTACAGAAACCGCCGCAATCGTTGCTATCGCCATCACCGCCTATGAATACCAACAGTGAAATAGACGCACTGTAATATAAAATTCATGACGCACGCGAACCTCTTCGCTGACTGCTAATGGCTAATTACTGACAACTGATGGCTGATGGTCTCCGACTGCCATTAAAAAACTTGTTGACAAATTTTCGTATTTTTCATAAAATTCCGAACTATGGATGCACAAGAATTAACCAAAACTCTTATTGGATATAATACAGTCAGCCCCCTCAGCAACGTTGAAGTCATGGATTTCCTTACGGAAACGTTGGAGGCTATTGATTGTGAAGTGGAACGGGTCGAGTACAAAGACCCGGCAGGTGTGCTGAAGGTAAATCTCATCGGACGCAAAGGACCGGTGAACGGTGCGCGCGGGCTTGCCCTCCTTGGACACATAGATACCGTCCCTACTATCGGTTGGTCAACGGATCCGTTTGAGGCACAGATCGTTGACGGAAAGATGTACGGTAGAGGCAGTTGCGATATGAAAGGCAGTGTCGCCTGCATGATTGAAGCAGCGTCGCACTATGCAGCATCGGATCTACAGGCACCGCTCTATGTCGTCATCACGGCTGATGAAGAGGTGGGATACCTCGGGGCAATAGCTGTTGCAGAAAAGTCGCAGATGTTTAATGAAAAGTACGGCTTTCCACAATACGGCGTTGTCGGCGAACCGACGGAATTACACGCCGTATATGCACACAAAGGGACTGTCCGCTTTACTGCCACAGCCCACGGGCGTGCAGCGCACAGCAGTACAGGTGAAGGCGACAACGCGAATCTAAAGTTAATCCCGTTTCTCGCAGAAATGCGGGATATCTATCACGAATTGATGAACGATACCCGGTATTTCAACGATGAATTCACGCCAGCTTTCACGGATTGGAATATCACTATCAGTGATGGCGAGTGCCCAGGGAATATTACTTCGCCGTTAAGCGTGTGTTGTATCAATTACCGTCCAATGCCGGGGGACAACCCGCAAGAATGGATAGACCGAGCGCGGGACTCGGCTGAAAAGCACGGGTTAATATTCGATTTGTATATTGATGCGCCGCCGGTACGCACGCCACCCGATGCGGAGATTATCCAAGCAGCACTTGAAATAACCGGTGAGACTGAACCCCAAACCGTCGCCTATGGCACCGATGCTGCCGTCTTCGCACAGCACATGGAAACCGTTATCATTGGACCGGGTAGCATTCTACAAGCGCATACAGTAGATGAGTGGATGGCGTTGGACCAGTTTCCGCAGGGAACCTCAATCTTTAGTCAGTTTGTTGAGCGGTTTTGTGTGGCTTAGGCGCATCGAAAAAGACTGCATCCGGTTTCACCCATTCCGCCTCACCGTCCGCCCATATCTCACGTTTCCAGATGGGGACAATCTGCTTGAGACGATCCATCGCATATTTACAGGCTTCAAATCCGTCTTTGCGGTGCGGCGACGCAACTGCGACCGCGACACTCACCTCGCCGATCTCTAACTGTCCGACTCGGTGAACCATTGCAACGCGGTCAAGTCCCCATTTTTCAGAGATTTCCTGCGCTATTTCTGCCATCTTCTTCTCCGCCATCGGTGGATACGCCTCATATTCAAGGCATCTTACCGGTCTGCCATGCGTGTTATTGCGGACAGTGCCAAAAAACAGCACGACTGCACCAGCATCCGGTCCCTCTACCGCTTCGCGGACTTCTTCCCCCGTAATGACTTCGGCGGTTATTTTAAACATCGAGTCCTCCAGTCACCGGCGGAATCAGCGCCACCTCGTCCCCCTCTTCAAGCTCGGTATTTTCGGTAGCGTATTCCCAATTGACAGACATTTGCATGACTTCGTAGAACTCAGCGATTTCGGGCCACTCTTCCTCAAGTCTTTGTAAGATTGTTTTGACGGTAGCACCTTCTGGCAGGTCCATCTCTTCTTCAGATCTATCCAACATTTCGTGGCATACGGCAAAGTATTTGACTGTAACGTTCATAAAGATTCCTCTTCAACAGAATTTTAGCAATTAACAACATCCCAACTTCAGTAAAAGTATAACACAAAATCTGTTATTCTGAAAACTGAAAACCGACAATCGATAACTAAAACTAAAATTTGAGTTGATTTTTATCATAGATGCTGCTAAAATAAGAAAAGCGTGTGAATGGCACTCACCTATTTTGGACGGAACGCAGGAGGTAAACTATGAGACCGAAAGCGATTTATTACTTCATCATCATGCTGCTTGTCACCGGCATCATGGCATGTGGTGGAGACGACCCTGAACCCGAAGAAACAAAGACGACAACACCTACATCTTCACAACCCACGGAACCACCGGTAACTATCGAAAGAAATATTGACTTCGCCGCCGAGGAGGAGGGCATTCGCGAGGTTTACGGTGTATACGCAAAGGCTCACGGCGACAAGGACGTTGATACGCTCGGAGACGTTTGGTTCAAAAGCGAGAAAAAAGCAGATGAGGTTTTTACTGCCTGGACGTTTTGGGCTGGCACTTTTGAGAAAAATGAGGGATGGCAGGATGTAAACGATGCATGGGAAGGGATTTTCCGGCTCCGCGGCGGGGCAATGACAGTTGACATCACCTACATCGCTATTGATAGCCGAGGCAAAGAGGCAGTCTTGCGAGGGGAATATGCATGGGGTAACCAACGAGGAGATCTGATTTCAGCACTCCAAAAAGATGGAGACGACTGGAAAATTCGCGCTATTGATTACACCGGCGGAAAGCACGGAAAGCAAGTCAAAGACCTAAACGCACCTGCCCATACCTTCGGAGAGATTGCGGAAGAATAAGGTTAACAGCAAATTTTTGTTTCTAAGTTTCTCGAAAAATGGACAAACTCATTATCAAAGGTATTCGATTCCATGGCCACCACGGGGTCCCCGAAGCAGAGCGACACGTCGGTGGCCACTATGAAGTTGATGCAACCTTAGCGTGTCCGCTTATCAACCCCGGCAATACCGACGCACTCGCAGATACAGTTAATTACGCTGAAGTCATCTCATGTATCGTTGAGATCGGCACACAACAGTCGTTCCAACTCATTGAGGCACTCGCCGAAAAGATGGCATCAGTAATTTTAGAACAATTCGCGGTGGATGCGGTGCATCTCATCGTCAAGAAACTGCGTCCACCCATAGAACAACCGATTGACTATTTCGCCGTCGAGATTTCCCGTAATGCGTAAATTCTCCATTATCATCTGTCTCCTTTTGATAGCAGCTACCATCGCGCACGCCGGTGGTAAAAAAGAGGTGCTGTTTCCCGACCTAACCCCCGGACTCCATCTCTACCGTTACAATTGGGACGTTGAAACATGTGTACTCTACGTCGCCGAGATGTCCCGCAACGCACCGACGCTACATTTTGAGGTCGCACTCGCAAATGCGCAAGTTTTAGGGAAAGAGACCGTCCGTTCTATGGCAAATCGTCGGAACCAACGCGGTGATCGGCGCGTCCTCGTCGCAACCAACGGTGGTTTCGGAGTCCTCGGGGATATGCGCGGCTACGGCGGCGTGTTAGAGAACTTACACATCCAAGACGGTGAACTCATCACACAACCCACTGACACCGATGCATGCTTCGGCGTAACCGAGTCCGGCGAATTCTTGAGTTCCGCCGTGAAAATGGAAGCCAGCGTCCAGATCGGCACACATACACTGCCACTCGGATGCATCAACCAGCGGAGACTCGATGGATGTCAGGTAACGCTTTACACACCACGACTCGGCGAATCTACACGCACCAACCGTCGCCGCGGCGTAGAGGCGGTAATTAGCGGACTCTCATTCCCCTTAACACCGAACTATGCGCACCCGTATCGTGTAGAAGCGGTTTCACGCAATGGGAACAGCGTAATTCCAAGAGACGGGGCAATCCTCTGGATTAACGCACGACTGAAAAACCCGGGTGTTTCCCAGTTCAGCACTGGCGCAAACGGCACACTCACACTCTCCCTCTCACCCCCCGAATGGAATCAGGTCCAACACGCTATCGGCGGACGGCTCCGACTCCTCAAGGACGGTAAGATAAATGAGACGCTTGTGGAGATGCATAACGCTGAAAAACGGCATACACCGGGTAAGCGGACCCCCATGCTAAACCTCAGCCATGAACCGCGAACCGCACTCGGTTACAATGCGGACACGCTCTTTTTGGTAGTCGCCGACGGACGGCAACCGAAATATAGCACCGGTCTAACGCTCCACGAACTCGCCAGCATACTCATTGAACTCGGCGCAACCGAAGCGATTAATCTTGACGGCGGCTCCTCCAGCACTTTTGTTGTTGAGGATACGGTCATCAACAAACCCTCTGGACAACAGGAGCGGGATGTCCTCAACGCCGTCTTTATCACGGCAGATAAAGTAGCAGGCACACGCCGTGTGCCGTAGCAGGCTAAATCATGCGAAAATCTTATC
>JAAXHI010000327.1:11254-44942 GCA_012270875.1 Candidatus Poribacteria bacterium | reverse complement strand
TCAAATCCTAAGTTGTGGCGGCAACTGCCCGATCTTCCAATGCGACTCTTTTCCGGCAAAGATGTAGACGACGAGCTACCGCCTTTTCTCAATCGCGATGGCGAACCGATTCCGCTTGATCGCTTTGGCTCCGTTGGACTTTTCTGTTGTTATGAAATGCCAAATGACGAAATTAAATGGTACTTCTATGACGCTGACATAGATGAGGTTATTGATAACGTTGAGGATATCTGGCCCGAAATCCGATGCGATGAAAATGCTACACGCTGGACGGAGAGCGGTCCGGGTGGCCTCGTGGATGCACGCAAGAAAATTGAACGCCACATACACACCTATCTCATGCGTATACAGGCACCGATGGGAGCAAAACCGAAACTCATCGCGTGGATGGAGATTTCCTGAAATCAATTTTCGACAAGGAGACTATAGCAACGAAATGCGCAACGAATTTTCACCCAAAATTCAAAAGGTCCGCAACTTTGAATCCTTGGTTGACTTTTTGCGGGATAGCCTCAATTGGCCCATTCCGGACGAAGGACTGGAGTTTGAAGAAATTACCTATGACTGGTCCGCGGAAGACCTTAGACTTGATGCTAACACCGAAGCCAGAATCATTAGTTGTAGACAACTGCAGCTTTATGACCTCAAATTTGATTTGTCTGCGGTGACGCGTAAACCTAATGCTAACATCCAAACCTATCAGCAGCTGCGACTTTTAGATTTAGATTCATTGGAAAACGAACAATACTGGGGTATCTTCTTTATCGAATTTGCAGATGATGTGGAACTTGATGCCTGCAAAACCCTTTTGCGTAGAGTCCTTCGGGGACTCGTTGATGGCCCCAACCATAATGCTTTGCTTCCGTTTTGGGACTACGATAAACTGCTTTTTATCTGCACTACCACCAGTTTTCAAGACATCGGCTTTGCGTGCTGCAGCGGCGGAAAAGCCGTCCCATTGTCTATGATTATATTCTACTGGACTATTTCCGATTGGATTCATAAGGAGATTGAATGCCTTACATAACACCAAACGATATTCACAGCATCCGTAACTTTGACTCCCTTTTAGACTTTCTACGCGAGAAACTTGATTGGCCCATTCCCGAAAACGTTGAACTTGAAGATGTTGCGTACCCTTGGTCACCTGAAGACCTTGACCTTGATGAATTGACTGAAGAACGAGTTCCTGAGTGTCAACAGTTGCCCTCTTTCCCAACCAATCAACCTACATTTGAATTTGTTGAGAACACACAGCCGTGGGGAATCTTTTTCCTCCAATTTGAGAGTGAATCCATCTATCGCACCGCGCTCCGCCGTGTTCTCCGCGGACTTGTTGAACGGCGAGATCGGGACGCAAGCCTTCCGGCGTGGAAACACGATCATCTTCTCTTTATCTGCACCACTACCGATTTTCAACGCTTTGCCTTTGCACACTTCGCTGCTACTACAGAAAATTGGCGGCGTGCTGTGCTTTCCATCTTCTCTTGGGAACAGGGAGATACCCACATCCGCACGCTCTGTGAATATAACTTCCCTGCACTCGCTTTTCCAAGCGACGGGTTTCCAGATGACGAGGCATGGTTAAAAGCGTGGCAAGCGGCATTTGATGTAGAGGCGGTCACCGATAAATTCTTTGCCGACTATCAACGCGTTTTTGCACAAGTAGAAGACGCTGTTGAAGGCATTCCAGAAGCGGACACAGAAGCGCGACGACTCTATACGCAACGCCTCTTTAACCGACTGATGTTCCTTCGTTTCATTGAGAAGAAAGGATGGCTCACCTACAACGGTAATCGCGATTACCTCCGTTCGCTCTTCAATACTGTGAATGCAACGGACCATACACAAAACACTAATCATTTGATAAGCGGGGGGGGGGGAGGCAGATTGTCTTAATGACCCGCCAAGTAGATCTACAACTGTAGAGAATTTCCTCAACGATAGACTCTATTGGACTTTCTTCCATGGACTCGGTACTGCGGCAGGTTTACCACACGATTCTGGTGAAGTTACTGAAATTATTAAAGAACGCCGCGGGGATGTTCCATTTCTCAACGGTGGACTCTTTGAGATGCAGGAATATGATAGTCGCAACGCGGTACATATTCCTAACGACAAATTCGCCGAAATCCTAAAACTTTTCGAGCGGTACAACTTCACGGTAACCGAATCCACACCGCTTGACATTGAGGTTGCAGTTGATCCAGAGATGCTTGGAAAAGTGTTTGAAGAACTCGTTACCGGCAGACACGACACCGGCAGCTACTACACACCGCGGCCGGTTGTCTCTTTCATGTGCCGAGAAAGTTTGAAAATCTGTCTCCAGAATAAAACCGATGAGACACCCGAAACCCTCAAGGCGTTTGTTGATGATGGAGACGCATCCGAGAGTCGGAATCCAGAGAGAGTATTACAAGTCCTGCAGACGTTGCGAATATGTGATCCAGCCTGTGGCAGTGGTGCCTATCTACTCGGCATGATGGGTGAGTTGCTCCGCTTGCGAGAAGCACTTTTTCAAAGTAATCAGATTGATTCTCCAATAATCTATCAACGTAAACTTGACATCATTCAGAAAAACCTCTACGGCGTAGATAAGGATGAGTTTGCTGTCAATATTGCCATGCTCCGTTTGTGGTTGAGTCTCGCCGTCAATTACGAAGGCGACACACCAGAACCGCTGCCCAATTTGGACTACAAAGTCGCAGCAGGAGATAGTTTGACTGGTCCCGCACCAGAACAGATTGGTCTCGAGGCTGACTTGATTCAACAGATTCAGGAACATCAAGCGGAATATTTGGTTACCCATACTGACCCAGAGAAACAGAGGCTTCGTGAGGAAATTGCCGAGCTCAAGGAAAGTCTTCAGGGATGGCAAGCGAACGCCGATGTGTTTGTCTGGCAGGTTGAGTTTTCAGAGGTATTCCAAGAGGGCGGGTTTGATATTGTCATCGGTAATCCGCCTTATGTGCGTCAGGAGCTCATTAGACCGATTAAGCCGACTTTAAAAAGATTATTCTCAGAAGTGTATACAAGCACTGCGGATCTCTACGTCTACTTCTACAAACGTGGAGCCGAGCTACTTCGCGCAGCCGGAGTCCTCACTTATATCTCCTCCAATAAATTCTTTCGAGCAGCATACGGCAAGAAACTCCGAATATTCTTTTCTGATGACCAGTGCATTCATAGATTGCTTGATTTTGGAAGTGTTCAGGTTTTTAAGGCAAGTGTTGATACCTGTATTCTCCTGGCTGGAAATTCTATATCGGATGAAAGTACTTTTCTCGCAGCAACTTTTCGTGACGAAGCGGACATCTCTCGCCTCTCCGACGCGTTTCAAGAACGCTCTTTTTTGATCCACGCCCACGACTTATCACCAGATGGATGGGTGTTAACATCGCCAGATACCATCGCACTACTTGCAAAACTTCACGAGATTGGAACCCAGTTGGGTGAATTAGAACAAGGCACATTCTTTTTTGGTATCAAAACGGGATGTAATGATGCTTTTATTATAGATGCCGATACACGTGAATATTTGATTGATGAGGATGGTGGTAGTGACGAACTCATAAAACCGTTACTAAGGGGCAGGAATCTTCACAGATGGAAAGCGGAATCCGTGAACGAGTACCTGATAACAATAGCTAGCAGCACTAACAGAGAGTGGCCCTGGTCAGATGCAAGAAGCAGTTCAGAAGCCGAGCAGATTTTTGCCGAAATCTATCCAATGATTTATTCACATTTGAGCCGCTATCGGGATCGATTGGTTGCCCGTGACGACCAAGGGGTATTTTATTGGGAACTTCGTTCTTGTTCTTATTATGCTGAGTTTGAAAAGCCGAAAATTATCTATCCAGATATTAGTCCATTTATGCGGGCATGCTATGATACCACGGAGTCGTACTGTTTACAAACCGCCTACATTTTACCTACTGAGGATTTTTCCTTGCTTGCGATTTTAAACAGTCAATTGGTTGATTGGTACGCACGCCATAAATTTCAGAGTCTTAATGATCCGTGGGCAGGCGGTGGCTTGCGTTTTATTGCACAATATATGAAACATGTCCCGATAGCCGATCGAACTGCAGCACAGAAATCAGAGTTGTCACGCCTTATCAAGCAGATATTGGCAGACCCACAAAGCGGTGGTGTCCGTGATATTGAGCGGGAGATAGATGAGTTGGTGTATCAGTTGTACGGGTTAACGGATGCGGAGATTGAATTGATTAAGCAGACGTATCGGGATGCGGGTATGGTGATGTGAGGGGTTAATAACGTATTTTCCGCGTTAATCCGTGTTATCCGCGTAGTCTGCGATTCAGATACTGGCCCCTCCTATATTCACGTAAGCGAAAGGTCTCTGTCAAAAAGGCTTGACATTCCCCCTTTTTTCCGCTATACTTTATGTCACAACTTATGATTGCATGAAAGATGCTACTTAATGAAACGAAATCGAGCCGATAACGCACGAGACGATGAAATTGTGCCGTTTATTGGTATCCCGCGCAAGTGGGCAAACCCTGCCCTAAAAATATACACCATTATTTTTTTGGCGTATGGCATCTGGTTTGGCTACCAAACACTTGGAAATACTGCTAAGCCGCTCATCGAAAAACTAACTACGTTCTACACGCATCTGGCAGCTGCGAGTGTTGTTGAGGCACTTCTCTTCGTCTCGCTTATCCAATTAGGGGATATACTCATGTATTTGACTAACAGATTTAGGACAGATGTCGAGAAAGTCCGAGCTGAAGGCATTGAGCAAGGAAAAGCTGAAGGCATTGAGCAAGGAAAAGTGGAGGCTTATCGGCAGTGGCAGGCGTGGAACACACGTCGAATGGACGCTGAAGCCAAGGGACAACCTTTTGATGAACCACCCCCCGGGCCCCCGAAAACGTCGGAGAGCGGTGTCTCCCCGGACTAACAGCCCAAAACACTGCCCTGTTATTTGCCAACATCCAGCCGAGATTGAAGGTCGTTGTTGTCTTGCCTACACCGCCTTTGTGGTTGAAAAGTGCTATCTGTTTAGCCATGTTACATCCTCTAATTCGTCATCCACCTATCATTGTTACACGAGATGTGAACACCCATCTTTTAGAAATACCATCCGGAATAAATGGGGGACTACCCTTAATCTATTATATCTGACATTTCTCTAATTTTCAAATAAAAATCAGTGATGCATAGGGTTTCATATTTTACAAGTGATAGTTGCCACAGCCTAACAGGAGACCACGCTACAGATGCCTTGATGCTAAGACAAAAAGGGCACTGTGTGCTATAGTGGTATCAGTCTTTAAGTAGGAGAAAGAGGATATTTGACGGGGACTACCCGAACCAATTTGGACCTGCTTTTGACATGCTTGTCGCCGGTTCGGATCCGAGCCGGGATGGATGTGCGGTTGGCTATTGAGGCGGAAGAGAATTCACTTGACTTTCGGCTTAAATTGCGGTATAATTAAGACTAACAGGCGGTTTTGGTCGTAAAAAAATAAGTCCCGGACCGCAGCATGTAAACCCACCAAGCCGGTCGCGAATCACCGTTGATTCCAGAGGCTCTCTCTTGCCTTAGGGCGCGCTATTTTCGGTAGGATACGAGTCGTCAGCGTCCGACCCAGCCCTGAAAGCGAAGTCCGTTTTCCGATCTGTTTGTAACCTTGATAAAAAGGTGTAGGGTTAAGGCACGTGAACCTCGTCCCGCGGATTAAATACAAAAAGACGAAACGTAACAACTTGATTTAAAACGCCAATGGAAAAGAAATATAGAAGAATGTATGGAGAATTAGTTTAGAAATGTACAATAATGTGAATGAAAAAGATGCCTGTGGTGTAGGTTTTGTCGCGAACCGCCTCGGAAGTCGAAGCCATGAGATTATCAGGATGGCGACGCAAGCGGTCACGAATCTAACGCATCGAGGCGCGGTGGCGGCGGACGCAAAAACAGGCGATGGGGCAGGTATCTTAACACAAATCCCAGAAAAATTATTTCAAAAAGAACTTGAGAAACTCGGAGTCCACCTTGATTCGATAAATGACATGGGTGTCGGGATGATTTTTCTGCCACGACACGACGAAAAGGCATTGGCACAAGGGCGCGCACTTGTTGAAAAGACGTTACAACAGTACGGTGTTCCGCTTCTCGGATGGCGATCGGTGCCGCTGGATCTTTCTGCGCTTGGGACTAAGGCTTTAGAAACAATGCCGGACATTCAACAGGTATTGGTCGGGCGACCCGAGCAACTAACAGATGACGCCTTTGAGAGATGCTTGTATTTAATATGTAAAGTGTTAGAACATCGTATCACAGCGGCGGGACTTGATGAATTCCATATCGCATCCTTTTCACATCGGACGATCGTCTACAAAGGATTGCTGGTGGCACCGCAGCTGGCGCAATTTTATCTGGACTTAAAAGATTCAGACTTTGAAGCAGCACTTGCTGTTTTCCACCAACGTTATAGTACGAACACCTCCTCCACTTGGATGCTCGCTCAACCCTTCCATACACTTGCACACAACGGTGAAATCAACACCTTAATGGGCAATCGAAATTGGATGCGGGCACGCGAAGCCGATTTGCAGTCACCTCTCTGGAACGAACATATCCAAGAACTTGTTCCCATAATCAATGAACACGGCAGCGATTCGATGAGTTTGGATAGCGTATTGGAGTTGTTAACACATTCTGACCGCGATATCCTACACGCTATGATGTGCCTGATCCCGGAGGCGTACGAACAAATTCCGGATATGCCGGATGTGCTTAAAGCCTGTTACGAGTATCTTTCATGTGTCAGCGAACCTTGGGACGGACCGGCGGCGGTCGCGTTTACGGACGGTGTTGTCGTTGGCGCAAGTTTGGATAGAAACGGCTTAAGACCGGCACGCTACAAAGTCACAGAAGACGGAACCGTTGTCATGGGTTCTGAGGTCGGTATTATTGAACTTGACGACAGTTGTGTTGTGGAAAAAGGGCGTTTGGGACCAGGGCAGATGATCGCTGTTGATACAGCGCAAGGAAAATTACTGAAGGATTCGGAGATTAAGCATAGAGTTGCTGCGCAGAAACCTTATGCCGAATGGGTACAGAAAGGTGTCGTGACGCTGCCCACTGAAAAAGACGATGCTTCCACTACGACGGATGCTGTGCCTGAGCAGCTGCCGATGTACCAGAAAGCGTTCGGCTATATGACTGAGGACGTCGAACGGTTTATCAAACCCATGGTAACGGAAGCGAAGGAAGCGATCGGTTCAATGGGGGATGATACGCCACCTGCTGTGATTTCTCGGCACCCTCGATCGCTCTACACCTACTTCAAACAACGCTTCGCGCAGGTAACAAATCCGCCTATTGACTCGATCCGTGAACGTTTAGTGATGTCACTCACAACTTACCTCGGACGACGGCATAGTCTGCTCACAGAAACTGAAGCGCACGCTCGACTCATTCGGATCCCTTCACCCGTCCTAACAAATGCAGATTTACAGGTATTACGGGATCTCAATATCCCCGATTTTCAGATAGCGACGCTTTCTGTCTGTTTCCCGGTATCTTCTGGTAAACAAGGCTTGGAGACCGCACTGGAGGCGTTATGTCAGCGTGCCTCCGAGGCAGTTGACGTAGGCATTACACTGCTCGTGCTGAGCGATAAAGATGTCAGTCCTGATTCCGCACCGATTCCGATGGCACTTGCTGTGGGTGCTGTTCATCACCATCTGATTCGAGAAGGCAAGCGGATGCGGGTCAGCCTTATCGCTGAAACCGGGGACGCGAGGGAAGAACACCATTTTGCTGTCTTGATCGGTTATGGGGCAGCGGCGGTTAACCCTTATCTCGCGCTTTCAACGATTGTTCAACTTGCTGAGGATGGCGAATTTGAGGAACTCACAGCGGCGAAGGCGATCGAAACCTATAAGGCAACCGTCGAAAAAGGTATCTTGAAGATTATGGCGAAGATGGGCATTTCGACGGTCTCAAGTTACCGTGGTGCTCAGATTTTTGAGGCACTCGGTGTCAATGCAACGGTTATTGATAAGTGTTTTACGGGGACCACTTCACGCTTAAGTGGCATCGGGTTTGCCGAAATCGCTGCCGAGACGCTGCATTTCCACGCAAAAGCATTTTCAGGAAGCGAAGACGACACATCGCTTGAAGAAGCAGGCTACTTCCGATTCCGTAGAAACGGCGAATTCCATGCCTTTAATCCGACGGTGTTTAAATCACTCCACAAGTTCGTCAAGGCAGGTAAGTCGGAGGATTATGAGGAATATGTTGACGCTGTTGAGAGCGGTGAACCCTCCAGTTTACGTGATTTGGTCGCATTCAAGCCGAGCACGCCTATCCCAATTGAGGAGGTAGAATCCGCGGGGGACATCGTTCGGCGTTTTACAACCGGAAGTATGTCTTTCGGTGCACTCAGCCGTGAGACACACGAGACTTTGGCAATCGCGATGAACCGACTCGGTGCAAAATCCGGTAGCGGAGAAGGCGGTGAAAGTCCTACCCGCTTCAAGGAGCAGCCTAACGGGGATCTTGCTTCGAGTGCTATCAAACAGGTGGCATCCGGACGTTTCGGTGTCACACCAACATACCTGATTTCGGCGAAGGAATTAGAAATCAAGATGGCACAGGGGTCTAAACCTGGAGAAGGCGGACAGATTCCGGGGCACAAAGTAACCGCTGAAATCGCCTCTATCCGACATTCTGTGCCGGGAGTTCCGTTGATTTCGCCGCCACCGCACCACGACATTTATTCTATTGAGGATTTGGCACAACTTATCTATGATCTGAAGCAAGCGAATCCACGGGCAAAGGTCGCCGTAAAGCTCGTATCTGAATTTTTGGTTGGAACCATTGCGTCAGGTGTGGCAAAGGGCTACGCCGATGTCATCCAAGTGAGCGGACATGAAGGCGGTACGGGCGCATCACCGCTTAGTTCTATTAAGAATGCAGGAACACCTTGGGAACTCGGACTGGCAGAGACGCAGCGTGCGCTCGTGGAGAACGAATTGCGGGATCGTGTTGTGTTGCGGGCAGACGGTGGGATGCGTTCAGGACGTGATATTGTCATCGCTGCTATGTTAGGAGCAGAAGAATACGGTTTTGGCACAATAGCGATGGTAGCAACGGGATGCGTGATGGCGCGCCAATGCCATCTGAATACATGTCCTGTTGGGGTAGCCACGCAGGACCCGGCACTCCGTGCGAAGTATCCTGGGACACCTGAGATGGTTGTTAACTTCATGTTGGGGGTCGCAAATGAAGTTCGAGCGATTCTCGCGAATCTTGGACACAGGTGCTTGAACGATATTATTGGTCGTCCCGAATTGCTGCAACCGATCGACCTAACAGATTATCCAAAGGCGGCAACACTTGATTTGAGCGAAATTCTGACACCTGCCGATCCAACTGGTACACAACCTCGCTATCATCTGCAGGAACGGAATGACCGAGAGGATATTCCGCTTGATGATCAGATTCTCGAGGATGCCGCGGAAGCGATCCAGCAGAAAACATCGGTCCAACTTTTCTATTCTATTCGGAATACGCACCGGACAGTTGGGGCGAAGTTATCTGGTGAAATCGCGAGACGTTATGGCGATACGGGTTTACCTGATAGAACGATTCAGTGCAACTTTGAGGGAAGTGCCGGACAGAGTTTCGGTGCCTTCTGTATCAGTGGTGTACAATTCGTGCTGACAGGGGAAGCCAATGACTATGTTGGCAAAGGCATGGCAGGCGGAGAACTTATTATCAAACCCGCGTCAACTGCCTCGTTTGAAACTTGTGAGAATGCAATCATTGGAAATACGGTCTTATATGGTGCAACAGGCGGGACCCTCTATGCAGCGGGTAGAGTTGGGGAACGGTTCTGCGTCCGAAATAGCGGCGCGACTGCTGTCGTTGAGGGTGTCGGTGATCATGGCTGCGAATACATGACTGCGGGTACAGTCGTGGTTATAGGTGAAACGGGTAGAAACTTTGGAGCCGGAATGACAGGTGGGACCGCCTATGTTCTGGACGAGAAACAGCAGTTTGAGCAGAGGTTCAATCCGGATTGGGTGAAAATAGAAAAGATGAAGAGTGAGGCGGATGTTAAGAGCCTGATGGCACTTATACAAAATCACGCAGCATATACTGGTAGTCAGCATGCTGAAAATATTCTCACCAATTGGGAGGCGTTCCTGCCCCACTTTTGGAAGGTTGTAACACCGCCGCCGCCACCGCTTCCGGCACCTGTCCAACTGAAAAGGAGGGCTGCAACCCGGAGGCAGCGAAAGAAGCGTTAGAAACCCTGATCTGATCGGCGGTAAGACAAAAAAAAAGGCAGCAAACGCTGCCTTTTTTCATTTCGTTGCGTTTCTCAGTCTTCTTCTGACACCGCGAAAGCGATTTCGAGACCTTCCGGTTTACTGGAGCGCATTTTCGCTCGTTCTACCACGTCAATGACATCGCCGTGCTTGGCGCGTTTGTCTGCTTTGATGATCAAGGTCGTGATCTGGTTTTCATGCGCTGCGATGAAAAGTTCCATATCTTCCAGTGTCAACATTTCTTGGTCATCAATTGAGATACGTCCGTCACTGTTAACAAAAAGGTTGAATTTCTTTCGCGTAAATTCGTGCTGCGTTGCAGAATCGGGTAAGGTGACAGTAAAAGGCGGAGGAACCTTCATGACAGCAGATACCATGAAGAAGATGAGCAGCAAAAACACGCAATCAATCATTGGTGCCATTGGAATGTCATCATCATCTTGTGTTTTCCGCCGTTTAGCCAAGTTTAAAGCCATGAGAATTCTCCTTCTATAAAAATTAGATTACTACTGCTGTCGCGTAAGACTGTCAGTCTCTTGCGACAATAGCGAATCCGATTTTATCTATACCTGCCTGTTTTGCAATATCCATCACTTGCACGATCTGTTCATGGAGTACGTCCCGCTCGGATTGGATAATGAGCATGTTCGTTGCCTCGTCCGGTGCATTGATGAACTGGTTGAACATTTCATCAATCTGGACAACCGCATCGTTCAACACCATAGTGCCTCTATCCTCACCGGGTTCTGGGTTCGCGATCCGGACTGTCAACCCTTTCGGTTTGTCGGGCGAGGGTTTCCCTGGTGGGGGAAGCTGCACCCGGAGGCCGGGAATCGGCGAGAAGGTTGTTGACACCATGAAGAAAATCAGGAGCAGGAATACACAATCAATCATAGGTGCCATACTGAGCGTTGGTGGCTTACGTTCCCTGATTTTGGTCGCAAGCAGACTCAATTTGGCTTCACCGACTTGTTGCATTTCAAAGTCTCCTTTCTCGTTAATGAGACCAGGGCTGCGGTTCGAGAACCTAACACCCTATAGACCTATTGGAGAGGCGGGTGTAGACCACCCGCCGTTCTGTTCCAAGGTTAGGCGTTGCCAGATTCACCAACAATCAGTTGATTGACAATCTCAGTAGAAACCTGTGAAATTTCAACCATGTGTCTGTTGACCCAACTATCAAAAAGTTGGAAGAAAATCAAACATGGGATAGCAACTGTCAAGCCAGCAGCAGTTGTCAGCAGTGCCTGTGAGATACCACCTGCGAGCTGCTGCGGGTCACCAGTACCTTCGAGTGCGATTGTGGTAAACGCACTAATCATACCTGTAACCGTTCCGAGCAAACCGAACAGCGGCGAAACAACAGCGACTGTACCGAGAACCGGCAGATTTCTTTCCAGTTCGGGGATTTCAAGCAGGCTTGCTTCCTCAATGGCTTCCTGAATTTCTTCTTTGCTAATATCGCGTTCCTCAATCTGGGCTTGGCTGTATCGCAGTAACCCGGCTTTAAGGACATTAGCAAGTGGACCGCCGGCTTCTTCACAAGTTGAGACGGCTTCCATAATGTTCTCTTTCCGCAATGAGTCGGCAATACTGGCGATGAACTGTTCAGTTCCGATTCGGGAGCGACTCCGGACAAAGGTGAAAAGTCTTTCAATAATGAAGGTTAACGCCGTGATAGAGCAGAGGGCGAGTGGCCAGAAGACGAATCCAAACTTCTGGAAGAAGGTAACGATGTTATCCTTTTTGGTCATCTTAAGCGGTACGAAGTGATCACCGCCATTAACGACTGTGACAGGTTTTCCAAGTCGGTCGCCATATCCTTCTTTATAGATACTGATGAGGTACCGGCCCGCGGGGACACCAGATTTTTCATATTCGCCATTGGCATCTGTGCTTGCGAGATGTTCGTCCCCGCCTGTGGCAACGATTTTGACCTCAACACCTTCGATCGGGTTCTGTGCTGTGGTTGTATCAACAATAGTACCTCGGACGGTTCCACCACTTGCATCATCTTGCGCAAAAGCGATGCCAGTAGACATACCGATACAAGCAATTAGCATTAAAACGAAACTAAAACGAATCATTCGTTCTGATCCTCCTTAGGGTAACTTGCCGATTGTATTGGCAAGTTACTACAAGTCATCTCATAAAGTGTTGTATAAATAAAGCACGAAAACCGTACCTTAACAACTTAATTTTATTTCACTAACACGTGAGCGTTTCATCTACACGGTTCTTCTGATTGGGAATTAAAGTCTATATCCTGTAGAGCATCCTTACCGCCTGTAACACCATTTCTATTAAAAACACTTGAGTGCTTAAGAAGTTACGCACTTTATGCGAGCGTTAGAAAAAATGGTATTATAGGTGATATTACTAAACGCGATATCGCTGGACACGGGGTCGTGTCCAGCGATACACAAAACATTTAGAAACCCATCATTGCTCGCACGAAGGTAGTGTTACTCGTCGTGTGATCAAGCAAGATAGTCGTTCGTCGGTAACCAGCAAGGATGACGATGTTGAACCCAAGCCATTCACCGCGGTTGATCGCTTGAACTTCAAAGATTCGAGTTCTCAAGTCCGGTCGGTAAAGGACTGGTACATCTTCATCTTCCGGGAAGTTTGTCAAATAATTTTTGAAATTATTATCCCGGTTGGTGAATTTCCGGTATTGGAAACCGCCAAGAATGTTCATCCTCTGCGAGAACTGATAGTCGAGTCGTACGCCGAGTACATCTTCACGACTTCTACGATTGAAGCGGAGGTATTCAACGGGTTCGATATCAGTAGGAACGAACTGACGAGGGTTGAGCGCATCGCCGATTTCCTCGGAGGCTCGGTCAAATGCCCGATCCCAGATGTACTTTGCCATCGGTGTAAGTGTCAAATCTTCGCCGATTCTATCAACGAACGGGAGTTCACCGAGTGGGATCTCGTATCTCGCCTTGAGAATTGTCTGCTGGTTGCGAATATCGCGTTCCGGATAACGCCGCTTTTTCCAGTTTTCGGGGTCATAGATTAAGCCTGGATCTTCCGGATCGAGTGCGTTAATCCCGTGGTCTGGATAGAACGGGTATTCCCGTCTTTCACCACCAGCCCGAACCTGTTCAACGGGGACCATGAAGTCAACACGTTGATCGGCGTTGAGCGGATCGCCTTCATCGCCGGATCCTTCAACATCAAGGAAGATTGCCCCTTCCTCATCCTGCTCAAACTGTTTTTGCAGGACAACGAGGAATTTGGCTTCAAGTGTGAGGTTGGGAACAGCGGTATAAAGGAACTGAAGTGTTGTCGTATTCACACGAGCATTGTAGAAATCAAGCTCGTCGGAAATTTGGACNNGGTTCCAATTCACCGACACGCAATGTAATGGTATAGTCCGGGATATCGTCTTGGACTCGGACAAATCGGTTTTGGAAGAGTACTGTTCCAAAGTCCGGGATGTCGCGCTGATAGGTGACATGTAGGTATTTGGAATCATTTTTCCGGCGACTTGAGACCTCGTTTTCATTAAGCCATCCGACTTTAAGTGAAAGGTTATCAAGGAGGTCATATTCGGCGAAAACGTGGTAGCCTTCTCTGTCTATCCCGTACTCATACTGCGGTTCAAAATCGTCCTCAAGAGAATCGATTGTACCGTTGTTGTTCAGATCAACCAGGTCGGTGAAGACCGGCGGATCAGCGTCAAAGATGAGGAAGTCTTCTTGGAAGTCCAAAACGCCGTTCTGGTCTCTGTCATCAGCGCGTGGTAGGACACCGTCGAAGTCGTCATCATCGGGCCAATCGTCATCATCATCATCATCTTCAATGAGGGCGTAATTGACTTCATCCCATGGATCTTGTTCCGCCTGTGATGCGGGTGTCCGCTCTAAGGAGTATTCCTGATCCCTATCAGTATTAGAACCGAAGTTGAGATAGGTTGTTGTGTATCCGGGATCGATGTGATAATAGACACCTTCAAGATACAGTTTCCCGAATCGAGATTTGAGTTGGACGAACCATGCGGTTTCTCTGCCCATTGCTCCATCGCCGCTTTCATCGGTTCCGTCGCCACCTAACATGGCTTCAAATCGTTCACCCTCGGTTTCAGAGTATGTGGGAACTCCGTTTGCATCTAAGGGTAATCCTGTTGCAGGATCGATGGAAATACCGGTTTCTTCCTCACCATCTTCACCTACGATGGTCGTTTTGAGTCGGCTAAATCCAATCTGCTCTTTGGGAATGGTCGGATACTGCTTATATTTACCGTTAATGGAATAGTGTGCTCGGACAAAAACGTTACCGATAGTGCCTTCTAAGTCAAGCCCGTAAAGGAGTGCTGCGCGTGCTGCACCGTATTGATAACGGACTTTACGCGGTCTACCTTCACCGGTCCATTCACTCGGTTTGTCTTTGAGTGAAGCTCGGTTACTGGTGTAATCTGAGGATTGACCATAGTTACCGGGTGCTTCAATAACATCACGGTACGGCATCTGGATGTGACCATCTTCGGTTTTAATCCACTCTTGGATTTCCGGGTCTGATTCGGCTTTGTTTGCAGGGCTGTTTCCAATAACAGCAATGTTGTAATCGCCTGCTACAACCATCTCAAAAGTGACGGATTGAACCGTGCGGGGATCAGCATCAATTTGGTATGCGCCCTCTGAAAGGAGTTGTGCAACATCGGGAGAAGGTGCGCCATCTGGATCCACAAAAGCGAGAACGACTTTCATCTTGTTGAAGCCGTCCACGATTTTCCATCCGTCTCCATCTTCAGAATCACGGATATCAGAAGGAAGTCCACCGACAGGCATCGCGATGACATTGCTACCGTCAAGGGTTTCAGTGATGGTTTCCGAAGGCAGTGCCTTAGGTTCGACCCCTTCCTCAATGTCTTCAGGTGTTAATTCTTCTAACGCTTGGGTGACAATTGTAACTTTCATAGTTTTGAAAGCTGCACCGACACCGCCCTGAACATTATCGCCATGTAATACTGGGTCGTAACCCGAGAATACGGTGACAGTCCCATGATTATCTTCCGGCGAATCATCGCGGAAGACAACAGTGATTGATTCTGGGGGTGTATTTGCTACGGTACCCATGAGTGGGTTTTCAACACGTTCCGGGTGCTCTTTATGAAGGTTGACATAAGTGAACCCGACACGGAAGATGTCGCCTAAAAGCCCTTGTGCTCGGAAACCCACGAGGCGTGCGTTTTCAATATGCCGTACGCCTGCGTCCTCATTCAGACCGTTCCGACGACCGAGCGTTGGTGCGAGGTTCGCCGCTGCATCTGTCAATTGGACAGGGTTTGAAATACGAGAATTGATAAGCGTGAAAAGGTGCCGCTCCTGCGCGAAAGAGATATCCCATCGAAGACCGTCAAATTCTGTTTTGTAGAGAATGTAACGGTTCGGGAATAGCGTAGATGGCTTGAAGCGCAAGTGGTCGCCAATAGCAAATTCGGTGTATCTTCCACGGTAACTGTCTTCAGTTAAGACTGTTCTATCGAGCTGTGCCGAGAATCTTTCACTATCCAGCTGTCCTGTCCAACCAACAAACAGTTCACCGTTCTGGTCAAACTCTTTCTGCTCACGATAGTTGTAGACCTCGTTACCTTCAAGCAGCTCTTTTCCAAACAGGTCATAGAAGAATTGCGGTTCTTCTTCTAACTGGAAACGCGCTGAGAATTTAGAACTCCCCTCAATCGTTGGCAATAGGGGTTCTTGTGGACCAAGGCTTTGTGCCCCACAACCGTAAAGCACAAACGCGCTCAGGATACAGGTCGCTACAAGTAAAACATCAATTGATTGTTTTAGCCTGTTCATTATTTTGTTTTTCCTCCTTGGAGATAATGAATCGGATGTTTAGGTAACCGAGCTGCGACACGAGTATTTCGTCATTCGCACTCTTTACCTGGGTTTCCGACAAAAACCTTGAAATGGATGAAAACCGCTTTGCGTGTAAACGAAAGGCACCAAAATTGCGTTAGTTGTTAGTTATAAAAGTAACACCTGTTCAATTTTTTTACTTTTCGCCACTACCAGACGGATATTCCGTAAATCGCGAATATCGCGCGGAGCGTATAAAAAGCGAGTCTCCTTCCAACAAATTAAGGGTTTGTTTTACAGAAATTTACGATAAATGTGAAATAAAATGCCTGCAAAACTGTTCTTAAGCATCTAAAATAGCACCGATTTGAATTTCTGTCAAGTTTTTAACAGAAAAAACAGACGCATTGGAGCGGAATTTCAAATAAACATACCACAAACGTAATATATTTTCAAGTTTAATATCAGTACTATTCATTCAATTTTTCGCCTGTAGTGTTTTTTAAGGATAAGTTCCAACCTGAAAATGATCTACTTATACATTTTCTGCGATATTGTGCCAATGGCGGCGACACAAACACGGATATATCCTTAGTATGTGAGTCGTTTATGCCATTCACTGCCTCCCTGAAGACAGTAGCAATCGATAACAAATCAGTTTTCTCTTAGGATCAGTCAAGAATATTGATCAGCCTTGCTATAGATTTATGAACCTTCACAACGACAACAAGCATACTATATATTATACTACATTTTAAGAAAAATTGACATTTTTTTTACAAAATTATCAAAATTAATAAAGCCTCGAACCAAAATCGAGGCTTTAAATATTTCCAAATAGAGTGTTTAGTTTTTTAAGTTCACAACGCTCCTATTAAAATATTCGATGAACAAGGCGGCTGTAACACCTAAAACTAAACCCGCGATTCCCGCGATAACAAAGATCAGTTTAAGTTTCGGAGCGACAGGAATTTTCTTTGGTGCAGCGCGGTCAATGACTTCAATACCACCCATCTGATTACGGGAGGTCGGCAGTTTAGATTCAGCATATAATATTTCTGCTTCGAGTGACCGTTTGGCAATTTCTTCAGCGACCAGATTCATTTTCTGAATCCTGGTTTGTATGCGTGTAAGGATCGTGTGGTTTTCAGGGATCTCTATTAATAGCCGTGCCAGTTCGGTTTCTATGCTATCAAGTTCCTGTTTGAGGCGTTCTTCAGCATTTTCATAACTTGAGAGCGTCGGGAGAAACGTTGTTAACTGATTCTGTATATAGGTATAATGTGCGGAGGTACCGGAAGTAGCGGTCGTAGTTATGGGGGAGGTATTCCTGTTTTTTTCTTGGATTTCGTCAATTTGTGCGTTAAGACCTTCTAATTCTGATGGATTCGTGCCTACTTTTTTTCTATCCGCGACGCGCTGTGATTCAAGATTGAAGAGTTTTTCCTGCTGAAAAAGCCAGACGGGGTTATGCGAAGTGGTTTCGGAGAGTTGTTCTTGTTTAGGTAATTGATTTAACTGGTCTTGTAGATGCGTAATATAGGCGCGCGTTGCATAAAGTTGCTGTTGATTGGCTCCAATCTTTTCTTGGACACTGGCATGGCGTTCGAGCAAATTAGCCAGAATAGGTGCCCATGTTTCTGGACTTCCATTTTCGCGGACAAATTCGAGCAGTTCGTCTGATGCTTTCTCCATTTCCGTTATGACTGCTTGTTGTTTATCTCCGATGAGCTCCACGCGTTTTTTAAGTTCCGTTTCTTCGTCGCCTCGTCGCAACATTTGCATATCGCTTGCGAGTTGGTTGACAAGGAGTGCCGCATTCCGTTCACCACCTTCTGCCTCGGTCAATGTAAGCGACAGATTTATATAGTCGGAGTCTGGGTTGACTTGTGCCTTCAGCATCCGTTTGAGTTTACCTACGGGTGGAAAAAGGGTCACTGCTTCTGCATACCCATTTTCCTCAAGGTTCTCGATGGCTATATTTAGCATTGATTCTGTAGAAAATCGGGTGCTGATTGTTTCCATTTCTCGTCGATCAACACCACCAGAGAGGACATTTTGAAACAGATTTGCGGAAGGCAGGGAGGATGTAGCACTGGGTTGGACGAATAACATTAAGGTTGAAGCGGCATAGGTTTTAGGTAGACGGAGCGAGATAATGAGAGCAGTCCCTAATACCAATAGGACACTGAGGCAGATTGTAAAGTCATGCTTTCGGATGAGTTGAAGATAATCGCGTAGGTGTTCCTCCTGTTGCGGCATGAATGTACGGTATTTCTGCCCGCCCCTTGGGGTAGAAATTGCCCCCTCCTTTTCTTACACCTATAAGTTATTGGCGATGCGAATTTCTTCTTCGTTAAAGGCTTCGTCATGCCATTCGGCTATGCGCCATTCATCGTTTCTTTTTTCAAAAATAAAGAGGTTGTCTCCTTCGGCGTATGCCCCGGTATATCCACCCTCAAGCGTTTGACCGTCTGATACAAAAAACTGGATTCTATAGTGGTTCCGTACCTCCGCCTCTGTGCCATCTTCATTCATCTGAATTTCCGGCGGAGAAGAGAGTTCTATCTCAATATCCTGAAACCGTTCAAAGACCCGAGTCGCAGCAGCGCGTTCCTGCCGAATGTCATCAAATTCTACATCGTCTGTTTTATCGCCGTCTGTTCCCATATCCGAAACATAAAGGAAGCCATCTTCCCAGAAGGTGTTAATATAGGTGTTAACATCTTCGGTTTCATAACCTTCCCGCCATCGATCTAAGACGCTACTAATTTGAAGGAGTTCTTCAGTTGGAATATCGCCGACTTTATCAGCGTCTCCACACCCCATAGAACTTACCAGTAAGATGAGTAAGATGAGGACACCGCTGACTTTCGCAAAAGTTTTGAACATAATAAACACGCTCCCGTTTCAAAAAGTTTTAACAATACCAAAATAGAGACGTGAAGGGGTCGCACTCATTTCAATCCCAAATTTTTCGGTATCTTGTACATCCTGTTCAATAGACTGAATCAGGGTAGTTGCGTTATGAAAGTTGGCACTCACATAAGAATCGATAAGGCTATAAAGCCAAATACCGATGCCGGTATACATAAAAAATGTCCTGAGTTTATACCTCTGGTTTGCATACTCATAACTTTCTAATATTGTTTCTTCACTATGGAAACCTTGCCAAACCAGATCTTCATAAACATCGTACCGGCTGCTAAAGGACTGTTGTGCCAACAAAGCACCGATAATGGAACCTCCTATTCCCAAGGCAGTTAGGCTCCCTCGGAAATAACTACGACTATAAAACTGTCCCCATCCCGGAAAAACGGCAGAACGCACCATAGCACCGATTGGCGAAACAAGTTCAACCTGTTCCGCTGTTTCTGTCGTTTGTTGTTCAGCTTCTGTGCCGTTTTCAGCCTCCTGCGCAAAACTGGCGTGGAGGCTGAATAACAGTAGTAAGATAATTAGCAAAAATCGCATTTGATATATGGGTTTCACACATCTAAAAAAGTTGTGCAAAACCCATTGTGCTACTCCTATTAACGGCGCCGTTTTGTCCGTTGTGTTGTTCGACTGCGATCATCATCGTCATCATTGCTGCTGCTTGAACTGCTACGCGATGAACTTGAACTTGATGTCGTCGGACGCGTCCGTGTTTTTGTGGACGAAGAACGACTTACACTTGATCGCGAACGAGACGAACTCGAACTTGAACTTGAACGACTCACGCTTGACCGCTCACGCGATGAACTTGTCGATGAGCGACTCACGCTTGATCGCGAGCGAGACGAACTCGAACTTGAAGTAGCGGTTCTATACTTCGGGCGCGAACTTGAAGTAGCGGTTCTATACTTCGGGCGCGAGGTACTATTTGTGCTTGACGAGAACGATCGGTTTGAAGTAGTCGTTGGACGTCTATAAAGCGGTGTCGTCCGTTGTGTCCGGGTTGGACTTTTGTAAAGCGGTGTCGTCCGTCGCGTCTGTGTTGAACTGCTATAACGGTTCGTGCTTTGTGTTGTAGTCGCAGGGTAACGCCGCTGCTTACTGAGTGTACTTGTACTTCTTGTGCTCCCAGAAGCATGAGTACTCTGTCTTACCTTGCTTTGGTGGGACGTTGAAGTCGAAGCCCGGGCGCGCTGTTTCTGCGTGATAAGAGACTGGCGCGCAATCCGATCCGTTGTTGCTGGTGTCTGTCTTCGATGATTTGCGAGTGTGGTGCGGACACTTTTCCGTACTGCCGTTCGATTTCCGACTTGATTGTTAGCAGATAATCGGCTACGACTGTACTGCCGGCGCGTTGATTCATGCTTAGCACTCCACCGGTTCAATTGCGTCCGTCGCTGATAAACCTTTGGTGTGCCGCCGTAGTAACTCCTCGAACCGCTATAATAATATGGTGAATAGCAGCGATAGTAGGAATTTGGATAGTAGGTACGATAGCGTCCAAGGTACCCACCGTAATACGAGCGGATTGAGAGATAGTGGTGATCATAGATCGGGTAACTCCATCGGAGATAGTAGTCGTAGTCCGTCGCGTAGTAGATGGGACCGTCGTAAAAGTAGAGATAGGTATAACGGTGCCAAGGACGCCACCGGTAAGACGGTGTGTAGCGTTGAATCACTCTAACTTTCGGTTGTCTACGATACGTGGAGACCTCAAGATACTCTACGTCAATCTGTTCGCCACCTTCAGCGACAATGTGCAACTCCATCCACCCGTCTTTGACGTGACCAGTGGCGGGGATCTTAATGTGTTCGGAGCGGTTTTTTGCGCGAAGGACAAAGGTATCCCCGTAACGTGTCTCTTTAGCGTTTTCGTCGTAATAACCGCGACGTGTTGTCTCGCGTTTCGTATTGCGGATCCATACGCGACCTGCGATAGGTTCATCGTAATCTTCGATTTCGAGTCGATGGGGTTCCCCTCGGTATCGCACTAAAACTTCAATATACTGTGCTCCTGCTGGAATTTCAAAAAGATATACCGCGCTGGCAATTGCGAATTCGTAGTCTTCTGCGTTCTGAGTATCACTTGCCCAGGCGGTGAGTCGAACGCCATCCTCAAATCGGGGGCTGGCGGTAATCGTTGTGTTCCCACGTTCTATCCATTCATCAACATCGCTTGCGACGCGATGCTCGCGACTCAGCCGGTCTGCGTAATAATCGGGATCTGCATTCACCGGGGTTACTAACCCAGCAATTACAAAACAGCTGATGAGGCATACTACGCTTAAAATCGAAATCCGGGTTTTCATGGTAAATCTCCTTCTAAGTACATCTCCTTCATTTGGCGTTGCCAACGGGTTTTTATACCTGTTGCGCGCGGTGCCTCGTGAATCTTAAAGGTAGTTTTCTTATTTAACGGAAATGATACAATTTTCTGCAAAAATTGTCAAGGATTAATCGAAGTTTATTGATACTTTCGATAGCTCCAACTTTTTTCACCTATAGTTCCGATGTGCTTATCGCAATTCCGCCTTTAAGATGGGTAGATTCCCTGTTAATACTAACGAAAACCGACAACTCTAATACTTCTTAACTTTTAGGTATCAGTTTAATACCTCTCTTTTTCGCGTGCTCACGGGCAAGTGGTGTGATAATCGCTGATTTTACGTGAACCAACTCCCGTACGTTTGCATCCAGATTTGAAATAGTCGTTGCGCTAATCAGAGGTTTGTCTAAACTGGCGGGCGAGTCATTCATTTTCTGCGTCACTAACTCGGCGATTTGCGTCATAGTTACCCATTGAACGCCAAGTTCAGACAAAAGGTTTACATATTCGACTTCAATATTGTTAATTTTTTGAGTAGTTTCACCTTGCTTCAGGGCATCAGAGACCGCTATAACCTTTTTTCCTTTGGAGAGTGCTTCAAACACGAGATAAGTGCACGGCGTGTCTACCAGCCTTAACGCGAGTTTTGCAGCCATTGGATGCGAAAAAACGGGAAGCACAATCTGTTGATAGGTATCCACAAAAGTTGCTATATCGGTGAGTGCATTCTCCTGGAGGACATTTTCTTCACCAACTACGGCATAGATCGGTTCAAGGTTTATCGTTTTAGTTGCGAGATCGGACAGAATTATTGTAATTTTCCATCCATCTTGTATACAGGTGCGGAGTTGCTGGAGCGGTTCGTCCAATTCAAGTTGCGTCGCGCCAAAGATAGCAAGTAGTTGTTTTTCGTCTGCAATTTGCGTCGCGGTAGATACTTGTGCTTCCAGTACCTGCTCCACGATTTTCCGAATCTGATCAATCAATTCTTGGTTCATGTCGGTTCAAAATGTAGGACACCTAACGCACAATTTCAACAGGTTCGCCGCCCTTCAAACCTGCGGCATTGGAGTCATCGGTGTCTAAGTGCATTTGAAGCACATAACTTTCATCAATTTTCGGACGAACATTTTCAAGTGTCAAAGCACGCTCGCCGGGAAAATATACCTTTAGAAGGTCTTCTTCGCGAATATTGAGTGCCTCAGCGTCACTTGGTGTCATGTGGATGTGCCGGGTGGCGCAGATGGCGCCCTCTTCTAAATAGACGCTTCCTGCGGGCCCGATGAGTGTAATAGGTTCCGCACCCGCAAGATCCCCTGAGTCTCGAATAGGCGGATTTAATCCGAGCCGAATTGCTTCGGTTTGGGCAACTTCGACTTGGGAGTAATCCCGGACAGGTCCAAGAATACGGACGGCTTCAATAGCCCGCATCCGTTTCCCGACGATGGTAAGTGTCTCGTTCGCAGCAAATGCTTCCGGTTGATAGAGAGGCGCGTAGACGGTGAGTTGGTGCCCAGCACCGTAAAGAATCTCAAGGTGTTCCTGCGTTACATGGGCATGCCGTGCTGAGACCCCAACGGGGATCTGTTGTTGTTGTGTAACAGCGTCACATGCGCGGTTTCCGGCATCACAACTCCTCAAAGCACATCCGCTACATGCTTGGTCGGTCGTGAGTCTGTTCACAACACGGCGGGTAATCAACTCAACAAGGTCACGGTCTGGCATCTATAATTTGCCTTTTCTGTTAGGATGTTCCAAACGCGCTTAGACACGTGTGGTCAATCCACTTACGAATAGCTTACGCTTTCTTTAAGATAGTTTCAACTTCAGCATGCGGACGCGGAATTACGTGAACAGAAACAACTTCTCCGACACATGCGGCTGCTTCAGCACCGGCATCCGTTGCGGCTTTCACCGCACCGACATCACCACGAACCATGACAGTCACGTAACCACCGCCAACTTGTTCGTAACCGACAAGTTGGACATTCGCCGCTTTCACCATTGTGTCAGCAGCTTCAATGCTTCCAACTAAACCTCGCGTTTCAACTAAACCCAATGCATCTCCGGTCATATTAATTCTAAAAGCCTCCTATCGAAAATTCAATAACGAAAGTAAGTTTTCGACTTGAAAATAATTGTGCGGTAAAAGGTGCCTCGCGCGCGAAAACAAAAAACAGAGAGAAGTCAAGCGAAATGCTAAACACTACACCTCTTAAAGTATATCACAATTTTTCGATATTTTCAAGAAAAAACTCAAAACGCGTGTATCTGTTTCATGAACGCTTGCATCACTTGTTTCTGGATGGCATCGATCATCTGTTTGTCGATTGCATCAATCAGAAGTTCGGTAGCCTGTCTGTTATCTTGACTTGCTAATGTGCGATCCCCGAGGTGCGTGTAGACTATTGCTCGACTGATATAGGCACTCGCGAAACGCGGTTCGAGAGTGATCGCCTGATCCAGATCTGCCAGCGCGAGCTTTAAACGGTTCTCGTTACCTCGGATAGAGAGGTGGAGATAAACGTTACCGCGCCCGTAATATGCCATCGCCGTGGGTTTCCGTTTAATCAGATCGTCGTATTCAGCGAGTGTCTTTTGCGTGTCTCCGTTTTTGAAATAGGTTTCTGCCCGTTTCTGCATAACGTTGACGCTCCATCTCCTTTTAAGTGCAACGGAGTAATCAGCAATAGCGCGCTGTAGGTCGCCTAACGATCGGTATGCATCACCACGGCTTGCGTAAGCATCGGCTTGATACCTTTTGAGTTTTAACGTTTCGGTGTAATCTGCGATGGCAGCCTTGTACTGGGTAGAACGGTAATAAGCGAGCCCACGTTTCACATACGCTTCGGCGTACCTTGGCTCAATTTCAATCGCACGCGTAAATGCTTTGATCGCTTGTGGAAGTTTCCATGACCTCAGCGATGCAGTTCCCTCTTGGACGTGTAGTTGTGCTTGCCGATCCACACCTTTTACCGCGTCCCACGTTACAAAGCGAGAAGCGAGAAAAATAGTGAGAATTAGTACAGGGGTCATGACGTAAATGAGTGGCCGCATGATATAAGTCTTTTAGTCCGATTTTGATTTTTCGGTCTTGTCGTAGAGATGATGGATATTCACGCCTAACTTCAGGGCGTCTACGGACGGGTATCTCTCTGCCAAATCAATTTCGATATAGGTTGGCACTCCCGGCGCGCCGCTATAACCTGTCGAAAAGATGAGTTGATTATTGCCGAATGTTGCGATACCGTCTCTGACATTTCGGGTAGGAAAGTAGTGGATCGGGGTGTGTCCGACGACAAGGAGATTCGCCTGAACGGCTGCAAGGAATTTTTCGATGTGTGTTAAGGTATAGCCCCCAGGATACGCGATAACAGGACGAGGCCAAAGGAGTTCTTCAAGGGTTTTGGGACCCGGATCAATGAGATCCGTAAGACTGGTGATGGAACGCGCAGGACCGGCGTGAATACCGACAAAGCCGTTTTTCGCAATAACGACTGTTGGCAGATTCATAAGGAATTCGTAATGAACGTCGGTCATTCTTTCAATGAAATTGAACTGCTCGTAGTAGGCACCGAGTGGGCTATCGTACAGTAAACGAATGAATCGATCCCGATTTTGTGTCGTCATTCCCTGTTTCTTGAGCATCGCATAAGCATCAGCGGCGGCAAATTCGTGGTTGCCTCGGAGATAGATAAGTCTTTCGCCCTTATCGCCGAGTTGTCTTCGGAGTTCCATAACCCTGTCAATAATTAAAGTATCACCGTAAGGCGGGTGTCTCGGTTCATCGGGTTTATAGTCAACCGCATCACCGAGTATCAACCCATAGACATCTTCACCGGTTTGAATCCGTTCCACAAGTTTCGTGAGTTGCAACCATTGGTTGAAATCGTCCCAATGTGCATGCAGGTCGGAAACGATGTAGATGGTGCCGTGATCGGGTAAAACAACGACGTGTCCGTCACGTGTCAGTTGATCAGGATATTGTGCGAGTCGTTTCGGTTGCGCTGTCGCAAGGGAGGCGAAACAGATAAAGCAGAGGGCAGCGTAAATCAGAGAGGTGTTCATTAATTTTAGGTTTTGAAGAATGCGTCTATAGTATCTTCCTGTTGCGAGAGTTTATTGAGGTGCCGCTGTCTACGATTTCGGCAGACGAGGTAGCCCAGGAGTGCGAGACCGCCAAGTCCTCCCCAGAAAAAATAAGAATTAGAAAAAAGGGATGCCCACCGATAACGTTCCGCCAATGATTCACGCCAAAGGGCATCATAGGTGGCGAGATCCCAACCGACTACGGTTTCAAAAGCGGTATCGAAATTGTTACCAGCATGGAGTTCCGCAATAAGTGTAAACAGCACATCTCTACCTTTGCGTTCAACTAACCAACGGAGTGTGTCTTGGCTCTGAGCATACGCCAGATCCGCACCGGCTTGTGAACGCGGAAAACCTCGCGCCAACTCTCGGAGTGGCAGGATAGATTTCGAGAAAATATGCTTTAGCAATGTTTCGTGACGACTCGGCACCCATTCATCAGCAAAATAGATCGCTATGCCCTCTATGAACCATAGTGGGATTTCTTTAACGGCTTTGCGGGTACATTGTCCGAAAAGGACGTGTGCGATCTCGTGACGGAGGACCTGCACTAACTGCAATTTCGCGAGTGCGATATGTTTCGGGTTTTGGATAACAATACGCCGACTCAAGGGGAAGGCGCACCCGACTGCCCAATCCTGAATGGGTGCGTGAACAGAATTCTGAAACGCCTCTTGTGTATCGCAGACCCAAATATCAATCATTCCTGCTGGCATACGGCTTGTCAACTCCGGCATTTCGGTATAGAAATCCTCAGCAATTTCAAGGATTGACATCGGATCTACCGTTCCCTCTTGGTAGTAGACCCGAAAATGCGGACTCTCCACTGATTCCCATGTAGCGGATGCTGAAAAGGTCGATAGTATCAATAGGAGGAAAACAAGGCTTTTCATAGTCTTTCCACGGCACGGGTCACTCACTATCGCGGGCTTTAAAGCGGATCGCCTGACTTACCAGATGACTGAGTTCATCCACCTGTTCGTTCGGGATTTGAAGCGCGATACCTTTAATACTTTGTTGTACTGCCGCTAAACTCCCCCCTTCTGCCCAGTAACTCTCACGCAGTATTTCTGCGAATTCCGCGACAGTCGCGGCGAGTTGAAATTCGGGAGATGCGTCTTCAAATGCCGCTTTCAATGCTATTGAGAAAATTTCCTCGTTAGTTTCTGAGACATGGCGGGTGTCGGGATCTTCATGACGTATAAAGACCGTCGCCAATTTTCCGGTGGCACCTTCATGAAGTTTAATCTCATATAGGGCTGTGACACTGTGACCTGAACCGATTTCCCCGCCATCTGCATCGTCATCGCGGAAATCTTCGTGATCAAGGCGACGGTTTTCATAACCGAGCAGACGGAAGCGACTGACAACTTCCGGGTTGAAATCAACTTGGACCTTGGCATCTTTAGCGATGAGTTGTAATGTCCCTGTCAGATTTTCAACAAAGACGCGCTTTGCCTCGTTGAGAGTATCAACATAAGCGTAACTACCATCACCCTTGTTGGCAAGTTGTTCCATAAGCACATCGTTGTAATTACCCATCCCGAACCCAACTGTCGTCAAGGTAATTCCTTCCTCAACGTGGGAGCGAATTGTTTTCAGGATAGCGTCGGGACCTGTTTCTCCGACATTAGCGACACCATCTGAACAGAGAATCACGCGATTGATACTACCAGCCCTTGCATTGCGTAAGGCAAGTTTGTAGCCAAGTTGAAGTCCTTCTTCTGCATTCGTCACACCTTCTGGTGTAAGCGAATGAATTGCCGCTAAGATTTCCTCACGTCCCTCAATTCCCGTGTGCGAAAGAACGGTTCGGGCGCGCGTGCCGTAAACCACAATACCGACCTCATCCCCCGGACGGAGTTGTTCAACCAAAAGCGTTAGCGCACGTTTCACCAGTTCCAACCGACTTTCCATAGCCATTGAACCGGAGACATCAATCACGAAAGTCAACATTGCGTCCTTGCGGTTTTCGTCGGGGACGACACGACCTTGGATACCGATTCGCAACAATTGGAGTCGTTTGCCTTCACCAAATCGGGATGGCGCGCCCTCAATGTGAACAGCGAAGGCATCCTGAGAGGGGGGCGTGTAGTTGTAATCAAAGGCGTTGACGAATTCCTCTACGCGAACCGCTTCTGTCGGAGGGAGGTACCCATCTCGGAGATAGCGTCGCGTGACGGCGTAGGAGGCAGTATCCACATCCATACCAAACGTTGAGAGGTGGTCATCTTCTGTATCAATAAAGGGGTTTGTGCCGTACTCCTTAAAAAAGACAGCATCATAGGCGGCACCGTTTGGCGGATTTAAACCGCTAAAATCGGACACTGCGAGTTCCTCAGATGCGTCGTCATCACCGCCACCACAGCCTGTGTAAATAAAGAGCATCAATCCGCACAACATAAGAGCAGTGCTTAATCTGTAAAAGATTTTAAATTTCGCTTTCATCAGAGATAATCCCCTTTTTTATCGGTAGGGCTAAGGATCTACAACAGTGCCCATGAAGAGTACAGTTTTGGTTTCATTATCACGAATCGCGAAGAAGAAGGGTCGGTCTGCGATGAATGCGGGTGGCGCACTGGTTGCGCGAATTCCGACACTGGTTACGGCGGCGGCTTCGGTCCCCTCTTCATTGACTTCGACGACGGCTTTATGGAGCACTTCTCCGATATACAAGTTTTTACCCAAAGCCTCTAAATCCGCCATCCGACTGAAATCTGCTGCCCCAGGTGCAAACGCTATATCCATACCGAGGGCTTGCAACGGATTGTTAAGCGTTTTTTCGTATTCCAATTTAAATTTAGGCACGCTGAGAAACACTTCTTGTTCGTTAAACTGCGCTATCCAATTCTCCCAATTCTCGGTGTTTAAACCGTCTAAAAAGGTGTTGAGATCAGATTCACGGTACGGAAGAAAGATGTACATGCTCATCCGTCCATCACCGTAAGGGAGGCTAATCGCTTGGAACTTTTCTTCGTAGTTTTCGTAGTAGTCGTAATCGCCTGTCCTTGTCATCATCGGTATCTGCTTTTCGCCACCAGTTGCGAGATGAAAGGTTCCGTCGCGCGTGCGCGCTGGGTCAAATTCGGTCTGCCACGTTCCTTTGAAATAGATGGCGTTAATCAGAAATAACACCATATCTGGGTTAATTTCATCAAGGATTTTTTGGATTTTGCCGTTGGTGTTGGTATTTACCCACTGATTAATCGTTGTTAAGGTGTTGGGGTCCGTAAAATTTAGGGTCGAGACCTCCGCGCCGAAATACTCGGTGTTGCGCTGTAGGAAATCCTGTTTAAACGGAACACCTTGGCGCGCCCAGAGTGAGTTTGCGATTGTAAGTATTACCTTTGGGTCTGCGACTTCAAGTGCTTGACGCAAGCCTGCATAACCGGCGTTTATTGCTTCAGCGTCTAACCCTTGTAGATGCAGCGTATTCGCCATCGCCTGCTCAGTTTCACCGGACGCTCCGTTTAACGTCATTGCCAGAGCAATAGAGATACTGAGCGGTGAAATAAAAATATTCTTATCTTGTTCGGTTTTGCGGATTTCATCGAACAGGTTAAAGCCGAATTGCGTATTTGCTGTGACAACGTTCATATCAATAGAGGCAGGTTCGGAATCGTCTCGCCCCTCATCACCAAAGATAGCACCGAGATTATTACATCCAGCAAATATGAGCGAAACCAGACACACCAGACCCATAAAAGTTTTCTTACCTGTCTGTTTTCTATTCATCACTTTTCTCCGTTTTACCTTTTATAAAGGTGTGCGACAGCATCTCCGTAACCGTTGTAAAACATCGTTGGAAGTCTCTTTCCGGTTCCAATCATCCGCTCACTGGCTTGCGACCAACGTGGATGTGGGACATTCGGGTTGACGTTTGCCTCAAAATCATACTCCCTTGGTGCAAGTGTATTCCAGAAAGTGCGGGGTTTCTTGTCCGTTAGTTCGATATTGACGATGGATTTGATACTTTTGAACCCATACTTCCAAGGCACGATGAGTCGGATAGGTGCACCGTGCTGTGGCGGTAAAATGTGTCCATAGATGCCGACGGTGAGTAGCGTTAAGTCATTCATTGCTTCGGCAAGTGTTAGACCTTCAAAATAGGGCCACGGCATACGCACATCATTTTGCTGTGGTGCCATGTCAGCATCCAAAAATGTGAGCATGCGGACATATTTGGCTTCCGCTTTCGGTTGCACTTTTTCGAGCAAGGCTTTCATCGGGAAACCGATCCAAGGCACGACCATTGCCCATGCTTCGACGCAACGGAATCGGTAAATCCGCTCTTCAAGCGGCATCTCTTTGATTAAATCATCAATATCCAGCGTCATCGGTTTTTCGACGAGTCCTGATATTTCGATCTCCCACGGGCGCGTTTTAAATTTTTCTACTCTTTTCCAGACGGTGCTTTTTGAGGTGGTGAATTCGTAGTAATTGTTGTAAGTAGCGGCGACAATCTCGTCGGTTATCTCTCTATTTACGGTAAAGTTTGCGTTGTTTTCAGCGTTAAGCGTATGGGCACGGAAGGGTTCTAACTGTTTCTCAAGTGCACTGCCTTGCGCACAGGCGTTTGAAGTGGAAAACAGCAAAGCACCCGCACTCCCTAAGCCCAGATTTTTAATAAACTTCCGGCGATTGATATAGTCTGTTTCGGGTGTTACCTGATTTTCGGGAATTTCCCACCCTTTTGGAATCTTAATATACGCCATGAAATTTTCCTCCGATGCAATTTGATTTAGTTATTTTTCGTAGAAGATGAAGAGCGACACCTTAAAATATTGATTTTGGTGTGTGGTTTGCCAATAGTATATATCATTCCTTGGTAAAAAAACAACCTAAGTTCTAAATTTACCGGTCTACCCACCCAACCTATTCCAGTATCTGTAGTGCCTAAATTCTCTATATTTGTTGTAATATGTTTCGTTTTTCATTAAAAAATAGCAGTTTAGAAAGATATATCCATTTTGTGGAGGTATTCTACCATAATCCATTTGGTTTTAACGCATTTTTTCACTAAACACCTTACACAAAACATTCGTGAAAAATAGGGTCAGTCAAAAAAGATTGACATTATGCCGGGTATACGTGATATAATAATTATATGCCGTATTATGATGAGGTCTTCAAACATTTAACAGAGCAAGCACCGCACGCACTCGCTGCGCTTGCGCTTAGGACCTCAGACGTTGAGGTCGGTGAGAAACTTAGCACGGAACAACCGACGGTTAAAGTGCATCATAGCGATTTGACGTTTAAAGTGCGGATCCGTAACGAAGAGGCTGTCCTGCATATAGAGGCACAAACGGACGATAGCAGACGGAAACCGATGCCGCTCCGTATGTTAGCGTACGCGAGTTTTCTCGGACTGGAATATGAGCTGCCTGTCTATTCTACGGTTTTGTATTTCCGTCCGGGGTCTGGTCGTAGGAATCCGGGTTTCTATGAATACGGGAATGCGGATCAGGGGAGTTTACGGTTCAGATATAACGTAATTAGGTTCTATGAATTAGAGGGTGAGTCGTTTCTGGATGCGTCTTCTATTGGTTTATTGCCGTTTACAGTGCTGATGAAACCGCCTGCGGGTGTGGATAGTGAGTCTTGGGTTCGGCGATGTGTTTCGGCGACGCGTGCGGCTCCGGTAGAGGCGGATGTGCGTGCGACGTTGTTATTTGGTCTTTCCATTTTTGGTAGTTTAGCACACAATGTTGAGCTATTTCATAGGTTTATATCGGAGGAAGTTCTAATGGAATCTCCTTTCTACGAAGAAGTGATAAAACGTTGGCTTGAAGAAGGTAAACAACGGGGTCTTGAGCAAGGTCTTGAGCAGGGAATAGAACGCGGTGCCCGTGAGGCGACTATAGAAAATGCGCTGACTGTTGTCACCGAACGTTTTCCATTTGCAGACGTTGTTGCGTTAAAATCGAGGCTTGAAGGTATCTCGGATATTGACCGTCTTAAACAGTTGGGTGTTGCTGCTTCGTTAGCCCCGAGTTTTGAAGCGTTTCAGGGCAAGTTAGTTGCATCGGAGAACGGTAGCGATTAAAGGGTTTAGTGTGTAATTCTGAAAAATTCGTTTTTTTTTGCAACTTTTTGAGATTTTGGTGTATAATACTTTGAAAGTTTTTTATTTCGTTTCCATTTTCTGACGAAACAACGGAGTTTATTGAGCAATGTTGCGAAAACATCGGCAAGTTCTCATCCTACTTATAGGACTATTGTACGTCTACTCAGTGTGTCCACTTCTCTGTGCAGCTTTTGAACAAAAGTTCTGCCATGACACATCCCAAAAAATGCTGAGTGGAGATACCGAAACGCGTCCAACCTGCTGCCAAGCCACCAAAACAGGTACAGCGGGTGCAGCCGAACGTCCATCAGAAAGTAGTAAATCGTGTTGCCCGACCGATTTAGAACTCGTTTTCCCTGACGACAGACACAACGTCCACGAATCCCGTGAATTGATTGATCAGTATTTCGTCTCAGCCCTTCCAATTTCAGCAACTTTGCCGGTTTTCCCGAAGGAATCGTTCCAAGTTCTCTCCGTCCCTTTAATCTCCGCGTTTTTTCCCGACAATTCTCTATCCCGTAGAGGTCCCCCGTTTATTCAGTGCTAATTGAGTTCCACAAAGGACTCTTGAAGTACGTTCCTATCCTTTGTTCCAACACATTTATATATTGTTTTTGTTTTTCCGGCTTTCTTTTCCTGAAAGTTTGTGCTGGAAACTGTTAGTAGATCTATAGCGTGAGTTCTTGTTTGTATCTTGCTGCGCTACAATACTTTTTGGATGGTATAAATTACAATTATGAAAATACGTTTGCTTTTCCACATAATACTGCTCAATTGGGTTTTTATCTCTTTCGGATTCGCACAAGAAAGTTGTCCTGCGTGAAGTAACCCTGTCTTGCCGCCGAGCGGGATAGGTGAAGTCAGTTTGACTTCAAAAGAGATAAATCAATTTCGAGTAAATATCAATATGTTGGTCTCCCCTGATGCCCAAGGTGGGCACCTTGAAACACGAGGACTTTCGCCAACAGGTAAAGTGGTGGGTGCGCCTTTACATAGGCACCACGTAACATTAAGTACTTACCGGATGGATATTGGGTTGCAATACTTGCTGAGCGATCAATGGATGTTGCAGGCGAACATTCCGTATGCAGTCAAAGATCAGGAAGCAAGTATTGAGTGGATTGATCCGGTCAGTTCTGAAGAGGAACAAGCCATTTTACGGAGTAGGGACATCCATCATCGAGATGAAACCTATACTGGACTCTCGGATTCAGACCTGTTTTTAGGTTATACATTCCGCGGATTCTTTAAAATGGATGACATTTTATTTACCCGGTTCGGTACAACGATTCCAATCGGAAAAACAGAGGAAAACCCGTGGAAACTTGGGGATGCAGGTCTTACACACCTCCATATCCAGTTCGGGACGGGGACCTTTAATCCGATCGCCAATTTGCAGTACAGTCTACCGCTCTTTCAAGATCTGACGATCACTGCTTCCGCACGAGGGATGTTTCCTTTCTACGAAAATAGCAAGACGTACCGAGGTCCAGTAGAGTTGAGTTATACGGCTGGCTTTAGGTATCGCCTCTTCGATTGGTTTTCGTTTAACGGAAATTACCTCGGATTTTATCAATCCGCTGCCGCGTGGGCTGGAGAACGTGATATCAATACTGGGCTGCGTTACACCATGGCAGCACTGGGGATGTCGTTGTCAATACCTACTGACATTTCCCTGACCGCTAACGTCATGTTTCCACTGACGCAAGATACGCTTTATGATGCAGGCGATGCGATAGAATTTGGCACTTTAGTTTCTATTGCTACGTCTTATGCGTTTTAATTTAATGGAGGAATAGCAATGCGATCCCGAAATTTTCCGTTTTTTTCGATTTTTCGTGTTATAGGAAAACTTGAATCTCTGTATGGCATAGGGGTGATAGCCGTGAGTGTGCTGTTTCTTGCTGAAGTCAGTTTTGCTAAAGAGCATATCGGGCATGATGCACATAAGAAGCACGGCACCTCGTCTCTCAATGTTATGCTTCACACTAAGCCGCAAACTATTCAGGCGGGAGCGTCAGCAACACTCACATTTCATCTTACCGATGCAAAAGGCGAGGCGGTTACCGACCTCATGGTGCATCATGCCCGTGTCCTCCATGTACTCGTCGTCAGTGAGAATTTACAGATCATCGG
>JAAXHI010000327.1:10032-11171 GCA_012270875.1 Candidatus Poribacteria bacterium | reverse complement strand
CCTTGCTGTTGATGTGATGATTGCGGATGCCGAATTCGCGAAGTATCTATATGTAGATGTTGCGGGTGAGGAAAAATTGGCTGATACCGCGCAAGATTTCCGCCGTGAAAAGGTCGTTTTCGGTTATACTGATGAAGGTGGTGACCGGTATACAAAAGCCGTTTCTCTGACTGATGGAACGGGAGCGTCCATGTATCATGCGAAGATGGAGGCTCCAGAACGGATTAAGGCGGGTGAGATGGTTCATATTACCTATCACTTCTCACGCGATGGGAAACCGCTTACGGATCTTGTCCCTTTTCTGGATGCCCCGATGCATTTCGCTATCGTTAGCACACGCTTGAACGGTATCGTACATACGCACGGGACAGTTCCCGGGACTGAAGATGCCAGCAAGATGATGAAAAAGGACCCACACGCCGGACATGAAATTAAAAAACCACCCACAATTGGGCATCAACATCAGGGGATCACGCCGGAAAAATTCGGTCCCACTGTGATGCTCATGACAACGTTTCCCGAAGCCGGTGTTTATCAGATTTTTGGGCAACTTAAACATGCCGATCAAATCCTATGGCCCAGTTTCATGATTAAAGTGGAAAAATAAAATGAAACTGCTGTCACAACATGCGTATTGTGACAGCAACATCTTCATAGTAAGGAGAATTAAAGATGTTTATCCAAATCTATCGCCAACCGCGGACGGGTGTTCTATTAGCACTCATTTTTTTGACGGTAAGTGCGCCACTGCTTGGTATCGCGCATGAAACGGAATGGCCCGGTCAGAAATTAGCGGCTATCTTCCCGAAGGCGAAGAAATTCGTTCAGCGGAGTGCTGTACTTACTTCTGAGAAGATTGCCACAATTGAGAAAGAACTTGGTGCTAAACTTCGCGCGGAAGACCTCAAACCAATTTTTTACATCCCACTTGATGATAAAAAGAAGCCGATGGGCTTGGTTTTGTTTTCTGACATCAAAGGACCGCGTGGTGTCATTGAGGGTGCCGTGGGACTAGATATGAAGGGGAAGATCGTGAAAGTGGCAATCTATGAACATAAGGAAGCAGACGCGATTGCGGGTGAGAAGTTTCTCAAGCAATTCATCGGTATGGGTATAGATGATACTTTCAAGGTCGGAGA
>JAAXHI010000327.1:0-10019 GCA_012270875.1 Candidatus Poribacteria bacterium | reverse complement strand
GAAGAGATGCCTGAGGTCGAAGACCTGAAAGCCCTCATGATGTTAATGATAGATGACTATTTCGTGGTCGTTGACTACTTTGACGACAAAGCCGACAAAACGAAAGCCGTTGAAGCAGCGAAACGGCTCGCCAAATATGCAAAAGGTATCTCAGATTTCGAGCCACCGAAGAACGCGGATCAGACAGAGGAATATGTCTATCTACAAGACAAATTTAGCGAAACGCTCTTGAAATTTGCCGAAGCACTTGAGAAGGAAGGAACCTCTGAAGAGACACGCAAGCAGTGGGATGCTATTGTTGAATTAATCAATCAAGCACACCTCCGGTTTAGCGAGGAAGAAATTGACTTGGATACCTATTAGTTACAAATGCTTCTCGGATTCTCCTTTGTCTGCCACCTCGATAAAACGAAAGGGAATCTATCATGCGTAAGGTGTTACTTTTCTGCTTAATGGCTCTCTTTTGGGCAATAATTGCAGAGCAGTCTGCTTCGGCTTTGCCAGCATTCTATAAGATGTTCCGCGCTAAATATGGGTGGACAAGTGGTTGCAACGTCTGCCATTCTTCAAAGACGGGTGGCGATTCACCGAATCCTTATGGCAGAGCGTTCTTACACAATGGTATGAACCCATCAACATTCCTTCGGATCGCAGAGGAAGATTCTGATAAAGATGGGTTTAGTAACCTTGCTGAGATTATTGCCCGTTCTTACCCCGGCGATCCAGCGAGTACGCCTGAAAACGTTGAACCTTTAGCAGACACGACTGCAACGGATAATGCGCTCGTAGAAGATGAAGGAGATATCTTTAGTTTCGGCGATACAGATGAAACAGAAGGGCAAGGTGCCGCTGGTTTTCTTGAGGATACGTTTGGGAACCTTATTTTCGGTGGCGCCTTGGATATCCGTCGTATCACTCGCGGAACGGATTTAGTCCCTGATGGCAGCAACTGGAATACGGGGACGACACTCATCCACGTCGCTGAATTAGTCGTAACTACGAGCGTCGGTGACCATGTCAGTCTATTAGGTGAACAACTCCTGACGACATCACCGCTTGGCACGCAAGTAGCGGATGACCACGGGTTTATCTATGCGATTCTCACAGGGTTACCAGTCTTACCGAGAGGCGCGTCCCTCAAAATTGGACGGTTCCGACACGCTTTCGGTATTGATACGAAGTCGGATGCTGCTTCAAATCCGCTCTATAATATCGTTCGGAAAAACATCGGTTTTGTTACGGATCGCGGGCTTCAACTCAACGGTTACGTCGGACCCGTTGCCTATGTGCTATCGCTTGCCGATGGGCCGGATTCGCTCCGCACCGTAACTGATGGAACTGTAGAGTCCGGGATCCGAATTGGTCCACACGGCAGTGGCGGTGGTGTCTTGAAACCGATCCGAAATAACAGTCCACCTGTTTTCCTACATGTCAACGGTACACTCCCGCTGCTCGGTAAAAGGTTTTGGCTTGGCGGTTCCTATTTTGATGGCAACAGCTATCCTTTCAATCCCAACAACGGGGATGTGAATCCATCTACGTTATCTTACAAACGTCGGTTTGGACTCGCGACGAATTTTAAGGTATGGCGATTGGATTTCGCCGCTGAGTGGGTACGCGGCACGGACACACAACTCTTAAAATATACACAAGAACCGATAAGGGGAGACCGGACAGCGACAGTGGAAGGGTACTATCTACACGCGGAAATCCCCTTGACAGAAACTATAGATGTCCGGTTAAAATATGATGTGTGGAATCCGAACACGGAGAAGTATAGCACATTTAATTTTAGACGATCCCGTGATGCTCAACCGTGGACGACACTTGGTGGCGCATTGACGTGGCATTTTACTGAAGGCGCGCTGGCACGGTTGGTATATCAGGTGAATAACATTGAAAAATCGACACGAAGTGCAGCGATTGTTCCGCAGCTTTTGGTTGAATTTTGATTGGAGAAACAATGAAAAGTTGGATATGTTGCTTATGTGCAATGTGCGTGTTAGTAGGTACACTGCACGCAACGGCACAGGTTCGTCCGCCTCGGCGGAAACATAGAATATTGGTAGACCCGAGCGCAAAAAAGCAGAACACCGTCAAAGCGGATATAGGTGAGAGCCTCAAAGACATCGCGAAACGCGCAACGCAACACGTCCAAAGTCCGAAGATGGATGTCGTGTTCGTTGTTGATGGAAACAAGCGAATGTTGGCATCTATTGCTGTTCTTGAAAAGAAACTTATCGATATGCTCGCCGTTATAGAAGCGAAAACGATGGATTACAGATTCGCACTCGTGGGTTTTCAATCGATGCATGGGGAACCGCATTATACTTTTCGCCAATGGACCTTTGACTACCTCGGTATTGAAAACGCCTTACAAGAGATACGCTCCGAATTCGACAATAGAATTCAGCCTGGATACGGACTCGATGCAGTCGTCAAAAGTTTGAATACGTTGGAGTTCCGCGAAGGCGTTACAACGCAATTAGTTATGATTAGCAACTCTCGGATGCGTACCTCATGGACAGGGCCGGATGCCAAGCGCAAAATTAGTGAACAGATCGTTAACTTATGCAGGCAGAACAGTGTACAACTCAACTTTATCGGGACGAGTGAAAAGATTCAAGCCGAGCTTACTGACCAAACAGGCGGCAAGTGGTATCCAATTGATTCAAACCAACAGCGAATGGATGGTCAACGGATTCGCAGTGGCGATATAGTTGCGGATAAGGCACTACTTCGGGTAGATGGGTTATTTAAACGCATTGCCGAAAATCTTGTTTCGCATAAACCCGACAAAGTTGATATCGTGTTTGTCTTCGATTACAGTGCCAGCATGGAAACGAAGACAGATGCTGCGTGTGATGGCTTGGATCAGATGGTAGCCGTGTTTAGGGAAGCAGGACTGGATTATCGATTGGGGATTATCCGATTTTGGGCATCCGTCGGTGGCGGTGAGAGTACGATCGTTGTAACGAAACCGCCTTTAGAGCCTGAGCAGGTGAAGGCAATGTTTCGTCTCCCTAAGACGGGTGATGAGCATCTACTGGATGCTATTATGGACGGCGTGCCGAAACTTCGGACATCTCCAGAGCGCGATCTCGTGCTAATTATTGTTACGGACGAATCAACCAGCAAACGGACAGAGAAAGAATATACCGCTGGCAAAGCAATTGCGGTGTGCCGCGGCGCGCGAGCGCGGGTCTATGTTATAGGCGGTGTTACGCCTGTACGGACAGGGTCTTTTGGCGATAGCTTCCAACGTCAAGTCGCGCAGTTGACCAGAGGTGAGCATTATATCATGCCGGGTTCTATTATCGCCGATGAGCGACGATAGATGTTCGTCTCCAGTATACATATAGAGTGTCACTTGACAGCAAGTTCGTCCGGCGTTTTGGCGTGTATCGCAATTAGAACGAAACAGGTGGACTGCAAATTCGCTGTCTGTTCTTTTAATTCCATGGGTGTCTTGCTAACAAAACTGCCGTCATCTTGCCGCACGGCCGTTAAATAGTCGGTCGCAACGCGGCGCGTATTGAGCGGATCATTTCCAGCCGCAAGTGCCAGAATCGCGATCGCAGTGATTTCCGGATCGCTGGGGCTATTTTTATATCTTCCGAACCCGCCATCTCTGTTCTGGAGTTGCTTTAACCATGCGATTTGGGCATCAATATCGTAGACAGGTTCTAAACCTTGTATCACCCAAGATGTCAAGAAAATGTCGGATTGCATACCGCGTTGTAGTGCCCAACCACCATCATGATTAATGGCAGCCGCCAACCAATCCGCGCCTTTAGAGACAGGTTCAAAACTCTGTTTGAAACCGAGCCGCCTGAATCCTGCTAAAACAGCAGCGGTGTACAGCACATTGTCGGGACTGCGTTCCTGTTTACCCCAGCCACCGCTTCGGTTCTGGACTTTTTTCAACCAACGCAGTCCTTTAAAACGGACTTCAGAATCGGTCTCTGCTGTTGTTAAGGCGATAAGCGCAAAAACGGTGTGTGCCGTATTATTGTTCCAACTGCCATCCTCCGATTGTGTATTTCGTAGATACGCAACACCCGTTCGGATGACCTCTGAGCCGGTACCCCATCCCGCATCAATCAACGCCCAAATCGCGAACGCCGTATTCTCCACATTGCTATCTCCACCGGGGACAAGAGGCCAACCGCCATCTCGGTTTTGGTGCTTGACAATATAGGTTTTCGCACCCTCTATGGTTTTGTAGAGCGGAGGTCCTTCTGATATTTCAGCGTTATTGGAAGTAGAGGCTTCGGTATCCGCAGTACTTCCTCTAATCCCGATAACGAAGTTCAACAGAATATAACAACAGATTACCATGAAAACGCTTTTGTGGTTTTTCATGCTAATTTACCTCCATTTGTGCATTGTTAGCTTTATAGTAGAGTCCGTAATTATTTGCGCACATAGGAACCGTAGGGGTTGGGTTACCCAACCCTACGAACGACAAGTGTAAAATTATGTTTGGATTTTACTATAAAACACCTGAGGATTTGTGGAGTTACGCGCGTTTTTCAAACGGATTGCTCTTCTCACAAGAACATTGGGTATCATTGATAACTTTAGCACACTACGATTGTGGCTCAACCACAATCTTGTAAACACCTTCTTGTCCAAGCATATCAATGCCTTTTTCTAATTGATCCAATGGCAGGTGATGCGTTATCAGTTCATGCAACGGCGCGCGTGTGATCTGAAGGAAATCCAGTGCTGTCTGAAATTGGATTTGCGGATATGCCCATACCCCACAAACATCCAGGTCCTTGTTACAAATCTGGTAAGGTCGGATTTGGGTTTCCCCAGAATCCGTGTAGTGTCCGACTTCGATAACCTTCCCACCGCGTCTCACGACATCCAATGCCTCAGAAAAAACGGCCGGCAATCCGGCACACTCAATCACGATGTCTACGCCAACACCGTTCGTGATATCCTGAATCTGCTCTACTCGCTCTTCGGGTGTTGTCTCCCCAACATTGATGGTTACATCCGCACCCATCTGTTTCGCCATCTCTAACCGACTGTCAACGAGGTCGGAGGCAATAATAGTCCCGGCACCGCTGTCCCGCAATACAGCAACGACGAGGAGACCAATCGGTCCACAACCGAGAACAGCGACTCGGTTCCCAATGCCATATCCATCTCCCACTTGCGGTAGACCGGGAGCATACGCGCGCCCAACAACACGCGTCGCTACTGCCACAGGTTCTGTCAAGACACCAACCTCTTCCCGGATACCTTCTGGCATTTTGTACACCCAAGAATTGCCGTGAATATACGTATACTCAGCGAAGTCGCCATTTAGATAGGGCGGGGTCTCACTATTGCCAAAGCCGTATATCTTTCTGTTAGAACACAAGGTCGGACGACCCGGCACATGCAAACAGTAGTAGCATCCACCACAATTTTTTGAGCCAGGCACCACAGTTACACGATCGCCAGCTTTGATAGGACCGCCCATCACATTCATTACCTGATTCGCATTTTTGCCGATCTCAGCAACCGTGCCAACAACTTCATGTCCTGGGATGACAGGGAATGGCAGGTCAACGTGCCCGAGATACACGTGCTTATCAGTCCCACAAATGCCGACTTGATCGACCTGTAAGAGGAACGCGTCATCTGCAGGAGACGGTTTCTCAAATTCACGGATTTCTATCTGCCCCGGTTGGAGCATCACTGCTGCTTGAACTTGCATAGTTAGATTTCCTTATCTTAGTTTTTGGGTGCGTAGGCACCATTCATCGTGCCCAGATCGGAATCAATATCTTTGTCAACTGCGCTAAACTCTCCAAATTGTGCGCTGGAAGAAAATAGTCCACGTATGGTAAAGCCGTGCGGATACCGCGACAAATCGGTTGATAGCCGTCACTACCGAGCAACGGGTTGAGCCAGATGAGACGGTACGCGTGCCGATGAATCATTTCCATAGAACGCCGCAGCACGTCTACATCACCTCGGTCCCATCCATCACTGATGAGAATGACGACCGTACGATACGCCGAGAAAGATGGCGCAAACTGCCGATAGAATTCCAGCAGACTTTCACCGATCTTTGTCCCACCCGACCAATCAGGTACGACATTCGCCACTTCATTCAATCCCTCCACTAATCCCTTCCGTCGAAGGAGGCCTGTAATGTTTGTCAGGTGCGTGCTGAAGACAGCGACATCTACCTCTCTTAACTCCTGTTGCATGCCGTAGATAAATTGGATCAGGAACTTGGCATAACAGTCCATAGAACCGCTCACATCACAGAGGAGCAGAATCTTCGTCTTCTTAATTTTTTTCTGTTTCCGAATTAATTCAAGCGGTTCACCACCGTGTACGAGACTCTTCCGCCAACTCCGACGGAAGTCGATAGTTTTACCTTTTTTGCCGACGACCTTCCGACGACTCAACTTTGTCGCCAACACCGCCGCCAATTTCGCAACGATCTCCCGTGCTTTTTCCATATCCTCTGTCGTGAATTCGCTGAAATCTTTCTGGGTAAGGACATCTTCGACGCTATAAGCGGCTGGATCGTCTTCCTCACCCGCTTCCTCATCGTCCTCTGTCTCAGCATCCAGCCACTGCTCTATCATCTCCTGCTCGTCAGTAGCATCGGAGAGGTCTTGGAGGCTCGACGGTTCGGGGGACGCATCGCCAGTGTCAACGGCTTGGAGATCTGGGCGCGGGTATCGCCAAAACAGGTTGAAAGCGAGGTCAAACGTCTTCAGATCTGCCTCTTTCGTGATAAGATTCGTCCGTGCCGTATGATAAAACGCATCCCGTTCACTGATGTCGATGAGTTCAACGCTTTTACACCAACTCAATTGGTTGGTTGTTGTTACGTTGATGTCCATCTGTCGAAGCAATCGGCAGAAGTCTGTAATTTGTTGAAGAAGTGTCTGTTCAGTCATTTTCTATCTAAACAAAAAGTAAAAATAATAAACACTCTGGAACCCGATATAGCACCATGAATGCCCTACGGTAAAGTCTCAATTGTTATTTCGCCATCTGTTACGACATCTAATATCAAACGATTTCCATAAAGAAGAGACATGCCGACTAATGCCTTACTATCATCTGTACTTAGCACCTGCACAATGCGTTCCTCGCCCTGCCATAGCACTATCCCAAGATACAAATCTACATCTACCTCATTTCCATCGCCGAGAATTGCAGGCAAATCACCAACTCGTGGAAGACCAAGGCGGTCAATTAAATCGCTCGGTAGCGTTAGTTCACCAGTGAAACCCGTATCAATAACGACTTCAATTTTCTCCGGCCGATTTATGCCAATTACTTCCAGTTCAATAATGGCTTCTTGATTATCAACAATTTTTCCTTTTATCATTTCAGAGGTTTGGTGTCTGTTCCAACTTTGTTTGCCAGAGTCCCGTATGTACTCCTAAAGCCGAGTCGGTGCGCGGCTCGGTGCCCAATCCGCATCATGTAAATCACAGCATCAGGGTGCTTTATGAGAAGGCGATTCAGTGCCACCGTGCTTCTGCCATTGATTTCATAGTCTTCTGTCTTGATATCGATTGCCAAGAATTTTCCTTTGTGATGTGGTTCAATTTCGTTTTGGAGTCGTTTATAAATCGTTTTGCCTCGTGTAACAACAGTTTCGGAATCATAGTCTGTGGGAATCGAAAGCCTAAAACCGAGTGGATTCGCGGTGCGACACCCGATTCGCGTACAGTAAATCACGGAATTGGGGTGCTTTACACGGAGTCGCGAGGCAGCAACAAAGTCCTTATCATCAATTTCATAGTCACCCGTGTCAATATCAACCACCCAAAATTTTCCGTTATGATGTGGCTCAACTTCGCGCCGGTGTTGCTGATATATCGTATCACCGCGGGCAACGATGGTTTCAGGTGTGTAATCTGAATATGGCATTGTGGTTCTCCCAAAGTTTAGCGTTTATTTTCCAGTTGGATCTGTTCAGCCATTTTTCTCTTTCTCTAAGTAAGAAATGAAGGCATCGAGCTCTTTAAATATCTTGTCAAATATCGGACTAACCTGCTTTGCCTTCTGTTCTGTTTTTTGATAATCCAGTTCATCGGTGTCAAAACGCATGAAAAGGTATCGAAACGCTAAAAATTCTTGTAGGTTCTTGAAAGTTCCTTTGGAAATCACAGGTGACCGTTCGGCGTACGGCTTTGCCATCTGTGCAAGTAATTCCTTATGTTCGTTACTTCCATTAGGCAGACATAGGTCAACTTCAAGCGCAATTTGTCTAAAAATGTTTTCTATGCCCATATAGCAATCCGAGACACGTTTAGCCATCGTAACTTCTATGGCTATTTTGTATTCCGCTGGAGCGGTTTCGATTTTTTGTTGAGCCTTCTTAATTCCGCTAATAGTTCTTTCTATTTTCGGGCGTTCCTCGGAGATGTCTTGTATCAATTGGCTCCGGTCCACAGGATAGATTTCACCTTTTCCAATGCTAACGGCTTGACTTTCAATTCTCTCACGAAACAACCCTTTACAACTTTCAAAATCAATCAGATCCAGCTTGAACAATCGACTGATATCCTCAGCTTCCCATACTGCCCGGAAGTATTTATCAGAGGGAATGCCCCAAACCGCAATATCAATATCCGACCATTTTGAGAAAGACTCCCGTTTCGTAAGAGAACCAAATACAGCAACCTGTGTCGCACCGAAGTCTTCATAAAGCATTGCTGCAATCCGATGTGCCGTTTGCCACGCGCGTTGCAGCAACGCCTCATCCACCTTCCGGTTTTGGAGGTGTTGATTGAGTCGCTGACGGTATTCTGCTAACTCTTCAGGCGATAAATCTTTCGCTGTGCGATGGGTATCTGTGGGTTGATGCATATCGCTATCTCCTTAGAATAGGATAGCACGAAATGGCTTGGCGTGCAACAAAAAAGAGACGGAATCACCTTTTCGGATTTTCCGTCTCTTTAGCCAAAGATATTTTATACAATTTCCTGGATGGGATCTTGCCCAACGGCGTGGTTTAAGTGTAAGTCTATTTTCATTTTCAATGTCAATACGTGATATAATTACTTCCAGGGTCACTTAGTTTTACATATTCACTTTATATATGCGTATATTTTCTTCTGTAGGAGCGAGCTGCGCTCGCGATCTTGCGTCCAAACGTTAACATCTGTGAACGAAAATCGAAATCAAAAGCGAAAACTAAATAGCCCTGTAATTACTTCAATGTTTTGGCCCTTACTCGATTTTGATGAAAAAACAGCGGCAGACATAGAATCCCCGCCGCTGTTTCGGTTAGGTTAGTTCTGTGTCTGGGTTATCCGTTTCGGTATCTGCGGTCTCTGAAGGACTTGGATTATCATATCGGAGGGCGGTTGCTTTGAGTTCGTCCGCGTAGTTGTAGATGTCGTCTATGCTGGCGATCTCAACCCGCTCATGTTTACCAGCTTCCCTAACCAAGCCTAAGTATTTCCGAGCCGCGTTGAAATGAAGCCGACAGATAATTTTTCGCCTGCTATTATCTAACAGGACTGACATATAACTTTGCGTGTCTCGGTGCACAATTCGGTCAGCAGCAACCACTTCTCGGACAATAGCCTTGACAGTGTAGAACCCCTCTAATTCTTCTTCAGTTGTTATGATACGCGGCTCAACCTCTTCCTCAATGGATTCCTCAAGTTCCTCAACTTCAACCGATTCTTCCGCAACTTCTCCTTTACTAATCGCAGACTGCAAGCGTTGATTAATCTGTTCATTGAGAAACTGATTCAGGGCACGTTTGACAATACCTGTGAACTGCTGAACTACAGTTTGCGTTTTCACGCCATTGTAGACAAAAGATAGGAAAAACCTAACTAAATCTTCAGAAGGCGTTTCCAATTGTTCAATCATCGTTTGCTTGATCTCTTTGGTGTACTTCAAATCGCTTGCAGCTGTAAGCGTTTCATTCAAATCAAAGGCAGGCTTGGTGAACCGTTTAAGTTCGTTGACAAGGGGTTCCTGGATATCAAGCATATTAAATTGAGGGTGGTTCATAAATAAAGTTG
>JAAXHI010000245.1 GCA_012270875.1 Candidatus Poribacteria bacterium | reverse complement strand
AACCGTTTGGTGCCCCGGTCAGTGGCGTGGGTGGCACGGGCGCCCCTGCCACTTCACCCGGTGAGGACGATTTTGATGCTAGCCCCGTGCAAGCTTGGTTGACACAATTGGTCAAGACGGCCCAGGGTATAAAACAAAGTACCTCGCCTTGGGGATTCTCTAGGCCCGCCAGAAAACCACCCGTACCACCCAAACCCAGCATCACCCCGAGTGCCAAAAAGAAACTTCGATTCACTCTCAAGGTGAGCAACGAAGAGTTGGCTAAAGGGTTACCCTTCTCAGAAGCGTCTGCACCGAAACCTTGTGATACCCCCACCTTAGCGGTCAAACGTCAAATCAGAAAGAAAGCAGCCGCTGTTGCCAAAAAGAAAGGAACAGTCTGGCCAAAAAAGCCTTGGAGAGGAAAACGTGGAAAACACCGTGATGGGATGGACCCATAGACGCCGTGCCGCGCCTCGATTCCGACGGCGACGACGGCGTTCGCAACGCGGGGGCAAGTTATTTGATGTGAAAAAGCTCCTGACCAAGACGGGGATGGAATTTCATTGACCCGGCTATCAGTACATGGGACCTGGGACCCATAGGGAGAAAAGACTGGCCCGCGGAGATCCAGGCATCAACCGGGTAGACAGGATTGCCAAAGCCCATGACATGGACTATGGCAAGGCCGAGGACTTGAAAGACAAATGGGCCGCCGATCGCAAGATGATTGCCAAGATTGATCAACTACCCGGCCGTAAAACCCTAACGGAACGTATTGTTAAGAATATCATGAAAGCTAAACTCAAGTTGGGCATGTAAGATTGAATTTAAAAAGTCCCCCATGTTTCAAACCAATAAAATACACGTTATGTACACACATGTTTAATAGTTTTTTCTTTACAAATACTGGTCCATTTGCTCTAACGCGTTCGCACGAATCGTCAGCACAGTGTTCTTCTCCTGGTCTGGCTCTGCCCAGTCCAGTGGCAACCATGGCAGAGGAAAGGGACGGGCCAGTTGCTCGTCTAACCATTGCCATCGTCTGCGTTCTTCGTATGCTACACGCTTCGCATAGACAGCCTTTTGATGCTTTTTCCACCCCTCGACGCCCATGACTCGTTTTTTCTCCGCAAGTTGCTCTCGCCGCCACGCACTCAGGCGTTGTCGATACTCCTCAAACGTTCCCTCCCGTATCATGCGTTTCCTCCAGGCTCTTTGTAACAACAAGTTCTTTCGTTTGACTTCCTTCCGTTGCTCCGCCGGCATAGAGTGGTAGCGCAGCATTCCGTCCCTGGACTTGTGCTGTTTAAAGGTCTCGTAGTGTTCAGTCGCCTTGAGACGAGCAATCCTTTCATATTACTGTTGTCGGTTACGGGCCCTCACCTCCTACATGCCGTCCACGGCCGCTTACTTTCGTTTTCGATACTGTCGTTGATGTTCCAAATTCTTTTTTCGGTCTCGCTTCCTCGCTGGCGGGTCCATGGTTCACCTCGTTCAACCGCTGGGAGCAGACGTCGGACAATGCTCATAATTTTCGGAACGGACTTTTCTCGGCTGCTCGCCGGGCCCGTTGTTGTTGCACTATCTGGTCCCGGTTTTTGTGGTAATACACTCGGTTGATGAAACGCACTTGGGCCAGATGAGTGGCTCTGTATCGGGTGCAGGCTTGTCGGTTGAGCTCTCTGGTTCTCGCAATCTGCTCTGGAGTGCGTGCTGGTTTGGGTCGCGGTAGTTTGGGCTTCTTTTGGGCTGCGCGACGCTCTCGTTTGCGCTTCAAAATCTTGTCTTTGTTTTTCCGGTACTAATCCCGTTTTCGCTCTCTCGCCAATTCTGAAATTTTTGTTGGGCATACTGAACACAGCTGATTTCTGTCCAGGGCGTTTGTCTTTATCTATCTTCCTGTCCACCAATCACCGTTCTCACTGGACCCTCACCTGAGTCCCTTCCATCAATCGCCTGACGATCACCTGATTCGCTTCCTCCCATCTAAGATAATGTGATATCACGCGTTTTTCGGTCTATAAAAGCCAGTGTCTGGCGCGGTAAATTCAAATTGTCCCCTCCGCCATGGCGGACGATATCTTTTATCACTTTAGTGATGAAGAAGACGGAGAGGACGCCCTTTTGGACCGAGCGTTCGAACGGTGGGAACAGTTGCGAGGCGGCTCCGCCAGTGGTCCCCTGTTTCAATTCATATACAACCTACTGGCAGACGACACCGCTGGCGCGATGTTGTGGAGGGGGCGCAATTCAATGCGCAATTGCGTTAATTGAGGGATCCCGTGGCTGGGGATAATATTTGGACGGCTTTAACAGAAGCGTTGCACAATGCCATCGAGACTGGACTCCAACGAGAGCAGCGACCCGCCTATCATTTTTCTCAATTTTGCCATCACTGCTCACGGGTTCACCCACGCCTATCAAACGACCAATTTTACTGTGGGGGAGTTTTTGCAACGGACGGCTCGATTGGATGAGATGTTGGCCACGTTGGCAGGCAAGTTGAATAGTAATGAATCGTTCAACCCTGACCGCGGATTCCAAGTGGATGTGGTGTTTGTGTCTATGCCAGGCCCGGGTTCAGGTCATCGTAAAAAAGATAATCCTGGACGTCAATACCTGGATCGAGAAAACAAGAAAAAACAATGCATCATCACTATCAAAAACAGAGATGCTTTAATGCTTTATACTGTACTCGCGCCATTGTCACCATGCGAGCGTACTGCCACAAAGATCAAGGCGTTGATGGGTTTCGTCAATGGGAAAATTTAAAGCGTGGGTGTCCGGTGCAACAACGACAAGCTCAGGAACTGCATCGTGAGGCCGGGGTGGCTGAGGGTCCCTGTGCTATAGAGGAACTGCGTCAATTTCAACAGGCGTTGCGGCCCCAATACCAACTATTGGTGATGACCCGGATGAAACCGTTCTTTTAAATCTTCAAAGGCCCCACCGCCCCCGACCAGATTCGTTTTCTCAAATCCAACGATTATTTTGATGGCTGCCCGTCTTTTCCCGCCTTTGTCAACCGTTCGTATTATTGCC
>JAAXHI010000068.1:30535-32436 GCA_012270875.1 Candidatus Poribacteria bacterium | reverse complement strand
GCCCTAATAAATGGTGGCACTACATACCGTTAACTTCGGCAGTTCAGCAAGCGGTTTATAGCTTTTGATTTGATTTTTGCCAAGAAACAACGTTTCCAGTTGGGTCGCATATTCCAATCCTGTAAGATTGTTTATCCCTCCCTCATCAAGGCTTAGTGAACTAATCCTTTTCATTGCTTGGTCTGTGATAGCATCGCGTGGAGCCAGTCCCAATTGGGTGCGTATCGCTGATCCCAAATTGGGGTCTGGTATTGATACAACTTTGGAAGGTGGCAGCAGGGAAGCGATATCAACAAGAAAAGTCGCCCAAGTGATATAGCCATTCACATCAATGATTTGCAGTGTTATTCTATTAACAGGTTCCACTATTAATGCATCACTGATAAATTCGATTGTATTCGTTTCACCGTTTAATTTTTTACAGCCAAATAACCTATAAGGTCCCAAGGGACGGTGCTGACTAATTTCTGGTACCAGCAACTGAGCTTGATGGAGTCCATCAGCATCTGTTATCTCAAAGCCTATGCTTACTCCTTCAGCACTATATGTTGGTGCAGAAATCAGCTGAATGTCCCCTGGCGAGTTATTGGATACTGGATTGTTAGAAAAAAAACGACTCACAGATAACCACTCCGCAGCACATTCAGATAAACGATTCTGCGCTGCGCCGGCCAAAACATAATCGCTGTTACGTCCCTCACGAAAATCGTGCTCCAATCCAAAGGCGTGTCCGATCTCATGGGCGGTTAGACCTAATCTCTCAAAATTATGTCCGTGTGAAGGAATTATAACAAGTCCCCCCAAAAGTTCGTCCCCGCGTGTTATGATTTCAGGACCTCTCATATTAAGACTCCCTCCATCACGTGGACGGAAGATATGACCCGCGAGCCCCCCTGCCGTTCCATTGTCAAGGTCTTCATGGCTAAGATCAAGAGCAACGAGATAAGCGTGCTGAAAAACGTCAAAGTGTTCAGGTAACTCATCCCACACTTTCCAAAAGCTTGATGTCTGGTAATAATGGTTTTCGGAGAACTTTCCTTTAATCTGATGTACCACCGGTTCTCCATCTTCATCAGTTTCAATAGTAAAGGTTTTTCTACCATACCCGTGACGTTCCATCTCGTCAGCATAAAATTCTTGTGCATCTTTAATCAACTGACGGAGTGCTTCTATTCTGTCTGGACGGGCAGGACGGTCATTAGGTAGAAAGTAAACCAATCGCACACTGGGTTGTGCCAAAGTCCCTTGGGCGAAACTATTCGGTAAAGCGGCGAGTGCAAAAAACGCTAGTAGCGTTATCACGAAATATAACTTTGTTTTCATAAACTGTCTCTCCTTTTTAGAGGTTAGATGCTAATCTCTGTTACGACCTAAGCAAAACAACACGGCTTAAATAACTGAGGGTGGTTCATTATTCCAAACGTTAGGGCATGCGACCACCGTAGGGGCGAGGTTTCCTCGCCCTCTATCAGATCTGTTATGCGCTCATCGGACGGGTTGGGAGACCCAACCCCTACGAGAGATATTTATGCACCACCCTCAATTTACTATCAAAAATCGTATAAATAACCTAATAGTTTGTCACATCTGAACTGATAGACGGTTCGTAGTGGCGTAATTCTGCGGCGTACTCGCCCAAATGCGACGTGCATTATTTCGCCTTGGGTTTCCATGCGATGAATCGCACTACTACGAACCGGATTTACCCTTCATTTGAACGTTGACAAACTACTAATATCATTTCTAAATAATGATGCTGCATTACCGACTTTCATGAAATATGTGGCACTGCGGAACAAACTACCTTGTTTTTGTCCAATAAGTGTGGGAAACCATATCGTCTCTGATGAGACACAAACCCGCACACCCATTGAAAAAATAACACGCTAAAAGGTCTCAAA
>JAAXHI010000068.1:0-30482 GCA_012270875.1 Candidatus Poribacteria bacterium | reverse complement strand
TATTTGGACAAAAACAAGGAAACTAACAGTTTATTCTACAAAAGGGAAATTTATTAACAGAAATGGTATAAGTTGCCACCCAAGCAAAATGCCGATCAATCGCCAAAAGAATTAATCATGACATACTTTTAATATAAAATTACAAATTAAGTATGTCCTTATATGGTAAATTATATCCAAATTCAACTTATACGTCAATCAAATCTGGGGATGACTTCACAATGAGGGAAATCTACATAGAGTTCAAGCGAAAATGAAGCCTGAACCTCTATAATCTTTCAGGAGGGAAGCTTGGAACCGCAATGAAATGAAACATAGGGATGGAATCCTGTGTCACCTTATATTTCTCTGCTCATTTCAATGAGGTGTGCACCTTCAAGACCTACGCGGACATCTTCATCATAACTTGTTACAACGACTTGGTGTTCTTCGGCGACTTCATGAATGAAATTTACCATCAACGCCTTTCGTTCGTCATCTAAATGAAGCGTCGGGTCATCGAATACGAAGAAGCCGGGGTTGCCTAAGACTTTGGCGAGCGCGACTTTGAAGCAGAGATATAAGAACATTTTTTCACTACCACTGAGCAACATCAGACTCCGATCCATGCCGTCTATATTCAGGGAAGGTAGGAGGTGTTCGCGTTGTAAGTCGATACGCGTTTGTCCGAAGAGTTGCATCTTGTTGAGCCAGTGATGCAATTCGTCTTCAGCAGGTTTGAGGATTTGCCGTTGGAGTGCTTCAATGGTTTTGTCAATCCCGGTACAAGCGAGTTCTAAGCTAAGGAGTGTCTTTTCAACTTTCGCTGCGTCCCTGTTAACGCGTTGGAGCGCGCCGAGTCTATCTAAACGGACGGCTTCTTCCTGTTTGAGTTTGCCGAGTCGCTCACGTTCACTATCAATTTGTGCTTTTAACTTTGGTTTGTCCAAGGTTGCGAGGGTATCCGAAGGCACTTGTTCGTTCTGTTGTATGCCTTTCTCACTTAACCGCGATACGAGTGCGTCAAGTTCAGTCCGCGTTTTGTCGATGTCTTGGGCGCGTTGCTGATACTGTGTTGCGAGTGTTTGCAAAGTCTGGAGACGTTGTTCAAGTTTTTGCCGATTCTCTAAATTAGTGGTTTCTGCCTCTAACGACTGTTTATGGGTATCAAGCTCGGTGCATCGCTGTGATTTTTCTTCTTGTTTTTCATCGATAATCTTTTGTACCACATCCCGTTCAACTGTCTGGGAACAGGTTGGACAGTGCTGTTCGCCACTCTCAAGCAGTGTTTGGAGGGTGTTACAGACCTTCGTCAACGCTTCGATCTCGGATTCCAAGCGACCGATCTGTTGTATCAGTTTTTCCCGTTTCGTTTCCAATCCAGCGGCTTCCTGAACTGCTGTTTCGATTGTAGCGATCATCTCTCGGAGATGTGCGATATTGTTAAAACCGCTCAAGGCTTCATTTTGTTGACGCGTGAGCGTGTCGAAGTGTTTCTGTAGACGGTTCTTGTTTTGCCCCCACTCTGCGATGAGTGCGGTATCACCTGTTTGAGCACCGTAAGCGGTCTCTAACGCTTTCAACTTTGCTTCAATCCGTTTGATTTCAGCCTCGTTGACATTCTGTGCGTTGAACCGCAAACTGTTCTGATGTGCCTGGAGTCTCTTCTGCTCACGCCCGGCGATACGCCGCGTGTCAATGAACCGCTGCCGGACCTCTATCAACCTGTCGATACCGAGGAGGGTATGGAGAATGTCGCGTCGGGTGGCAGATTGACGTGCGAGAAATTCAAAAATTTCGCCTTCGCGAAGGAATGTCGTGAGCGCGAGTTGCTCGTGCATGATGCCAAACCGTTCTTGCAACAGCGACTCCGTTACCTTGATACGTTTCTCGTCGAAAATCACCTGCCATGCCCCGTTTTTTTCAGCGCGGAGTTGGATCCGTTTTCCTGTTGCGCGGAAAAGTTGGTAGCGTTCACCATTCACAAGGAATTGGAGACCTGCTGTCCCGCTATAGGCTTTTGCGTTTTTTATGGCAGCGGTATCCACGCGTGGTACAATCGGTTTCCCGGTCAGTGTAAAGAAAATGGCGTTGACAAGCGTGCTTTTCCCGCTGAAGTTGGGACCGAAAATGAGATTGATCCCGTCGTGAAGCTCAAAATCTTGCTCTTGGAAACAGCCAAAAGCCCTAAGGCGTATCCGCTCAAGCAGCATGTTAGCCCTCTCTCTTCTCATGTACGAGGTCGTAAAGCATTTGGGCGCGGACTTTCTCGCGTCCGTTTGTCAGTGTAAATTCAAAGGCGCGTACAATCGCCTCAAGTTCAGCGGGTCCCAAGTCTTTATACTTCTCATCGCGCTGAATAAGCGTCTCAATTTCTTTTCGATAGATATTTAAGGTTTCATTTTCAAGGGAGATGTCCATGTTAGTGTCTCTCCAGTAATGATACAGGACTTACGTAAACTGAGCAAATATCGGACATTTGGATCCAAAAAACGGTATTTTCCATATTTTTAACCCCCTAAATCCCCCTTATCAGGGGGACTTTAAGAGGGAAAGCGTAAGTCCTAACTATTAAATCTTGGATTTGATTTGCATTAATCGTTCACTGGCTTCTTCAAGGATATCATCTGCCATGCTGAACATAAATCTGAATTTTGTCTTACCGAGATGTGGACGACTGTAGAAACTCGATCCCGGCACACCGCCTACACCAATCTCTTCCACTAACCAGTGGGCAAAGGCTGTATCATCGGGGAATCCGAAGTCGGTGATGTCTGTCATAATATAGTACGCACCCTCCGGCTCATGGCAATGGAATCCAGCCTTTGTGAGACTGTTTACAAGAAATTTGCGGTTCTTATCATACCTCGCGACCAACGCTTTATGGTAACTTGGTGGCAAATTGAGGGCAACTACGCCAGCACGTTGCAACGGATGTGGTGCGCCGACCGTGAGGAAGTCGTGCATTTTACGGATGGCATTGGTTAGCGTCTCAGGTGCGACGACATACCCCAGTCGCCATCCTGTCATAGAATACGCTTTGCTCAACCCTGACACGGTAATCGTCCGATCCTGCATCTGTGGCAGCGTGCCGATGCTGATATGGGGTTTTTCATCGTAGATCATGTGCTCGTAGATTTCATCCGTAATCGCGAGGCAGTCGTATTCACAGCATAACTCGGCAATCTGCTGGAGTTCGTCAAGCGTAAAGACCTTACCGAGCGGGTTATTCGGGGTGTTTATGATAATCGCCTTTGTGTTGACGGAAAAGGCATCTCGGAGTTCGTCAGTATCGTAGGTAAAGTGGATGGTGCCGTCAGCTGCGGGTGTCTCTTGCAGTGCTACATAGACGGGTTTCGCGCCAGAGATGATCGTATCCGGTCCATAGTTTTCATAAAAAGGTTCAAAGATGATAATCTCGTCGCCAGCGTTGATGATTGCGAGGAGTGCTGAAAGCATGCCTTCGGTTGAGCCGCAGGTGACGGTGACATTTGTGTTGGGATCCGTGGGGATGCCGTTAAATGTCGTCATTTTCTGCGCGATTGCCTCTCGAAACGACGGTGCCCCCCATGTGATGCTATATTGATTATAGCCTTCTTGGATTGCTTCAATTGCTGCGGCTTTGACTTCGGGAGGCGGTTGGTAGGCTGGCGTGCCTTGGGAGAGGTTAATTGCATTGTAGCGCAGGCAGAGCTGCGTCATGCCACGGATGACGGATTCACTGAAACGGGTGGATTTGTCTGAGAGTTTAGATTGTAGTGAAATTTTGGACATCCTCTCTCAATGTTAATATACAAAAATGTACTACGACTCGGTTTTATAACTCAAAATGACACCATCGTCCAAGGGAATATCGACAGAGTGTAGTGTCGGTGTGTTAAAGACGAATTCGATATAGTCCGGCATTTCGTCGCGCATTGTTACAGTATCGTCAGCGACGATTAGACCGCCCGGACGGATGTTCGGCAACGCCAATTCCAGGTAGCGTCGGTATTCGTCTTTCTCCGCGTCAAGGAACACAAGGTCGAAGGTTGCGTCACATTTCGGGATTTCGTCGAGTGCGTTTCCGACACGGACCTCAACGATACTGTCGAGTCCTGCTTCCTGAAGATATGCTTTTGCTTCGGCTGCGCGTGCTGGCTCAAACTCCAATGTAACGAGTCTACCACCGGTCTCCTTTAAGGCTGCAGCAAGCCAGATTGTGGAATAGCCGTTACTTGTTCCGACTTCAAGGACGTTTTGTGCTTGAATAGATCGGATCAGGATAGAGAGAAATTGCCCGTTCTCTGGTGCGATGTTAGTATACGCTTTTGCTGTTTTTTCGAGCCGTTTTAAAATGGGTTGGTACTGTTCCATAAGGCGCGGTATGCTAATGGTCTGCAATAAAGAGAGGCGACAATTTTTGCCGCCTCATTTTTGTTAGCGAAGTTTCTTGATTTTGCCCCAAGATGTAGCGAGTTTATCCTTCGGACTCACAGCCAAGAATTCATCCGCCCCCATCTCCATGCTCTGTTCCATTTCGTCATCAGAGAGGGCACGGTTCCAGAGGCGAACCTCATCGACCATACCGGGCCAGGCTTCACCTGACCACGTGCCGATCTGAATTCGGCTCGTAGCCCCTGCGGGTGCTACCGGATTATTAGAATCCTGTTCATGCGTGACTTTGCCATCAACGTAAATTTTTACCTTACCTTTGTTGTCCGACGTATGGGTATAGGAAAGGTAATACCATTTACCGGTGTCCAAGCCTGTTTTGTTATCGTTAATATCCAAGAAACCACCGCCGGCACCGTTTGTCCAAACTTTGATACCGTTTCCGGGGTTCATTCCGTAGCCGAATCCGATGTGTCTTCCGCCACCGCCCATACGGGTCCCGAAAACAATAGCGTGTGCACTCGGCAGTCGGTTGAGATTAACCCACGCGGCTTGTGTGATTTCATCTTCGATGTGAAAAGATTCGTCATCTTCGATTGCGACGAAATCACTGGATGCGCTAAATTCGAGTGCTTTTCCGAATTTACCATCAACCCATTTCGCGCCCCCAACGAGTTCACCTTCAAAGCCGTTTTCCGAGAAATCCTCGGTATTTTTACCGTTACCCTCGTCAAGTGGCATGTATAGCACAAGCCCCTCTAACAAATCGGCAGCGGCAAAAGTCGTGCATACCGACACAAGGAATAAGATAAGAAACAGTTGTTTCATAAGTTACCTCCATAAAGATAGTAATCAATATGTATAATATTACCATAAATCAGACGAGTTGTCAAGAGACTCAGTATTCTACGATATAAATATAAATGTTAATCCTTACGATTTTTTGAAATTATGCACCCCTTTCGCTGGTTTGTTGTGTCTTTAAACAGTGAGAGGCATCCTCGTTATCTGGATGAATATGTTGAACGAAGGTATATTTTCAAGGAGAAACACATCAATGAAACCGACAATTATGATTCTCGGCAGCGGACACTTAGCGAATCCGGGAGCGGACGCATATAATTTCAAGATGGATGATGTACTCGCGCCTAAACGTCAGCGCGAACTCGAAGCGTTGGTGACGCAACTCAAAGCGTTTCAGCCCACCAAGATAGCCCTTGAGGTAGATGAAAGGTTTGAACCTGAGATTAATGCAAACTATCAAAGTTATCTAAAAGACACGTACGAACTCAAACGGCATGAAGTCCATCAGATCGGGTTCCGATTAGCCAAGCAGATGGGACACCCGAAGTTGTACGGTGTTGATTATTGGCCAGAACAGAATCCGTTTCTTCCAGAAGATCTTGACTCGGATTTGATGGATAGTGACAAATTCGCAAGGGAACACAATCAAGAACACCTTCTATCAAGTGTAGAGGACTTTTATCCTGATGGCGATGTGGAGTTCCAAGAGGAGGTAGATGGCAGGGTCTGGATTGTACCCCTAAAATATGAATCAATCATTGACATGTATATACGTGGTAACGAACCTGAAGGGCAGCGCGCTGAACATCAGTTATATCTACGGGGCGCGCGGATTGGATTGGACGACCAATATCCAGGAGCCAATTGGCTGTCACATTATTGGTACGATAGGAATCTTAAGATTTTTGTGAATCTGACGCGGATTACTGAATCTGCCGAGGATCGAATTCTGTTGATTATTGGCGGGGGTCATGTCTATTTGGTGCAGCAGTTCCTTGAGGACTCTGGCGATTATATTGTTGAAAGTCCACTGAAATATCTAAAGGCGGAGGATGCTAATTGATAATGAAACTACACAAAAATTATGCAATAGTTTTGCTCACTGCTTTATCGTTCACGTTAATCACACATTTAAATACTTGGGCAGAAGAAAATACACAGACCGTAAAAAAAGAACTCCTCGCAGTCAAAACCGAGCAACCACCCACCGTTGACGGTCTTCTTGACGATGCCTGCTGGCAAGACGCACCGCAGGCTACAGGTTTCATTGATGAACGCACAGGAGAACTGTCAAAGAGCCAATCTGTCGGTCGTCTCGTTTATACAGACAAAGCCATCTATGTCGGCGTTTATCTCTATGACGATATGCCCGATAAAATTATCGCACGCCAAACCAAAGACCAGACCCGATTTCAAGGTGAAGACTGGATGTCCTTCAGTCTTGATCCATTCCACACACACCAATTTGCCGATAGAAACTTCTTTATGGCGAACGCGCTCGGCACGAAATTCGCACATCTCGCCACTGGACGCGCCGAAAAAAGCGAATGGATCGGACTCTGGAAGGCTGCTGCGCAGATTGTAGAGGACGGTTGGATCGTAGAGATGGAAATCCCGTGGCAGATGCTCGATTATCCCGATACAAAAGAACCGATTCGGATGGGTATTAACATTGATAGGGGACAACAGCGCACTGGCGCCCGGACTTGGTGGTCCAACTTAGGCGTTAATGAATTCAAAGAGAACGATGGACACTGGGTCGATGTCCTACCACCGCCGCGACAACGTGAGTTGAAGTTTCTGCCGTATCTCGTCGGTGGGTTCAGCGAACAGGAGACAACAGAAGATAAAGCGTATACTGCCCGCGCAGGCGCGGATCTCCGTTATGAAGTCACACCACAACTACGGCTCATCGGTACTGCCAACCCCGACTTTGATAATATTGAACAGGCTGTTGAAGGTATTGATTTCTCCTACGGTGAACGCTACGTGCCTGACCGACGACCTTTCTTTTCCGAAGGTGGCAATGTCTATAACATTGGAAATCTGTTCCACTCGAGGCGGATAGAGGATATGGATGGGGGACTTAAACTCTTTGGAAAACTGGGAAAAAACACCTCAGTCGGCACCTTAGGGACGTACCACCGAAAGAACCAGAACTTTATCCTCCGTGCTTCCCAATCTCTTACAGCGACATCTAAAATCAGTGCTGCATTCTTATCACACCACAAACAAGATAATCCGTTGAACAATGTTGGTCATATATCAGGTAATGCGAGGCGTGGTAGGTTTACAGTTCTCGGCGATCTTGCCCAAACATGGATGGATGAATCGGATGGGAGGGAAGGGGGCATCGGTTTACAGTACAACGGGCCTCTTGTTCAATCATACTCCTACGCTTTTTTTCGAGATCCAGATTTTGTCAATGGTCTCGGTTATCATCCTTTCACAGGATATCGAGGTTTCACTTTAGGGGGTATTATCAGAAATGAGTGGCGCGAGGGGATTGTTCGCAGTATTATGCTTTTTGTCAATTCTGAAGCTTCTAACACCTATGAAGGTGACGTTTTCCGCCGTAATATCAGGTTGTTCACAAGGCTCTTGACACACAGCGACTATTCAGTTTCTGCCTCTTGGTCGGGCGGCAGATTTAAAGAATTCACAGATTCTTTGTTTGGTGTCAGTTTAGGAGTCCGCGCTTCGGATCGCTTCAACAACTTCAGTATCAACTATGACTGGGGTGAACAAGCAGATGAGCCGATTTATCGCATTAGTGGAAATCTGAACTTGCGTGCTTATGGGTTCACTGCTGGGTTGACTTCCCGAATCCAGTGGCATTTTGAGCGGCGTTACCAACAGATTCTAACACTAACGTATGATTTCAGTCCTGCGCTAAGCCTCGGCAGTCGTTTGATTTGGCAAGTAGACAGTGTTAATATCTACTTCGCATTGCGTCGTTCTGGATATGCTGGCACCGATTTCTTCATCATCCTCGGTGATCCAAATGCTTCAGAATTCAAACAGCGTTTGGTCGCAAAGGTGATTCGGGCATTTTAGATTCTTCACTAATTACGTGTTACATTTGCCGCAAGTGCCTACTGTACTGACGCATTTCCTCTTAAAGTCCCCCTGATAAGGGGGATTTAGGGGGTTTAAAATACCAAAATTATTGCTTTTTGCGTAAGACCTATATTGTTCTGTAATAGAATTTCCGCAGCGATGCGATGAATCGCATCACTACAAACAGATACACCTTCAAAGGGTGTCCCTTCTCAAAAATCGCCTGGTTCGTAGTGGCGCAATTCTGCGGCGTACGCGAAGAAACACCCAAGCAAAAACCCCAAATGCGACGTGCATTATTGCGCCTCGCGTAAGCCCTGTGGAAATCGGGGAATGTTTTCTGGAGCATTCTAATTTTTCGCAATGTTTCCAACATAAACCCAACTCAGAGAAAAATAAACACAGATGCCCCACACGCAGCCCCGTAGAGGCGACATTTCTGTAGAACCTGATTGAAAACAGAATGGAATTCAGGGTGAACACGTAAAGCAGTGCAAAATTATTTTTCTTGAATAAAGCGCGGAACTCGTTTAAAATGCTGTGTAACCAGAAAATATGGGCATCCTCAACTCTCCTTTAAAACGGTAATACGTTTCTGAAAGGGTGCCCTCTTTTCTGTTTTTTTCTAAATCCCCCAAACTCCCTCAACTTTGGAAACTGCGGTAAAGTGAAACGATGTTCCTAACTCTAATACGCCAAGAACTCTTGATTCATCTGATGAGCGCGCGTTTTTTTGCTGCGGTTATCATTACACTCCTACTTGTTGTCGCGAATACGTTTGTCCTGATCGGTGCACATGAAGAGCGACTCGCCGACTATAGCCAGAAAGCAGCGGTAAACCGCGAGAAAGTCGATGCAACACCTGCCTATTCGGTCTTAAAGTTAAAGGTTCAGCGTCCTCCGAACCCCCTGAGTCTCTTTAGTGCAGGTTTAGAGACACGTTTTGGCAATGATCTTGACATAGCGTTTGACAGTGTACCAGCCCTCGCAAACCCTATAGTTGATGTCAGACCAGCGGAAGAACAGTGGGCGTTTGGGAGTGTACCCTCCCTCTCAAGTCCTGGAGCACCTCTCGGTTTAAATAACCCATATCTGCATCTCTTTTCACAGATAGATCTTGTCTTTATCTTCCAAGTTGTGTTAAGCCTACTCGCGCTGTTGTTTGCCTATGATGCTGTTGCGGGAGATTGGGAAACCGGCACCTTACGCTTGGTACTCTCACACCCTGTCGGGCGCGGGAAAGTCTTACTTGCGAAATATATTGCGGCGATGGTTTGCTTGCTGCTCCCGGTGTTGATGAGCTTGCTGCTCACGCTGATCCAGTGTTCCTTCGCGCGTTCCCTGCAATTCAGTACAGACGATTTTTTGCGAATTGGCGGCATTGTTATGACAACAATTGTCTACCTGTCGGTTTTCTATCTGATCGGTCTGCTGATTTCCACAACAACCCGTCGTGCTGCCACGTCTCTGATGCTCTGCATGTTCCTGTGGGTGGTTCTGGTGCTTGTCTATCCAAACTGGAGCCGATTTGCCCTGAATCCGGTGGACGACATGCGTGCAGCGAAATTATCCGCTAACCAGCAGATAGCACAGATTCGGGAAGAGGCAGATCGAGAACGGGATCGGTTCTTGGTAAATAGTCCACTTAAAGGAGACCCTCCACTATTTTTCGATACATTCAAAGGCACCAACTTTTTTAAAGGTGGAGGGTGGTATCTTGGGAATTTCCCGCGGGTTAACGTCGAAATCGAGTTGAAAAACCCTGAGGATCCCTTGGTAACACACTTGCGCCGTTACTATGAATTCGCCGCGACGCTGCAAATCCAGAATGCCGAAAAGGTGCACGTAGTCGGGGAGCAACTGGTGGCACAGATACCCCGTCAGCAAGCCCGGTGGGATGAACGACTCATGAAAATCAGTCCGGCGAGTCTGTACACGTTTGCAACCGCTGCATGGGCAGGTACCGATTTAGACAGCATGGCAGACTATATCCGAGCCGCGCAGCGATACCGGCGTACCCTCATTGACGCTTTTCATGAGAGAGATGTCTTCGCGAGTCTGCAATGGTTTTCAACAAATCAAGGGAGCGTAGACTGGTCGATTCTGCCTGACTTTCGATTTGAACGTACAGATATTAGTATCAACGTACAGCGCGCCCTACCGGAATTGCTTTTGCTGGTATTCATCAATCTCGTTCTATTTATGACAACATTTTTGATCTTTATCAAAGTTGAAGTGTAGGATAGTTATCAGTTATCGGTTTGCCTCGCAGTGAGAGTCGTCAGTTAAGAGAATTTTGATTAAGTCAAAACTCTCTTTTAACGGATAACTGATAACTGAAAATTAACGGATGACTTCTTAACTGAAAACTGAAAACTGAGAACCGAGAACTAATAGAATGATTTGGCATATTGTCAGACGCGAACTTTTAGACCATCTCACGAGTTTACGCTTCACCTTAACGACGCTCATTCTTGTGGCGTTAATGGTCACCAATGCGATTGTGCATCTTCAGACACATCCGGAGCGGGTTCGGAAGTATTCCGAGAAGGTTAACGCGTCTCAAACCGAGTTGAAGTCTCGAACGCGGTTGTATGAACTGCTGCAAAAAGGGCCTGGTAAACTTTACAAACGTCCCTCACTCCTCGCCTTCATTGCCGATGGCGGGGATGCCCTTTTACCAGACGAAAGTGCGAGTGGTGGTTTCTGGAGACTCTACGGACTTACTTATCTTTGGTCGATGGGTGTCCCACGTCTGAATGTGGAGGCAAGCGGTAATCTTCGTCCGACCGCCATCGCGATTGATTGGGTCTTTATTATCACCTATCTGCTCTCTTTCGTTCCACTCCTATTTACCTTTGACGCACTCTCTGGGGAACGAGAACGCGGGACGCTGCGATTGTGTCTTGCCAATTCCATCTCACGCCCTGCCCTGTTAGTCGGTAAATTCTTTGGCTCCCTGATCGCCGTCCTCATCCCTTTCTATTTTGCCGTGTTGTTCAATCTCGCTATCATTTCTACCGAGAACTGGACGCAGCTTGGCGGGGCAGACTGGTGCCGTGTGGGACTCATCACTCTCATTGCTTCTTGCTACGCTGGCATTTTCATCGCAGTCGGACTCATTGTCTCCGCTATGACCCGTGAAAGCCGATTAAGTCTCGTTGTCCTGTTGCTTACCTGGGTGACCCTCGTGGTGTTTATGCCGTCAACCCTCGGTACCCTTTCGGCAAAATGGATGCCATCGGTTCAAACGCGTCACCAATTTCAGGAGACAACCGCGGCTGCTACCGACCAAATTCATAAGGACTTTCTGGATAAACGACAAGCGTTGAGGGAACGTCGTCAAGCGGCAGAAACCTCGCAGGAAGCAGCTGCAAGCATAGACACTTCGGAGTTGGAGATCCAGCAGGAGCTCGTCAACAAAGATATGGAGATGCGGGAACGGCTTAGCCGTCAACATCTCGCTGCACAAAGTGCGCAAGTCCTGCATGCGAGACGGATAACTCGGTGTTCCCCTGCGGCGATTGTTCGATACGCGCTTGAATCCATGGCAGGCACAGGTTTTAATCGCCATTTGCAGTTCTTAGAAAATTGCCATCTTCATATCCGTCAGTTCCGAAACTTCATCGTTGAAACGGATCGAGGGGATCCTGAGAGCCTTCACTTCATCCGGATCTCAAAAGGTATGTCGGAAAAACCCGTCTCACCAGAGGCTATCCCGATATTTGCGGATAAGTTAACTTTTCAGGATACACTCAACCCCGCCTTGGTGGATATGCTGTTGCTTATTTTGCTGCTCGGTGTGTCGCTTTCAGGTGCATTCCTCGTCTTCCTCCGTTCAGAGGTATAGGCTGCTACGAGAAGCACAGCGAAAATTATCTCAATTTGTAAACCCCCTAAATCCCCCTTATCAGGGGGACTTTAAGAGCAAATGCGTAAGTCCTATTCTTTTTTTAAACCGCCGCCTAAAAAATCCCGCTCATTAAGTTAAAATCAAATTGAGGACTGTCTATGCGATCGGATTTATCAATGCACACTGATTTGACAGATGAAGAACTCATCCAACTCGTACAAGTTGGTGATGAACCAGCGTTTACAGAGTTGATGTCGCGTTACAGTCCTCGCGTCTGGAAAGTGGTTATCGCAAATTCGAGACAACGTCGGGACGCTGAAGAGATACTTATGGACATCTGGCGTGCTGTCTGGGAAAACATCAGCGGACTGCGGAACATCGGAAGTTTTGGTGGGTGGTTGCAGCGCATCGCTTATAACGCTTGCACCAGATACTACGCATCTGTGCATCATTCAAGGCGTGAAATTCCACAGAGTTACGCGGACCTCACTGATCACATTGATCAGGACGCGGTCGCACGTTTTCGGGAAACAGAACTGTGTAACGATCTAAGAGAAGCAGTATTTCACCTCCCAGAGAAAGTGCGTAACGTTGCGATGCTATACTACTTGGAATTGTGGAGTATCAAGGAAATCCACGGCGAACTTGGATTAGCGATAGGCACTATCAAGACTCAATTAAGACAGACACGTGAACTCCTACGCAAAGAATTCGGTGTCGAACTCATAAGAGAGGGAATTATGTCAGCTAAACGAGAAGGATCCAAACACACCCAACCCAGAATCAAGGTTATTGGTGTCGGTGGCGCGGGCGGCAACGCTGTCAAACGGATGATAGAGACGGGTTTGACAAACATTGAATTTTACGTTGTGAATGTAGATCCGCAAGCACTTGAGAAGTGCCAAGAGGCAACACCGGTACGGATCGGCGTTAACACCACACCCGGGTATTGCGGAGCGAATCCAGAGGTAGGGAAAAAGGCAGCTGAGGAGGACAAAGAAAAACTCGCTGCCATCGTTGCAGACGCAGACCTTGTCTTTATCATTGCTGGAATGGGTGGCGGAACGGGAGCAGGTGCTGCGCCTCTGATTGCCTCCCTCGCTCGGGAACAGGGGGCTTTAGCGGTAGGCGTTGTGACGCGTCCGTTCAATTTTGAAGGGCAACGTCGCGCCGAACAGGCAGAACAAGGATTACAAGAGCTTCAAGGAAATGCTGATTCCGTTGTTGTGGTGCCGAATCAGCGGCTGCTTGACCGGATGGATCGTCCATTGAAAATACGTGAAGCGTTCAGTCTCAGCGATGAGATGCTGCTCCGCGGTGTTGAAAGTATCTCGGAATTTCATGCCAGTACCATGCGGAACTAACATCGGCAGTTTAACTTGACGGGCATTGTTTGGCAAGCCACATGCTTTAGTTTGTGGTCCAATGGGTAACGCCCGTGCCTCTGTGCAAAAACATTTGATTCTTGCCTAAAATTGTGGTATAATATTATTACATCGTGGCGGTGGATTCTACCTCCCGCAAGGGAGTGCCACCGCACCGTTTAGAAGCGGTCTCACGATGTAAGGGACAAACGATGTATACCACAAATTACAAACTCTTTCGTGCGCCACGCAATCGTAATCTGAAGCGAAAGACGTGGATCGCACACACAATATGGAACTATTTTCTCGGTTGGCAACGCACGCGGTATGCTCTCGGATTGCCGTATATGTCTTTTAAGGAGATGTCGCGTGAGTTTACCGTGCTAAAGAACTCACATCCTGAAATATTTTCGCATTGGCGAGAACTGAACACTTGGTCTGCGCGTGAGATTCTCAAACGCCTTAATGAAGGTTATGTGCGTTTCTTTAAAGGTCTTTCCAAACGTCCTCCTAAGTTTCGGTCTTGGCGAAAACCTTACTCGTTCACCATGTGCCAATCGGGGTTCACCTTTGCCGATCCTGAAGAAGGCGACTTAGGGTTTGGCATCTATGGCGATAAAGTGCGTATCATGGAACGCCAATATCGCTTTAATATCAGTCGTCCAATACTCGGAAATATCAAGACAGTGACTGTTAAAGCAGACGCACTTGGAGATCTCTATATGTCCGTTGTAACAGACCACATCACAACCGAAGTCACACCCAAGACGGGTGAAGCTGCAGGGTACGACTTCGGTATCAAAACGATGTTCACTTGTTCCGATGGCACACAACGTGAATCGCCTCACTTCTATAGCACAGCAGAGTCTCAACTCAAATCTGCTCAACGGAAGCAGTCAAGGAAACAAAAAGAGAGCAATAATAGAGAGCGAGAACGCAAGAATGTTGCCCGTGTTCACCGTAAGATCAGACGGCTCCGCGAAGACCATCATTGGAAACTTGCCAAGCAGTTGGTGCATCAATACGATGTCTTGTTTTTTGAGACGCTTTCGTTTGAAGGAATGAAACGTCTCTGGGGACGCAAGGTCTCTGATATTGCCCCGTATGCGTTTCATCTGAAGTTGCGACATCAAGGGAAAAAGCATGGAAAGCAGGTCTGCTATATTGATAGATTTGAGCCAACATCAAAAACGTGTAGTCACTGCGGACAAATAGATATGTTCATTAGTCTTGATGTCCGTAAGTGGAAATGTTCAGGTTGCAAGCGAAAACATCACCGGGATGTCAACGCTGCGATCAATATACTTAAGGTTGGGGCATCAACCTTTGGGTTAGAGGGTGTCAGACTTGCGATCGCAAGCAACCCTCGCAGACTTCATCCGAAGTCTATACCCCACGATCCACACAGAAAAGCACGGATTCGCTAAGAATCCCACTGCTTTAGCTGTGGGAGTATGTCAAGCTGTGCGTTGGATGTTCGTCTGAATATGTAGGAAGTTAGGGCAAGGGTTCAACCCTTTAAAAGCACTTAGATGCAGATTAAGAATTTGATTCTTAATCTGCGTTTAATTTAACGGGAGTTGAATATAAACGCGCAGGGCAACTGATCTTTTATAGTAGATTCTGTAATTACTTATACACGTCAGTACCGGTGCGGTTAGGAAACCGCACCTACCAGAGGACTGAAAGTGTGTATTTATTTTTGGAATTTACTATAAGTTTTTTTAACATGATGCACGTTTTTTGATCGAACTTCCGTCTTTAATGATAGAAGGTGTTAACCGTTGTGCGCTGACTATTTTACAAACTTCAGTACTTCACTGAAATTTTTGGTAAATGCGAACGCGATCCAATCTGTTTATTAGGAGGAAACCTCGTGGAAAGAGATGACGATGTTCAACTGATCCGCAAAATCCTATCGGGCGACGACGCTGCGTTTAGCATTCTGGTCGAAAAGCACCGAAAAAGCGTTCATGCGCTTGCCTGGCGGAAGATCCAAGATTTTCACTATGCGGAAGAGATTATGCAAGACACCTTCCTTAGGGCATACAAAAAACTTCCGACCCTCAAGAATCCGAATCAATTTGCGGGGTGGCTCCATGTCATCGCAAATCGGCTTTGCATTGATTGGATCCGAAAGCAGAAGCCTGTGGTGCAATCCTTGGAGGACACACATCAGGAAGAAATTGAGAGTTCCTCCTATACATACCACATGTCGAAACAGCGAGTAAGCGAGAGAACTGAGTATTGCCAAGTGCTTGTAAAAAGGCTACTGGAAAAACTGCCGGAGAATGAACGCGCAGTTGTAACACTCTACTATCTTGACGAAATGTCAACGAAAGAGATCGGCAAATTCATGGGCGTGTCGGTGAATACGATTACGAGCCGACTCCGACGGGCGCGAAAACGTCTACAAACGGATCAAGAATTCTTCGATGAAGAATTCTTCGGTCATTTCCAATTATCAGATAATCTGAAGGAGACTATTATGAGTCAATTAGAGCAACTTCGCAGCAAGTTCGATGCATTCATGGAACAAGTAAAATCTGACCCAGCATCAAGAGCGGATATTCTTAAGGAGGCATCCAACGAGATTGAAGATGCGCTTAAGGGTGAAATCACATCTGAGCTGGTGCATCTTGTTGTTGATGATATATATCCGTGTATGGGCAGTCTCGGCATGGAAAAGCGGTTATCTCTACTCCGTAGGTATATGGATATTGTGCCAGATGATACGGAGCGTTATTGGACGCATGACGGGTTGGTCAATACCCTTGCCGCCCTTGAGAGAAATCAAGAAACTATTACGGAACAGAAGCGTCTTTACCGTTGGGCATGCCAGCATTCAGAAAAACATGTGTTGCGGATTATTTCCAATCTGAACAGTGCTGGATGTTGGGGCGCGGAAGATCGTGTTGACGACTGGATTCAACTTTATGAAGAGGCATCTGAACGCTTAGAGGACCCTAAAGTGAGTGACTTTTCACGTTGTGATTTCTTGCAAATCGGAGCAGAAGTCTTACGCGCTAATGGCAGGCTCGATGCGGCACTTCTTGAAATAGAGAAGTTGGAACGTGCTAACAAAGACCAGAAAAAGAACTATTATTTTCGATTCTGGTTGGCTGTGAGAACGAATCGACTTTTGTTGTATAGCCGACAGGAAGATGGAGATCGTTTCGATCAAGTCTGGGCGGATCTCAGGACGTTTATCGAAGGGGAAGCAGAAAAACAGAGTGCCGGTTATCCGGTAAATATTTACGACCTTATTTGGGCTGCTCACGATGTCGGTTGCTGTCTGGTATGGTCGCAAAAGTATAGCGAAGCAAGTCGTATGCTACAAATCGCCGTCGATTTAGGAAATGAGAACCATTACGCTCACTTTCAGCTTGCTGTGAGTATCTGGGCTTCTGAGAAGGATCGCGAGAAGACTTTACATCATTTGAAGACCGCTCAGGACTGCTATGTGGTAGATTCCTATAATTACCGGGATAGTTACTACCCCTCTTTCCTTGGAGCACCCGAATTTTCGGATGTAAAGGACGATCCAGAGTTTCTGAAAGTCTTGGGACAGAAGTAGGTTGACATTTACTGGTTCAATTGTATTCTCCTGAACCTTATGGTATAATATATCTTGTTGCTTAACGGGGATGCCTGTTTCTAACACCGTTTCATCCTTGCAGCAACTGTAGCCAAATATACCTTACAGGACTTACGCAAATTTAGTACGCGATAGTAGACTTTTAGTTCTAAACCCCCTAAATCCCCCTTATCAGGGGGACTTTAAGAGCAAATGCGTAAGTCCTACCTTAATAATGTTCAGGAGAATTTTTTATGCGAAATCTGTGGGGAGCATACAAACTTACGTTAGTTCTACTCGTATGCATTTCCTGTTTTTCAGCTGCACAAAAAACCGAAGCCGAAAAGGATATAGAGATGGAAAAAAAACGGATCCAGATTTATAAAGAAAACCCGCGTTACTGGCAGTATAAAGGCGAACCGGTTCTGCTTATCGGTGGCTCAGTCGAAGATAATCTTTTTCAGATTCCGAACCTCAAAGCACATCTTGAGTTGTTGAAATCTGTCGGTGGCAACTATGTCCGGTCTACAATGAGTTGGGTTGATGAAGGCGATGTGCCACCTTTCAAAAAAGTCGGCGACCTATATGATTTGAACCAGTGGAACGACGAATTTTGGAGCCGTTTTCGGAACTTCATCACATGGACCCATGAGATGGATATTATCGTCCAGATTGAGGTATGGGCAACCTTCAACTATTATCGCGAGCCTTGGGCGGCGAATCCTTTCAACCCGAAAAATAACAGCAATTATACAGCAGAAGAGACGGGGTTACCGACTGTTGTTAAGAGCCATCCCGTTGCAACAGAGAACAACTTCTTCTGGTCTGTCCCGAAAGAACGCAATCAGGAAATTGTCTTGAAATATCAGGAGAAATTTGTAGATAAACTTCTCGCTGAGACGCTTCCGTACGGGCATATCCTCTACTGCATGGACAATGAAACCGCTGTTACGGCTGCGTGGGGTGAATACTGGGCAACGTATATCCAGAAGCAGGCAGCAGAAGCCGGACGCACGGTTGAAACGACTGAGATGTGGGATCCGTGGGATTTATCGCACGAGAAGCATAAAGCGACGTTTGACCATCCCGAAACCTATTCGTTTTGTGATATATCACAGAATAACCATCAGAAGCGGCAACGGCATTGGGATAACGCCCAGAAAATTCGGGCAGAACTGACCCCGATCCGTCCCATCAATAATATTAAGATTTACGGTGCTGATGGCGGGCGGTTCGGCAGTACACAAGATGGGTTGGAGCGGTTCTGGCGAAATGTTTTCGGTGGGTTTGCATCAGCACGGTTCCACCGTCCCGATAGTGGTGTCGGTCTGAGTGAAATTGCACAGGCGCACATTAAAAGCATGCGAACCCTTACGGACGAGATGGACGTTTTTAGGTGCGAACCTCATAACGATTTGCTTTCCAACAGAGCAGATAACGGCGCGTATACCTTCGCGAATCCGGGACGAGAATACGCAGTCTACTTTCCGAATGGCGGTTCTGTGGATCTCAATTTGAGTGCTATGAAAGATGCTAAAATGCTGACAGTCAGATGGCTAAATATCGCTAAAAGTGAGTGGACACAAGCAGAGGAAATCTCCCTCAGCGATAGCGTCACACTGTCCGCACCGACCGAAGCGCATTGGGGAGTCTTAATTCAAGTGAAATAAACCCGCTTAAAATGACTTCGGTTTATAGCAAAACCAAAATGGAGGCACGGTTTGAAACCGCGCCTCCATGTGCGTATAAAACTGAATGCCCCTGAGAAAATATTCCTTTTTTTTGCATTCTCCATAATCTTGTGATATAATATATAGCGTTGCTTAACGAGGAAATCTGTTTCTGATACCATTTTCATTTTATGGGAGCAACCGTCATGTTTAAGCGTCGGCTAAACCAGTTCAAACATGAAAATGTAGGGATGTTTGACCTCGCATCCATTGGGATGACACTTGCGCTTGCCATCTGTATTGGCTACTTCGGGGGCAAGTGGCTCGGTGGAAAATTAGGCAACGCAGCGGTTGGATCCTACATCGGTTTCGGCATCGGAGTTGCTGCTGGATTCATGGAGATGTTCCGTTCAATCGCGCGCTGGAACCGACGACTTGAAGGCATAAAAAAAGAGCGTCATGACGCTTCAGCACAAGCGCGGGACACCGAAGAAGTATAACAAAGGAGTCCGTTAGATGGGTCCCGTTTTGGAATTTGGCGACCGATCCATCCGTCATATCTACATCTTAACAATCTGCCTGACCGTAGTTATTTCGGCAGTGTTGTTAGGATTCAAACGCTCCGCACTTCCGAGTTTCCTGATTGGCAGTGCTATCAGTCTGAGTCTCTTCTGGTCGCTTGAATTCGCAATTCGGCGACTTGTTCGGCCCGGGAAAACCAAGCGCACGAAGTATTTGCTGGGCTTTATTGCACTCGGTAAATATACAGTGCTCGGTGGCTTACTCTATCTCCTGTTTAAAATGGAGTGGATGAATATATACGCGCTCGCTGGAGGGATCGCTTTAGTACAAGGTGCTATCATTGTCAAAGCCATCATCTTGATAGTGACAATCCGTTCAAATAAGGATCCCAACGAGTCTTGAGGTGAAACTTACAGATTACCTCAAATTGGGAGGTACCCGACACCACCCGTACATTTATTATTTCTTAAAAGATATTTTTTATTTAAAAGACGCTCACAACAAAACATGAAAAAACTATCGTTTATCTGCTTGCTTGTCGGACTCAGTTTGGCAATAGCAGCCGCGAGTTTCGCAGCCGACAACGGTCACCGTAGTTTGCTCTATCCGATTTCACGACTTTTACCGGATGAAATGATTCCTGAACCGGATCGGTGGCATCAACCAGATCTAATTCCCAACACATACTTTGCTGTTCTCGTCTTAACGCTGTTTTTTATTTTCGTCACCCGGAAGTTGAAACGGATACCTGAAGGGAAAGGACAAACCCTGTTAGAGGTATTTGTAGGCGGGATTATGGACTTCTTCGGCGGTATTTTAGGCGATCACGGCAAAAAGTATGTCTCCTTCGTTGGCTCCTTCTTCATTTTCATTCTCTTCCTAAACTATCTCGGGGTTATTCCTGGCCTTCAACCTCCAACAGCAGATTTGAATACAACGCTTGCCCTCGGTATAACAGCTGTATTAGGGGTTCAAATTATTGCTATTAAAGAGAACGGAATCGGCGGCTACCTGAAACATTTGGCGGGTAACCCGCCGTGGTTAGGGGTTTTGATGTTCCCGCTGGAAGTTGTGGCGCAGCTATCGCGGGCAGGCTCGCTCGCTGTGCGTCTGTTCGGAAACATTTTTGGTGAAAAAGCAGTTGTTATTGAACTGACAAAACTCGGTCTTATCGTGCTGATTGCAGATGCCATACCGATTATTCCGGTGCAAGTACCGATGCTGTTCTTCGGGCTGTTTGCTGGTTTCCTACAGGCATTTGTTTTTACTATTTTAACATCCATCTACATCGTGCTGTTCATAGAACACCATGACGACGCGCATGAAGCGCATCACTAATTTTCTGGGGATTTTAGGAGCGGGGTAACCCCGTCCCTACAAGTCCGTATCCGTCCAAGGAGGACATTCATGATTTATTTAGCAGTGTTGGCGTTCGGTGTAACTTTAGGATTGCCGATCGCTGTCATTTTTGCTTCAAGAGCACAAGGAAGTGCGACAAGCACTGCTCTTGAAGGTATCGCACGTCAACCGGAATCCGCACCTCAGATCCAAACGGCAATGATTATCGGTTTGGCACTCATTGAGTCGCTCGTTATCTATGCGCTTTTAATGTTCTTTATTTTGCAGGCAAAACTCCCTGAAGGTCAAATCCTGCAAAATATGATTGATGCAGACGCGAGACGAACCGTGGCAGATGATGGTACCGGAAGATAATCTTGACTGAAGACGGGCGGCGAGGCTGGCAACCCGGACGAGATTAGATACGTCAAGATTGCGAGTTCATATCGATACGTTACGTCTTCAGTTCGTACAACAGAGTACAAGTAATCTTATGCGAAACATTATACATAGGCTTTCACTTTGCAAGGGACGCTATCGTACGTTTTACGGATGCTGCCTCATTTTAATGGGTCTGTACGCCAACAGTGCTTTCGCTGCCGATGCGCCTGCTGAAGGCGGACTTCTTGCGCTGCTCGGCATTGACCCTAAGACGATTATCATCCAAGTCATCGGTTTTTTGGTTGTGCTCGCGGTGCTTTGGAAGTTTGTCTTCGGGAAAGTCGGTGGACTTTTAGAGGAACGTAGAGAAGGAATCGCCACGCAGTTAGAACAGCTGCGGACGGATCGCGAAGAGTTGGACAGGCTCACCGTAGAGACACGCCAACGCCTTGCCGACATCGAGACTGAGGCACAAACCAAAATCCAAGCTGCGATTGAACAAGGCAACACTGAACGTCAGCAAATCCTCGCTCAAGCACGGCAGGAGGCAGACGATGAAGTCGCAAGAGCCAGGGCAGAAATTCAGCGTGAGAAAGATGAAGCCATCTCCGAACTGCGAGGTGTTGTCGCTGAACTCGCTATTGATGCTGCCAGCAAAATCATAAGCGAGGAGCTCAACGCAGAGAGACATCAGCAGATTATCGATGCATCTATTAGTAGGTTGCCATCGGATCCGCGTTAGCAGGGTGTACGATTTGGGAACGCTATTTCCATAGAGGGTGAAAACGAACCATGAGAGATATTCGAGTTGCGAAACCTTATGCGCGCGCCCTATACGAAGCTGCGTTGGAACAAGACGCTTTGGTATCTATTACTACAGATGTAGACAAACTGCGGGACTTGATTGAGCAATCTGAGGAACTCACGCAATTAATCCACAGTCCTGTCCTGTCTCCACAATTTAAAAGCGAGACATTTCAGCAGCTTTTCGCCGACGCGATGCATCCGCTGACGATTAATTTCTTCAAACTCCTTGCATTAAAGCAGCGTGAACGCTATCTCATCGCGATAATGGATGCCTTTTCAACAATTGTTGATGAAGCTGCGGGTAGACTCGTCGCCAAAGTGACGACTGCTATGCCTATAACACCGGCGCAAGCGGAACGGCTCACGGCGCAATTAAGTGCGTATTCGGGAAAACAGGTGCGATTGGAGACGACCACCGACGCAGAGATTCAAGGCGGATTCATTGTGCAATTAGATGACACTGTTTTTGATGCAAGCGTCGCATCACAACTCCAACGCCTGAAACAACAACTCGCAAAGGGGTAATAGTTATTGGTTGTCAGTTGTCAGTTACCAGTTAAGAGGCAAGATTGCAACAATTTAAAACCTAATTTTGTGTCTGCCAAAAGAAGATAGATTCTTACAGAAAATCTCTTAACCGCAAACCGAGAACCGAAGACTGATAACCACTCCTCACAGAGGACTGAAAATATGGCAAGAGAAGTCCGACCGGACGAAATATCAAATATCCTTAAACAACAACTGCAACAGTTTGAACAGGAAGTGGATGTCTATGATTCCGGCACTGTGCTGGAGGTAGGCGATGGCATCGCGCGAGTCCACGGGCTTGCGAATGCTATGGCAAGCGAAATGATTGAATTCCCTAACGACATCTACGGTATTGCCTTCAATCTTGAAGAAGATAACGTCGGTTGCGTCCTGTTCGGCGAAGACCAACTCATACACGAAGGCGACACCGCTAAACGGACGGGACGACTCGCTGAAGTGCCTGTCGGTGAGGCACTCCTCGGACGGATTGTCGATGCACTCGGTCAACCTATTGACGGTTTGGGCGATATTGAGACAGAACATCGACTGCCGGTTGAACAAAAAGGGTTGGGCATCGTCCAACGGCAACCGGTTAGCGAACCCCTTTATACAGGCTTAAAAGCGATTGATAGCTTGACACCGATCGGGAGAGGGCAACGGGAACTGATTATCGGTGATAGACGAACCGGCAAAACCGCAATCGCCATAGATGCTATCCTGAGTCAGAAGAACACAGATGTCTACTGTATCTATGTTGCTGTCGGTCAAAAAGGGTCTACGCTGGCACAAGTCGCCAATACGCTACGCGAACATAATGCGATGGAATATACCACCATCGTCGCTGCCGCCGCAAGTGAACCGTCACCACTTCAGTACCTTGCACCCTACTCAGGGACCTCAATGGGTGAATACTTCCGAGATAACGGTAAACACGCACTCATCATATACGATGATTTGACGAAACACGCGTGGGCATACCGTCAGATGTCACTGCTTTCACGGAGACCGCCGGGTCGTGAAGCATACCCGGGTGATGTGTTTTATCTGCACTCACGTCTCTTAGAACGCGCCGCAAAATTGAGCGACGAAATGGGCGGCGGGTCCCTTACTGCCCTGCCAATCATTGAAATCTTTGAAGGCGATTTGACGACCTATATTCCAACGAATGTTATCTCTATTACCGATGGACAGATATATCTGACAACGGATCTGTTTAACCAAGGTGTGAGACCGGCAATTGATGTCGGGTTATCTGTTTCACGGGTCGGTGGAGATGCACAGGTCAGAGCGATGAAAGCGAATGAAGTGGCAGGGACTCTTAAACTTGATCTCGCGAGTTTCCGCGAAGTCGCTGCTTTTGCGCAATTCGGATCGGATTTGGACGCATCAACGCAAGAGATGCTTTTACGTGGCACACGGCTTGTGGAATTGCTGAAACAGCCGCAATACGAACCGATGCCTGTTGAACGGGAAGTTACCTCTATCTTCTGTGGTACGAATGGCTACTTAGACGACGTTCCTGAACCGGAAGTGGCACGGTTTGAATCTGAATTTTTACAATACCTTGACAGGAATCATGCCGAACTCCTCTCAGAAATCGCAGAAACCGGTCAGTTAAGCGATGAATTGCTTGAAACCTTGCACGCTGCTGTCAAAGCGTTCAAGGAAAATTGGAGTGATACTCCCGCAGCGGCACCGCAACAAGAAGACGCACCTACAGAAGCAGAGGATGCACCTACAGAAGGTGAATAGTCATGGCAACTCTACGAGAAATTCGGCGGCGTATCGCCAGTATTCAGAATATTGAGCAGGTGACGGACGCAATGCGCGTTGTTGCAGCAGCACGGCTCCGTCGTGCGCAGGAAAATATTGTCGCAACGCGTCCTTACGCTGAAAAACTGAACACGATCATCGGGCATCTCATTTCGCAGATGGATACCGAAGAACAGGCGTTGACACATCCGCTCCTTGAGACGCGCGAGGTAAAGCATGTCTGTATCGTTTCTGTCTCCGGCGACCGCGGTTTGTGTGGAAGTTTTAACAGCAACGTCATCCGTACAACGACACAACGGATAGAACACTATGAAGAAAGTGGTGCCGACGTGACGCTGATCTGCATCGGGAGACGGGGGCAAGATCACTTCGTCCGCCGTGGCTACGACATCACCGATTCATATACCAACATCTTTCGACAACTGGAGTTTCAAACGGCTGTTGATGTTGTCCACGAGTTTGAACATCTCTATATTGAGAAAAAAATTGACAAAGTTGAGGTCGTCTATAATAATTTCAGGTCTGCTATTCTCCAGACGGTGCTTGTTGAACAACTTCTCCCGTTAGTGCCTGAGGTGCCTGAAGGTGATACGCACTTTTTGGATTATGTGTACGAACCGAGTCAGATAGAACTTTTTGAGATGCTACTCGGAAAACATTTGAACATGCAGATGTGGAAGGTACTTTTGGATTCAAACGCGGCAGAACAGGCGGCACGAATGGCAGCGATGGAAAACGCCACACAGAAGGCGAAAGAACTCATCGACGAGTTGGTTCTCCAACGCAACAGAGCACGTCAAACGCAGATTACGACAGAAATCTCCGAGATTGTAAGTGGTGCAGCCGCATTAGAGGGTTAAGAATAGCAGTTGGCAATCAGAAAGAGTATCTTGTGGCAGGTGAAAACGATAGCAACCGCCACAATGATCTATTGAAAACCAAGAGTCACTCTGCCGAAAGTCGAAAGCCGAGAGGGTTCCAAAATGTCAATCAACGCCAACAAACAGATTGAAGCGGCGATGGAACGCGGCGAATTCGCCAATTTGCCGGGCAAAGGCAAACCGCTCGAGTTCGATACGAATCCTTTCCTAACACCGCAAGCCCGAATGACGAACCGACTTTTAAAAGAGAACGGATTTACACCGCGGTGGGTCGAATTAGAAAAAGAGATTAAGCAAGAAAAAACGCAACTTGAAAGGATTCTCACAAATCTGAAAGGTCGTCGAGAGCGATTAGCGGCACTTATACAACAACATCCGCACCGGCATAAGGCGGTTAGCCTGAATTTTGAGCATGAACGTGCCCGCGGTCTTGAACATTACAGTGAGAAACTCGAAGATCTGAATCGGAAAATTCAACGTGTGAATCTTCTGATGCCAACCCGAAATCGGCAATACGCGTTAATCAACAAAGAAATAGCATTGTCCCAGTTTCAGAAGGTGTGTCCAAGTTTTTTGGAGGAAATTAAGCCAGATGCGCAAGGCTAATCCAAACACACATCAAGACTGCAGATCGTTGCTTCAAAAAGCTGTACGCCGTGGTAACCATACTCTCGTCGCTAAAGTTGTAGATCATCTTTATGAAATTGATGACATAAAATGGTTAAAACAACGAGTGGGCGTGATTATCGTGGAAGAATGTTGGCCTCTCATTGGAGAATGGGAACTCCCCAAAAAACTTGAGGAACAACAAGCGGCAATACGAGACGTGCTTAGTCGAGCCGCTATGTGTGCAAAATTTAAGAATGCCACTGGACTTGGATCTCTGGCGTATGCGCTATCGGAAGGAGACGATTCAGTACTAACCAACTCCGATGAAGATGCTCATATTAAACATGTGAGTGCCGCTATTCAGCGAGAAAAAGAATACTGGGAATGGATCATTTCCCAATGTTCGTCTGACTCGACGAATCGCCTTGTGAAACGAGCCTCGGTTGCTTATCGAAAAGGTGGATGGCCTTGGGACAAAGCTTTTATACAAGCAGCTGCATATCTAGCTGTTACAGATGGTCTGCCGAAATTGCGCGACGGATCTAAAATCGAATCAAAATTTCCATTTTGGGTTGCATTGGATAAACATACTCCTCAGGGAAAGACAGCCCTTAGTAAAGCAGCAAAGGAAACAGGCTTTCCATGGAGACAACTGAATTGGGTTAGTTTCTATTGCGAGAGCGGTCTGGTTTATAATCTCACACCTTCCCGATGGTGGGACAGAGAAGTAGAATGGAGACTGGGCAAAGTAGGACTTTCACTCGACGAGGCAAAATCAATGTGGACGAAGGCACGCCCAGTATTTATGGAATTGCTGCAAGACGAATCAAAACGCCTTGAACAACATATAGGTATAAGTAGTGGTCAATTCAACAACACTTTTGGTGGCGAACAACTCAGTTTGTTCCCATCATCCGAAGGGATAGCATCATGATAAGTGGGAATGAGATTCAGTCTTTAGTCGATCTTCTACTAGAGAGGAATGTTTCATTATATCATGCTTGCCAACTACTTGATTTTGAGTCATATCTTGCTCTCGGAGGTATACCCTCACGTGCTTTACTCGAAGACAAAGGATTGCCGTTTACACCCTTTGATACCGATACTAATGATAAAACAAATGGAGTATGGGATAAAGTTTTTGGAAACTTGACGGAATTTGGCGAAATTTTTGCTAATGGTAAATTTTGGCCTCCAACCGTTTATGGACCTATACAACTTCAAATAAAACCATCGGCTTTGTTGGATGCCTCTGATGTTGCTATATGTATAAGATCTGCAGGGGGTGAAGAATTCAATCGGGAATTGGAAGCATTGACAATTGACGAAATTGATAGAACGTTCTATTACCCTCGCAATGTCTCTTTTCCGCGAAGTACTCAGGTGAAATCTCAGCGTTTATTAGCCAAGGAATTCGGAAAAACAAAACCGCAATCTCCTGAAATTAGTTGCTCGGTGTCAAATCAAGTGCTGTCAGCTGAATACATTATAGCCGCGTGGGTTGATCCGTACGTTCTGAATGGTCAAGGTTATTGGATCGTGTTTCAAATGTAGTTAAGAATAAGGGGGAATTCAATTTTCATATTCGTCCACGGTACTGTAGAGAGAAGTCAAGAATCCCTCTTTACAATGAAATAGCCGAATGTATTCGCGAAGAAATTCCGTCGTTACATGATCTCACTCAAGATAGTTTGCTTAATTCTATTCTACGGGAATATGCCCAGCAAGTCCTTAGAAATACCGAGGCGGAACGGCAATTTAACAGATATGTCAAGTATTTGCTGCACGGGACACTTAGACCGATGAGAACAAGCGCGATACTTGATTGATATACAACAAATCGGTTCGCGTTACTCAACTAAAAAGGAACATCTTATGAACCAAGGGAAAATATTAGAAGTTGTCGGCGCACGCGTTGACATAGATTTTTCGGAAGCCGAATTGCCGGATATCCTAAATGCTGTTAAAGTTCAACGTTACGATGGAAGTGAGTTGGTACTTGAAGTGCAGCAGCACTTAGGCGAAAATCGAGTCCGCGCGGTCGCTATGGATACGACGGATGGATTGGTTCGCGGCACACTCGCAACCGATACGGGCGGTCCGATTACTGTTCCTGTCGGTGATGCAGTCCTCGGACGCGTTTTTGACGTGACAGGTCAACCTATTGATGAGAGAGGCGATGCGGGTGAATCTGAACGATACTCTATTCACAGACCACCGCCACCGCAGAATGAGCTGAGTACCAGTGCCGAAATGTTAGAAACGGGTATCAAAGTTATCGACCTGATTCAACCGGTTGTTCGGGGCGGAAAAGTTGGATTCTTTGGCGGCGCGGGTGTCGGCAAAACGGTTCTGATCGCTGAACTGATCTACAATATCGCGACACAACACGGCGGTTATTCCGTTTTCTGTGGTGTCGGTGAACGGACGCGCGAAGGGAACCAGTTCTGGCTTGAACTTGACGAGTACGGCGTGATTGACAAAACGGCAATGGTGTTCGGACAGATGAATGAGCCGCCGGGTGCGCGTCTCCGCGTCGGACTTGCGGGTCTCTCTATGGCGGAATACTTCCGTGATCAGCAAGGTCAAGACGTTCTCATCTTTATCGACAACGTTTTCCGTTTCACACTCGCAGGCGGTGAAGTGTCAGCACTCCTCGGACGGATGCCTTCTGCTGTCGGATACCAGCCAACACTCGCAACCGAAATGGGTGAATTGCAAGAGCGAATTACTTCAACACAACACGGATCAATCACCTCATTCCAAGCGGTTTATGTTCCTGCTGACGACTATACCGATCCGGCTGTTGTCTCTGTGTTCGCGCACCTCGACGCTGTGACACGATTGGAACGGAGCATCGCGCAGAAGGCGAGATTCCCCGCAGTGGATCCGTTGACTTCGAGTTCGCGTATCTTATCAGCAGACGTTATCGGTGAAGAACACTATCAGACTGCTTTTAGAGTCAAGCAGGTGTTACAGGAATACGGTGATCTGCAAGACATTATCGCGATCCTCGGTGTAGATGAATTGTCGGATGAGCAGAAACTGATCGTCAATCGGGCACGGAAATTAGAGATGTTCCTCGTGCAACCGATGTTTGTCGCAGAACGTTTCACTGGAACTCCGGGCAAGTACGTGAAGATTGAGGATACCGTGCAAGGCTGTCAAGCGATCCTAAACGGCGATTGCGATGATCTACCGGAACAATCATTACGTCTCATCGGCACAATTGACGAAGCGTTTGAGCAAGCAAAAAGCGCAGATTTAGAAGAGGCAGCGGATTAGTAACTGGCAGTCGGCTTTCAGGAGTCGGCTTTCGGAAAGAGACTTCGTCTTATGCTTAGTAGAAGTTTTCATCTTGAGATTCGGACACCGGAACAACTCATTTATGAAGGGGATGTGACGAGCGTTCAGGCACCCGGCGTCGAAGGCAACTTCCAGATTCTGGCGGGACACATTCCTTTCCTTACAGCGTTAGATGTAGGTGAGATCCGTATCCGTGAATCATCGGAGACATCGCAGTTAATGGCGACAAGTGGTGGTGTCTTTGAGGTGCTTCGGACGGGTGTTACTGTTCTGGTTGAGACTGCGGAGTGGGCATCGGAAATTGATGTGCCACGGGCAGAAAGTGCATTAGACCGTGCCCAAACACAACTTAAGGAAATGCCCCTGACCTGAACCGACCCCGCGCAGAAGCGGCACTTGCCCGCGCACAAAACCGTATCAAAGTCGTGAGCAATTTGTAGATATTGACCTGCTGTATCCTGTAGTTTCAATTCCTATGTGGAGGTGGGCAATGAGAAATTTTGGCACCCGAGGTCCCGTCAATCCGCAGGAAAATTACATCGTCAACCGCACCGAAGAAACTGCAGATTTCAGCAACCGCGTCAAAGAGGGACGCTATATCGTTCTTTTTGCACCGCGCCAGTCGGGAAAAACCACCTTTTTTCAACGCGCGTTGGACGCACTTCCAACCGCCGCTCCAGAAATTGCAGGCACCGATGCAGATCCAACCTACTTTCCAATCCGCCTGAATTTTGAAGAGTATGAAGATTACACCCCTGCTGCTTTTTACGCTTCCTTTTATAGAGAAATTCGCAAAGAAGGAGCCTCTTTTAGATAACTTCCGGGATTTTATTGCCCGCACAGGTTTTAGGATTTTGCAAGTCCCGAAACCCCGCAAGAATATGTCGGACGGCACCTGCTTCTGACGTATTTGGATTCATTCGTTCAAACAGTGGGCGGCATCATGTCATTTGAGGTCCCAACCGGGCGCGGGAAGATGGATCTCCTTATTACTCACAATCAGCGAAAATACATCGTCGAAACCAAGATTTGGCGAGGTGATGCCCGGTATCAGGCAGGTAAAGCGCAACTCGCCGCGTATCTCAAATTGGAAAACGTGCAGGAGGGATATTATGTTGTTTTTGATCACCGGAAAGAACCGGAACCCCGCGTAGAAACCGACTCTTTTGACAACTTAACAATTCGGAGTTATGTCATCCCTGTCATTCAAGAAGCCCTTCGCATACGCTGATATAAACACCCCTCCGTAAATGTAAATGTATTTTCGGGTTCTACTATAAAGCAGTTTTGTGCTCGTGGTAGGTGTGCATTTGTCATCAATCACCAGTGAGCAAAAGCAGCACTCGCCCGAACAAAAAACTGCATCAAAGCCGCTGGCAATTTGTAGTTAACAATCCGCTTCAAATCCTTTTGATTTCTCCAATCAGTAGGAGCACTTTGTAAGCGCGCCTTTTTCTCTACCTGAATCAGGATTTATGGAATTTTGGGATGCAAGGAGTTTCCGCACCAGAATTATTGTAAGAGATACTTTGCGGTGGTTGTAGTAGGTTTTGCTAAGAGTTCTGTAATACGTTTTAGGTTTCCTTATCTATCGGCTTAATAAATTGAGGGTGTTTCATAAATAAAGTTGTGTGTACTGCCACCGGAAATTTAGAC
>JAAXHI010000442.1:5052-5214 GCA_012270875.1 Candidatus Poribacteria bacterium | reverse complement strand
CACCATGGAACCATAACACCATTCAACTGTGCTGCTGAGAAGCCTGTTGGTGCGTAGAATCGAATGACTCCCTAAGAAGAATTACAAAGGCGAATAACACGTTGCACAGTACTAAGGTAATGTCTATATTGAATGTGTTTGATCCATCCGCCATATTGCCTT
>JAAXHI010000442.1:0-5042 GCA_012270875.1 Candidatus Poribacteria bacterium | reverse complement strand
AGGCAGATCAATCACAACCTTCTCAATGAATCTACGCCAACCGGGTGCGTTCTGAACAGCAAGTGAGTCCCTAAAAAGCATTAAAAATGGCTAAATCAGGTTCAGGATTGTCACGATTGGCCAGGAGAAAGGAATTGATCCGAAAGGTCATTCTCAGGGGCCAATCGTCCCAATCCTGATTGGTGGGGTCGCCTCCACGAACATACGTCACGACATCCTCTTCCGTTAAGGAAATTTTCCCGCTCCCGAAAATCAAATCATCGAGCGTAAACCCATCCATCATACGTGCACAATGGTTGCACACGGATCCGTAGGCGGGATGGGCTACCCATTGATAAATGTGGCATCTAAGAAAAAAATCGACGCGAACATTTTGGGACCCAAAAACATGCCGCCCAATTTAATCGACATCGTCGAGGACAAACACAAGGGTGGATGGGCCAAAGGACTTGCCGACGAAAGTCGAGATCGGGAAACACCGCTACAAACCAAGAAAAAAATGGGTATGAGGGAAGGAAGGGACCCCAGCCCTGTCAATGAAAAAAAGCGACACGACTTACCAGCCATTTTATGGTCGATGCACCTCGTGATGGAGTGTCCGGGCAATGGGATGATCCCAGGGCAACTGTTTCGCCAAACGAGTCAGCTCGTCGGTATTGCTGCGACGGAACAGGGTGGTCAAACAGGGTTTCCGCAGGGGAAAATGCTACACTCCCTAGAGCAGGTCAAACAGAACCGCGGGAGGTACCGAGTAGAGAACGAGAGCTTCAAGCGAGTTGACCATCTTTAACAGGTAGACTGAACAGAGCGGAATGAGCCAACAAGTGGGAGCGCAATGCGTTCTGGAGAGTCAACCCAGGGAGCTGATTGGTGGAGAGGCATCACGTGGGGATGACCTGGACGAACGGAAACTATAGGGGGTACTCCCATGGGTACACTTTCTATTCGTTTTTCTTTTTAGCTGATCTCGTGATGATCGTGTTATGTTGTTTCCACCAATCCTGCCCCTGGACATCATCTCTTGATGATCGTGTGATGACGATGTCACTCCATAACGTGAGGCCGGCTACAAAAAGGAGTGACTCATTGCCTCACATTCATTGCTTGCTCGTCACCATGAAATACCAAGGGTTGGTGGATCCGAAAGACAAGCCGTTTGGCTGGGTGTTGCCCTTCGAGGTGCAGTTGAAGACTATGTTTTGGGTCGAGTGTTTTGTGACTATGGAAAAGCGGAAGAAGTTACTGCGGGAATTCAAAGGGTTGCCCAAATGCGATGTCACAAGCCTCCCACAACACCTCGGACAGGATCAGTGGTGGAGCCAAGTGGAGGTTCGTTTTCATGTTCCCAAAACATCCCACTGTCACCACTGTCATCCATTGTTTCACCTCAAGTTATCGGTAAGTGAGGATCGTTATGGCATGTTCTTTTTTTGTTGATGATGGAACAGTATTCTTATGCCGTTTTTTTTTATTTTTTACAGATTGGTATGATGGCGGAAATGGCCCGAAGCCCCGTCAACTTGGACAACTTCATGAATGAAGGCACTGCTTTTGCAATTGACCGTTTTCAAGGGAGCATACCCGATTGTCCCATCGGAATGCGACCGGTCATGATTGGGAGAAGGAAATCGGCCTATAATACCATAGACAAAGTCAAGGGACGATTAAATAGAGTCATGATGGTCCTGGAAACGATGAGACACATTGCTGTTGTGAATGTACATTGAGAATTTTACTAAACGTGTTACATGTCATATCACTGTCCTAATGTTTCTTTTTTTCATGAGCTTTGGAATAAAGCGTCCAAAGTGGGATAGACCGCCTTGTCTTCTTCTCGGGTGCCTACAATGGCGGTTTTGTCCTGTAACGTGGGTAGGGCTATCTGTTCCTCGGTCATGCTTTCACAGGGTTGATAGTGTTGCAGGGTGGGATTCCACCAATGCCATTGTTCCATATCCAAATCAAACACATAGAGCGGTTTCAATAAGAGTTGAGCCATGGCCACACTCCATCCCGTGCCGCCCAACACATGCTTGCGTAACTCATCAAAATATCCCAAAGCCAAGACCAAGGACGCAGGCTTGATCACGTGATAATTACGCTGTAAATACTGAAGGGTGATGGGATGGGAGACATGTCGACCTAATTGAAACGCGGCCCGGTTGACGAACGGCATGGCAGCGTCCAAGTCGGGCCGGGTCAAGGGCGCGGGGGACTTGGCTCGAGGGTGACAGGTTGGGATGATGACCACACACGAATGACCATACAGGTGACATAAACGTTCCACATGCGTATCCACGCCTTTAGCGCCTCCCGTGTAAATAGTCAGCGGCATAGTCTGTGAAAAAAAACCAAAAACAGTGTTTAGGGTTAGACGAAGGATTCCAAGCCCATGTGGTGTGCGGTTCATCATCTGCGTACATCAGGGGTTCTTGCCATTCCTGGTAGGTGACGGTTTGTTCAAAGATACGTCGGGCATCGCGGCATTGACAGCAATTATCAGGGATCCAATCCAGGCCTTGGCCTCCGGCAAACGCGTCGTCTTTATCATCCTTACAGTGGTTGCATCAGATCAAATCCAAAAGACGATCGCACCGTTTTTGCCACAGCACGCGTTAGGCATTCACTTGGGAGAGGAAGGAAACACATTGGAATGTCGACGCAACCAACTACTCATTTGACAGGCCCGTACGCGAGCGCAACTATATTGCCAGATCCCGCTACCGCGTTCTCCGTGGCTATGATCCATGCACCAATTACGGCCATTATCGTTGGTGGCCATGACATTGACGGTGGCAATGGGAAGACTGGCTAAGTCCCCGCATCCCTGCCCTTCCAAGACGACGATCGGGTAAGAAACCGTGGCTCTTGGAACATTCGATACAGACCATTGACGGTGAAGACACCCAACCGCCATCGTTCGGGGATGACATATTGTTGACACCAGCGGTTGACATGTCCCTTAACTGCTGGTAGGGATGAAATTCATGTCGGTTGCTACCCAACAAAAACGGTTCAAAAGGCAAGCCATGAACCGTCCTGGTCTGACGATCCACTCGGGTCTTAACGTCTTCGGATAAATAGGTCGTACGTCAGTCCAAGGGGTAACGTGTATTTGAACAACACATGATGATGGCCCAATCACAAAACGCCAGTTCTCGAATAATATACTCCTCCCGGGAGATGGCAAACCCCTGACTGTACACCAAGAGACCCACTTCGCGGAAAGACAAGATCACTTACCGTAGAACAGAAAGGACACCAACTGATAAGAAAAGTCAGGAAACCCACCGTTTTATAGCGGAAGGAGTGGGCCGCGATTGATGGAAAACCACCTCACACGATCATCACGAGACGCATGGAGTGGTGCGGGATTGGTGGAAAAAAAGATCACACCATAATCACGAGAGGAGGGTTGATGGACAGGTCATGGGAATTTAAGACATGGGGATGGTGAGGTTAGAGTCATTCGGCGGAGTGATTAGTCATGGAGCGTCAAGCCACGCAACCAGCCGCTGTACCCACTGGACGCAAACGACGTCGAGCCAGTTCCAAAGAGAACGAAGAACAAAAAGCCCAAGATCTAGACATCCAAGCCGCACAACCACCCACCAGTGAACTAGTGGTTGCCCTGAAGGCCCTGCCCCGAGCTGAAGACCCACCACCACCACCCCAAACCGTGAACGAGTTGATGGATTGTACCCTGAAAGACTACGAGGAGCAATGTGTGCAGGAAGGGACGGTGCCCTCGGAGCTGACCACCGAAGTAGGGGAATGGAAAGACCAGGAGCTGAATCAGATGGAAACCCACCTGAACGGCCTCTTGTATGAAGCGTGCCCATTTCACCCCCACCAATTCATCCATTGTGTCAACCCCCAGACCGAATTTGGCCAGTTAAGGTATAAGTGTCCCCAAGAAGGGTGTCCCGTGTGTTTGTTTGAGAACACCCGTGAAATCATGCTGGACAAACTGAAAGAAGACACCCATCCCCAAGTGCGAGCCCAATTGTAACGAGGGTTGCTGAAGTGCAAATGTGGGTTTACCCCCAAGATGAAATTGAGTCGCACCGCCAAGAATTACAACAAAGTGTTTTTGAGCTGTGGAGCGTTCTGCCAGGAAAAGAACCCTGTGGCTATTTTCAATGGCTCCATGGCCCGCTGTGGCGTCCCCGAGAGCAAGCGCAACCGTCCCTGAGACGATGGGTCAATGACAATGGGAAGGCGCCCGTGAGACGATGGAGCGATGGGTATGTGCCAGTCCCCTTACTGAAAAAACACTGTCTGGACACTGGGAAAGACGAGCACATCGATGGCCCCATACCCCGGGAGTGGTTCTATGGGAAGGCACCGTCTTTTGTGTCCGAGTCTCAATTAGCACAAGCCCGGCGAAAGGAGAGGGAGAAACAGTGGTTGAATCAGTTTGCTGAATCGGCTAAAGCCCAGGAAAGGGAGAGTAAGAGGAGGCGCCATTTGCATAAAAACTTTGGTAGCATGGTCTTGTTTTGAAAAAAAAATCATGTGGGTGTGTGAAAAAACTATTAAAGAAAGAGAATGGAACTGATCTTTTGTCAGTATCCTCATGTCGTTGCCACGCGCTTACGAAGATCCCCATGAACCCGGGGCCTTGGATGGGGTCGAGCCCTTTGCCAAAGCCCATAAATTGAAAACCCACAAGCACAACGGGTTCTCCAATCGGTGTTGACTTACACGCTCCACAAACCCCGACGGAAGCGTTTCCCAACCACCCCCACGTTGGTCTTTGATCGAGACGAACAATGACAAATGGATTTGGTGGACATGCAAAAACTCAATCGATGGAATAAGGGGAACAAATATTTGTTGACCGTGATCGATGTCCTGTCCAAGTATGCCTGGGCCGCCCCTATCAAATCCAAAAGCAGCCAAGACATGATACGAGGATTGGAAGGAATTCGCCGCCAAGCCTCGCCGCGGCAGCCACTCCGCGTGCAGACGAATCCAGGCAAAGAATTCTACAATAGAGGGGTGCAAGCGTGGTTCAAGAAACACGGCTGGCATCATTT
>JAAXHI010000516.1 GCA_012270875.1 Candidatus Poribacteria bacterium | reverse complement strand
CATAAGTCCGTAATTAACAATGAGACGCACGTGTATCCCTCTGCGTACCTGCAAAATAGGAGTTCCTATCGAAAGCAGGCCAAGAAGTACGAATATGATATCGAAACAAACGTGCTGATTTTCACTAAGAAGTTTAGAGATGGCATAGGTAAGTAATCATGTCATTCCATGGAGTCAAATGTATTTAAAATATAAAAAAAATAGCAAGGGTTTAACTGCTTGTCTTGTCCGTCAATAAAATTGTATTGTAACCTGTTATCCTCTTGTCCGTCAAGTAAATCCTTTTAATCTTGACGGACAAGAAACTTGTTCTTGTCCGTCAAATATGAAATTGCTTGACGCCAGAGAATGTAATTTTTATTCACACATTTCAGTGAGGAGAGTGCAGGTGATTCTGGATCTTGATCGTCAGGACAAGTTAATCGAGGATGCCCATGGCCACAGGAAGCAAACAAAGTTACAGCAGGCAAAAAGTGGGCACTGGGGCCGCGACAAGATGCTCCATCTGCTGTCAGTTCGATACATGTTTCCATGGATGAAAAAACGGATTCAGCGAGTAATTAGGGTCTGTTTGGACTGTCAGTTCAACAACCCAAATAACCCGAAGGCTGGCTCTACCCTGCACCCAGTTAAGATCAAGGGAAGGGCCTGGGATAGGATCGGCATCGACTTAATTGGCAAGCTTCACAATTCACGCGGATTCCAGTATATATGTACGGCTGTGGACTACTTCACGAAGTGGGTTGAGGCAGAGCCTCTACATTCAAAGGATTCAGTGGAAGTTGCAGCCTTCCTACACAAACTGCAGTGTCGCTACGGAATAAGTCGAATTCAAATGACTGATCAGGGTGGCGAGTTTAATTCCGAAGTCACAAAGGAGTACTACAAATTAACTGGTATTCAACACAGAATATCAGCGGCATACCACCCCCAAAGCAACGGAATGGTTGAGCGTCAGAATCGATGTATAGAGGACGTCATCCGAAAGGTGATGTCCAATAAGGAAGATTGGCTCCCCCTGCTGGACAGTGTATTATTCGCATGCCGTGTTACTCGCAATTCGAGTACGAAATTCTCACCCTTTTTCATGATCTACCAACGTGAAGCGACACTCCCTCTCCAGTGGACCGATTCTGTCCTACATGGAGAAGAAGGAGACGATTCAGGTGAAGTAAATGAAGTTGGCACCGATATGGGCAATGATGATCTGGATTTCGAAGAAACGTTGCAGCAAATTAGCCAGCAGAGGGAAAAGGTCTTTGCAAAGGCGAAGAAGAATATAGAAGCGGCACAGGA
>JAAXHI010000594.1 GCA_012270875.1 Candidatus Poribacteria bacterium | reverse complement strand
CACATTTGTGAGATTTGTTTAAGTCCCACACAACGGCCCAAGCAAATGCCAACTACTGCTGCCGGAACAGGATATTGCAACGTATGGATCTTCTATTTCTGCGGCTCTGGAGGTAGTTATTCCAGACGAGTTTTTAGGAATTGACACGACTACATTGCAACCTAAGACAATAGGGATAAGCACCATCAACGCAGTCTATCGCGGCTTTCACGAATCTGCCTATCCGCCGGTGACAATCGAGGAATGGGCTGCCGCTGATGACAACAACCTCTGCTACGCGTCATCTGGTTTTGTTCTCTACGACCCCTCTAATGCCCTTAGCGAACGCATATCCGCTTTCCAAAACGCATACTACCCGGCAGACATCTGGAAGTGGAAGATCGCGAGAGATCTATGGGGAATTTGGCACTATGGCGATTACAATTCGTGGTATCGTTTAGCGAAACGCGGGGACGGTATAGGTTTGCTCATCGGCCAGGGTGTTTTCGTCGAAAGCACGCTAAGACTTCTGTGTCTGCTCAATAAGCACTTTCCCGTATACTGGAAATGGCTGCACTGGCAGGCACAAAGTCTCCCGAAATGGATAGACATTATAGAACCCGCTCTCAAAAAACTTGAATCAGCAAACAATCATGAAATGCGCGGCGAGATCATCCACACCATCTGTCAATCAATTCGGGAAATCCTTTACAAAATGGATTTACTTCCCGATACAGAATGGCGCAATTTCATGGGCAGCCAAGAGGTTGTCCTGCAAATTGAATCGACTCAGGTGAAGGCGTTGATTCGGGAAAATGATCCCCATTTGTATGTGTGGTAAGTGATAGCAGGGATTGATTGATAAACCATTCTCATTTATTTTCAAAACACAATTAACCTTACACACGGAGAATAGATATGAAACTCGGTTCAATTCATGACGCGGCAGCCAACGGGGACCTTGATGCCGTAAAGAAAATCGTTGAACACGACCCCCGTGCAGTCAACCAAGACGACAAATACGAATGGCGTCCTATATTTCATGCCGGATTAAGACGGCATTATGATGTCGTTAAATATCTAATAGACCGTGGCGCGGATTTGGCAGCGCATGACGGTTATGTCATTCACTATGCTGGAGAAGTACCGGACAATAAAGAGGTCGTATCATTACTCGTTGCGTATGGCGGCTTAGATGCACATGCTAAACCATCAAGTGAAGAGGCGCGCCAGTTTATATACGCCGTTTTCTTAGCGAATGTGCAGCGAGTTAACGCAATGCTTCGTGACAACGCAAAGTTAGCCTACGAACGTTATGCCCGTGGTGATACAGCCTTGCACCACGCTGCTCGAAACGGTGACTTGGAAATTGTAGAACAGTTGGTCGGCAGCGGTGCAGATGTCAATGGAACATCAGATCACGCGCATTTTCCCCTCTACTGCGCAGCCGGTCATGGACATGTAGAAACAACGCGGTATCTGGTAGAACAAGGAGCGGATTTGCAAGCCAGACTTGCGGATGGCAAAACGGTCGTTGAGTGGCTAAAACAGTATGCCGATCATGACCATCGCTTGAAATCTTGCCTCGATGTTTTGGAAAGCTAATGCCTCAAATGCTGCACGACGATGGCACCAACGGTTCAGTTGAAGAAAAATTTCTTGAATATAAGCGTTTATCCAATAGAGCAAATTAAAACATGGAAACTACCAGACCACGACAATACTGGGATGATCACGCATCCCGATTCAAGAACCGGAGTTTGGCGGAAACTTACGAACTTCGACCTCCCTATCCAGACGAAACCTATAGGATACTTCTCAGTTTACTTGGAGAATCACGAGGAAGAGTTCTGGATGTCGGATGCGGTCCCGGAAAAATAGCGCGGGGGCTTGTTAAGCACATAGAAGGCGTTGATGCGGTTGACTTCTCACAGGAAATGATCCGGATAGGAAAAACGCTCATCAACGGTGATCACCCAAACCTCCGATGGATTAATGGACCTGTTGAGGAGGTTCAGTTATATCCGCCCTACAGTATGGTGACGGCTGGCGCAAGTATCCATTGGATGGAGTGGGACGTGGTTTTTCTGAGATTCAAGGAGGTGCTGACGACAGATGGGTATCTCGTAATCATTGATGAGGATCGTCCTATTGAGGCACCTTGGCATGACGCTGAACTTTCACTGATCCATAAGTATTCCACCAACAGGCATCATGAGAATATAGATCTAATCCAAGAACTCGTGGATAGGGGGCATCTACACCTGATTGGTGATAAACGGACAGCACCGATGCGTTTCTCGCAATCACTGACAGATTATGTTCAGTCCTTTCATTCAAGAGAAAGCATGTCCAAGGAACACATGGGGCAGAAAATGTCAGTGCCTTTGATGCCGAACTATCACAGGTCTTGTCTGACTTTGCTAACGATGATGGACACCTCAGTTTCCAATTAGAAGCGCGGATTACTTGGGGAAGACCACTGTCATAGAACACAGAGACTCAAAATTACACCGAATCACTGTTCATCGGTTTCTTCGGGAAGATGGAAGTTCGGTCCGCCGTCGGTTGATTGAATAGTAAAACCGCTCCAACCCCATCGTTTGTGGTCGCCTTTTCCACGGGTATAGATCACCTGTGTCAAATGTTCCTCGGTAATCGTAATATTGTAACGTTTCTCAATTGTCTCATTTCCTGCGGGGATCCGCAATCGTTGAATCTGTTTCTCACCACCCGCAATGAGGTTTATCTCTAACGGTTCAGATTCACTTGCGCTGAAATAGCATGTTACTTCGTATGCCCCATTCGGAAGTGCCACACGGAAAACGCCATCTTCCATCCCCCAAATGCTATCCTCGTAGGGCTGCGGGACTTCAGATCCGTTTTTAAAGTCGTCCCGTTCTGACTCCGTTAGCCAACCGTATTTCCCATCAACGTAAACCGTATCCGCATGGACAGCAATGTGTCTCGGTGCCGTCTGCCCATCTTCAGGTTGCATATCAAAAGTGATAGCGGTTTTCCCATCCCACATCTGACCATCAGGTGCGGCGCGTTTACGGCGATAGAGTCGATTGTAGTCGTTGGAATCAATGAGTTCATACTCTTCTTCCAAACCGGCGACATCACCGTATTCTGTTCGCCATATAATGGCGTAGTCAGCAGGTAATTCTTTTGCCTTGTATTGCTCTGTTTCCTTGTATTGCAGCGGAAAATGATCTGTATTTGCCTCATAGTTATTGAGGTAACCGATTCCCTTATGCGTTGCCAACAGACACTCGATGTGCCCAAAGGGTTCAACGTATTTCGGTGTAAAACCGAGCGAATCTGAAAAACCGCCCCATTCCCCCGGTGTGCTCATGAGAATCGTGTCCTCCTCGTCCATGCCTTCCAATGAGAGCGCGGTGGCGATGTCCCGATTGAGCATGGCATACGTGTGAACATTGTAACCGAGATGCCATAAGGATAAGACAATGATGATTCCCGCTACTGCATAGTTTGTATAGCGATGCAAGTTGACAGCGAAGAACGGAAGCAACACGAGAAATATATACAGATGAAACCGATCATTTATCCAACCGCCGCTGTAACCGGACCAAGGGGCTATGAAATACATCGCAGTGATGAAAACTGCCATAATCAGAAACACATCCATTTGGGTTACAACGCGCATCCAAAGCCGTTCGCCAGTCTCTTTCCATTCCTCTGATTCACGGAATTGAGAGGACTTCCGGATTCTGTTAATAACTGTGAGCACAAAGGCGATGGCAAAAAAGACCAGTAACACCCGCCCGATGAGCACATGATCATCCCGAAAAGAGACCAAGGATTTCATGCCAAAGAAGTAGTCATTTAGCCATTCAAAGCCCTTATGGTTACCTTCATCTCCGTGAGCGTTAGTGAGGTAGAAATAGTAGGAAAACAGGATAAAGTAAGCAGGTATAAGACTCCCTATGAAAGTCAACGCCGGTTTGAATCTCGTCAAACCATCCTTGAAACGCTGCGCCAGTGGCTGTGATGTTTCCTGATAACCCCACATCCCACGCAGGGCATCGTACGCCGCCTCGTAAAGAGAAAAGAACGTCAGCGACATGATCAGCAGCGCATAAGAGTGGTAGTGCGTGAGATAGGTCACCAATAGCAGGACGTATATGACCACGATGTTTGCTAATCGGAGTTCATCCTTGACTCGCCACCAGTAGCCAAGCGTGAAAAAAAATAGGGACATACTGAGGACAAAATTGTAAAACCCCATGTGGAGCAGGTAGTTGTAAGCAAAGAGAAATCCAAGTAGTCCGAAGACTATGTTTCTCTTCTGGACACTATTGAGGAAATAGAGGAGGGAGAACGGCAAGAGACAGATGCAGAGCGTCAGCACAATCTTTTCGCAAACGAGTGGCGGAAAAATGTATAGCAATAACAGTAGAAGTGCGTGGGATGTCCAGTTCGGGAAGACCGTGGCGTTCAGTTCGTAGACTTCGCGTAAACGGTAGTTTTCGTGATTGTGGTACTCCTTCACAACATAAGAATTGTAGATATGGCTCGCTCCATCCTGCGTCGGGAAATACTTGAAACCCCAAACCGGCAGAAGATGTAGCACCAACATCACAATGACCGTAATATGTCCAATAGACAATCGACCTATTTTCATTCTCGCTTCAACCTCACCCGTGTGTTCGTCTTTCCAATTCTACCTAAACTTTATTCTAATGGATTTTCGGTTTTGTTTCAACATCTAACCGACTCTTTCTTGTAGGATTCTCACTGCGAAGCACTCCCGGTCGCGACACTCACTGATGGACGATTGCTGACTGCTTCTATATTGAACTTGTTATCTATCCCAAATTGTGATAGACTACTCTCAAGATTGGTGTGTATGATATTAAAAAACAACTATACTACCACAGCTTAAGTATTACCCGTTGTACCTCATGCATGTTATTACGCGAAAACGCCTAAACGAGTTTGCCCAGAAACATCGAAATACCCAAGCCTCGCTTGAACGTTGGTATCGATTAATGAAACGAGGCAGCTTCCGATCATTTGCTGAGCTGCGGACAGCGTTTCCTTATGCTGATCAAGTCGGAAAACTAACAGTTTTCAACATTAGTGGCAACAAAGCACGTCTTATTGCGGCAATACACTACAATCGCCAAAAAGTTTATATTCGCGCAGTGCTAACACACGACGAGTATAGTAAAAGCAAATGGAGAAAATGAACGATGTTAAAGGAAGTACAAACTGCTCAAAATGTATGGCCAATGCTAACAGAGGTTGTATTTGTTCCCCGCGCCCAGAGCGAATACCAACGGCTTACAGAAGTGTTAGATAATTTAATCGATGTCGTAGGCGAGGATGAAGATCATCCTTTGGCTTCATTGATGGAAGTCATCGGTGTATTAATAGAAAAATATGAAGACGAACATGTACCAGAATTGACAGAAATATAGCCTATGGATTGCGTTAATGAAGATTCCAAGCATCAGTATCATCGGCGATGACTCACAGGCTGGCACTTACGTCCTGCGGATTCATCTTAAAGAGAACACCACATTACAATTCGGACGCTTCAAGAAAGGGAAATTGATTTCACTGCCTGCTGGTGATTATATCTATATCGGTTCCGCACTCTCGGAGAAAGGCGCGACTTCACTGGGGCGACGGCTTATTCGGCACGCAACGCGGAGTCGTAACAAACCCCCACATGCCATCCGGGAAAAAATGATGCACCAATTCGCTGAATACGGTTTGGGAAATGGAAATCTATTGCCGAGACACGGAAAAACCTTGCATTGGAACGTCGATTTTCTCTTGGATCTACAATCAGCGGAACTTATAAGTATCTTTGCTATCCGTTCCCCCAGGCGTTTGGAAAATAGAATTGCCAAATGGTTTGAACACGATCCACACACAGAGGTTATCGAACCCGGTTTAGGTGCTAATGATGCGCCGGGTAACACACACCTGTTACGCCTCCGAGCAGATGATCTGGGATGGATATCACTCACTGACAATGCCATGGCTGTTCTGGGAGAAAACACCTTAAATCAAACGAACAATATTGAGAATTGAAACCCGTTTTTGAATTTTTACACATTCAACGATAACCATCTTTGAGGTAACTATGCACGACCCGCGACTTGATGAACTCGCAAACGTTCTCACAACCCACTCCACCAAAGTCCAATCCGGCGAATTTGTACTCATAGAAGGTATTGATATTCCACAGGAGATGGTCATTGCCCTCATTCGCGCTGTGCGAAAAGCAGGTGGCATTCCGCTCGTTGAACTCAAGCAGAACCGTATCCAACGTGAAATTATTCTCGGTGGAGACGATGCTGGCATCAAATTGATTGGCGAATACGAAATATATCGCATGAAAAAAATACAAGCGTATATCGGTATCCGTGGCAGTCATAATATCACAGAGATGTCTGATGTCCCATCGGAGGCGATACAACGTTATCAAAAGTATTGGCTGCGACCGCTCAATGATATCCGTGTGCCAAAGACAAAATGGGTTGTGCTACGCTGGCCCCACCCCGCAATGGCACAGCAGGCAAAGATGAGCACAGAGGCATTCGAGGATTACTATTTCGACGTTTGCACGCTCGACTACAGTCGAATGGAACGTGCGATGCTCCCCCTCAAATCTCTGATGGAAGAAACGGATGAAGTCCATATCGTCGGTGAGGACACCGATTTGCGGTTCAGCATCAAGGACATCCCCGTGATTCCGTGTGCGGGTGAATACAATATACCTGACGGAGAATGCTTCACTTCCCCTGTACGAGATTCTGTTAACGGGACGATCCATTTCAATACACCCACAATTTATCAGGGAACGACCTTTACAGACATTCGACTCCGCTTTGAAGGCGGTAAAATTGTTGAAGCAACGGGGAATAACACTGAAAGGCTAAACGCCATCCTTGATACAGACGAAGGCGCACGCTATATTGGCGAGTTTGCTATTGCGTTCAACCCTTATATCACAAGTCCGATGCTTGATATTCTGTTCGATGAAAAGATCGCAGGCTCTTTTCATTTCACACCCGGTCAGGCTTATGAGGAAGCAGATAACGGAAACCGTTCCGCTGTCCATTGGGATATGGTGATGATTCAGACACCGGAGCATGGCGGTGGAGAGATGTCCTTCGACGGAAACCTGATTCGGAAGGACGGACGGTTTGTCCACCCGGCATTGGAGGCTTTAAATCCGGAGCATCTCAAATGAGCAGAAAACAGCATTTGGTACATGGTGATCCACAACGGTTCGGAGTGGTCGCCGATTTCATTGCCGCACGCTATGGCAATACGATCCATAGTGTTGCCGATGTCGCTGGCGGAAAGGGAATATTGACGCGGCTTCTCACGAAAAAGAAAAATTTCGCATGCGAACTGATCGACCCGCGCCGCACTGTGCTCAAAGGCATTGAACATCGTCCTGAGCAGTTTGAACCTGAGATGGCGGATTACTATGATCTGTTGGTCGGACTTCACCCCGATGGGGCACTGCGTCAATTGGGAGAGGCAGCACTCGTGCGTCCCGCCGTGATAGTCCCTTGCTGTAATTTCTGGGATGCGCAGCGTCGCGGACAATATGAGTTGTTGACAGCAATAGAGGATTTTTATCGGCGACATTCAGTCCGGTTTGAGCGCATTGAACTCGGCTTCAAGGGCCCCAAGAACATCGCTATCGTATCCGAACCCACTTAAACTATGAG
>JAAXHI010000429.1:169-1408 GCA_012270875.1 Candidatus Poribacteria bacterium | reverse complement strand
TGGTGGTGGATGTCCATTGGTTCCATTGTGTTGGGGTCGGTTGCCTCTGAAGTTGTTCTGGGGCCTTTCTTGGAATCCACCAGGCTGATTGGCAGAGAATGGATTCTGAGACCTTCTCTGAGTTCCATTAGTAGATGGGCAGAACTGTGCCATATGCCCATACCTTTGGCAGGTGTTGCACTGTCGTGGATTCTGCATACAATAGCGAGAAACATGTCCTGTCCTAGAACAGTTCCAACAGATCATCTCAGTTGTGCCAGTTCTAGGTGGAGGCACTCGGGTCTGCCGGATGTAACCTTGTCGAATTCTGCGCAGGTTGGGTGGTCGACGTCTGGTTTGTTTATCATCTTTCTGCTTCAACAAGGTGTTCATTTGGGTTTCCAGCTTCTTTAGGGTCTCACTGGTACCACCAGTATCAGTGGCCTTGTTCTTTGGATTTTTCGGTTCCTTGTTCCTGGAATCAGGTTCATCTGCCAGTAAGGCCTCTAAGATATCTTCAGATGGCATCTCATCCACCTCCATCCGTCGCACTTTGGACCTGGGTGGATTCTCTCCCTTAGCATCTTCATATGCTATGGCCTTTTCTAAGGCTTCTTCAATACTTTCAGGTTCCTTGAAGAACTCCAAAGCCAGCCTGGTCTTTGGGTCATACAGGGAATCCAGGAATTTCCGTAGCAGATCTTCTCGCTTAGTTTGAGGTTCACGGCCAGGCCAGGCCTTTTCGTAAGTTTTGCGTATGACTGCTGCTAGTTCTTCGAGGGATTGCGTGGACTTCTGTTTTATTTTTGAGTACTTGTTGCGGTAACTGGTCAGAGAGATGATCTTCTTGAATCTAGATGTCAATTCCTTCACCAACAGATTGTAGTTCTTCCTGACCCTAGCTGGCAAAATGTCAAAGGCGTACTCTCCTGCAGTACCCTGAAGGAGGGCTAACATGGCACTCAACTTCTCATTGTGAGTCCATTGTGCTGTGATAGCCTCAAATCTTGAAAGCCAAACCACCCACAATTCCTTCTCACCAGTGAAGGGTGGTATCATTTTAGCCGTCTTAGGAGGTTTAGTGTATACAAACTTCTCAGCTGCTCGACTCAAGGCAGGTGGATCTTGGTCCTCATAGTCATCATCATTGTCATCATCGTCATCATTTGAGGAAGAGCTGGGGGATAGTTCCCGCCTTCTATTGGGGCGAGTTGTTGTTCTTGGACCTCCAGCTTCCCTTGGGGTCCTTGAGTTTGTGGG
>JAAXHI010000429.1:0-122 GCA_012270875.1 Candidatus Poribacteria bacterium | reverse complement strand
TCCAACTGTCGAATACGAGCCTCAGTCTCCAGCTGTCGAACCCGTGCAGTTAGGGATTCCATGTCTGAATGGTAACTCCCACTGTTATTTCTTGGGCTTTCACTCTGGAGAGCTACTGGTGA
>JAAXHI010000379.1:1393-18394 GCA_012270875.1 Candidatus Poribacteria bacterium | reverse complement strand
CAAAACTACGTCAATCTCGAATACGACATCGAAACCGGCAGCCGAGGCCATCGGGACAGGATCACCGAACCGCTTCTACAACAACTGACAGGTTGCGAGGCATCCACAGTCGTCAATAACAACGCTGCAGCTGTCCTACTCGCGCTGCAGACGATGGCACGCGGCAAAGAGGTCATCGTCTCACGCGGCGAACTCATCGAAATCGGTGGCGCATTCCGTATCCCCGACGTAATGGCAGCGAGCGGCGCAATACTCCGCGAGGTCGGCACTACCAATCGCACACATCTCCGAGATTATGCCGAGGCTATCAATGAGAACACAGGATTACTCCTTAAGGTGCATCCGAGCAACTACAAAATCCTCGGTTTCACTTCGACACCGACGATGGAAGAATTGACAGAACTCGGTGCAGCGCGCGGTATCCCTACAATGGAAGACCTCGGCAGCGGTGCACTCATTGATATGACCCAATACGGACTTCCATACGAACCACTTGTCGGAGAACGCATCGCCAGCGGTGTCGATGTCGTCACCTTCAGCGGTGATAAACTGCTCGGCGGACCGCAAGCAGGGATCATTGTCGGTAAATCGGAATGGATCGAAAAGATGCGGAAAAACCCGATGATGCGGGCACTCCGAGTTGATAAACTCATCATCGCCGGTCTATCTGCAACACTGCAACGCTATCTTATTGAAGGCACCACAATCGCTGAACAGTTTCCGATGCTCAATCGCTACACCCGCCCGATAGAGACACTCCAAACCGTCGCTAAAGAACTCAAAGCACAATTAGAAGACCGCTTCGGGGAAAAGGTCAACATCCAAGTTTCAGAAACCTACGGGCAAATCGGGAGTGGCGCGCTGCCCGTTGAGACGTTGCCAAGCGTCGCACTTGTCCTTGAGCCATCGGAGATCTCCGCTGAAACGCTCGCCGCACAGTTCCGAAGCACCCCAACCCCTGTCATCGGCAGAATCAAAGATCAACAGTTCTGGTTGGATCTCCGTACAGTTTACGAGAGAGAACAGGCATGGATCGTCGAAGCCGCTACACAAATAGCCAAAACGCTATGAGGATTGCCGACATCCTTCTTATTTGCATCGCATGTGTGAGTCTATCCGCCTGCGCGCAGCGCGATGAAGGTTCATCCACCACCGAACACACGGCTGAAATCGTTTCTGAGATCGACGGTGCCACAATGGTCCTGATTCCAGCAGGTACATTTCAGATGGGATCTACGATCGGAGATAGCGACGAACAACCCGTGCATCCCGTTACCCTCAACGCATTTTATATGGACAAGTATGAAGTAACAAACGCACGCTACCAAAAATTTGTCGAAAGCACAGGTTACCCTCAGCCACCATTGTCGCATAACCCGCGCTTCAATGCCCCAGACGCGCCCGTCGTCCGCGTGAATTGGCGCGATGCCGCCGCCTACGCTGTATGGGCAAACAAACGGTTACCCACCGAAGCAGAATGGGAATATGCCGCCCGCGGAAATCTGACTGGAAAATTATACCCGAATGGTGATATAATTACACATACAGACGCGAATTTCGGCGGCACCGGTGAAACCGATCAATGGAAATGGACAGCCCCAGTCGGCAGTTTCCCACCCAACGGCTATAACCTATATGATATGGCAGGGAATGCATGGGAATGGTGTTTCGACGAATACAACGGCGAATTCTATAGCATGAGTCCACAAAACAGTCCGCGCTTGGGCAGAGAAATCGCGCCAGATAACGAAAACTTCCGTATCTTGCGTGGTGGTGGATGGGGCGGAAGTCCTGAAGATCTCCGCGTCGCTGACCGGTGGTATCATCTCTCATCTGGCAGTACAATCGGATTTCGCTGCGTGAAGGATTTTTAATTCGGCGCAAGCGTTCGATCAGGGGTCCAGGAACATTCACGCTTATTTTCGTAACCCGCACTGCTGCCGTTGTTGCAGTGCTGCGTTTCTTGGCTCCCTTTTTGAGCCTGTTAAACATAATTTCTTGTTCAGTTTATCAAGAGACAACGGTGGAGGACGAGACGCTCCGTAACTGATAACCGATAACTAACAACCAACAACTATTATGGCAGTTTCAGTTCAATTAACACACGTTACAAAAGCATTTGACACGACACTCGCTGTTAACGACGTGAGCCTGAATATTGAGAAAGGCGAATTCTTTTTCCTCCTCGGTCCGTCCGGATGCGGTAAATCGACCTTTTTGCGTATCGTCGCCGGATTCTACAAACCCGATGCTGGCGAATTACGGTTCGATGATACCGTCGTGAACGACGTGCCGCCGCACCAACGCAATACAGGGATGGTATTCCAAAATTACGCGCTCTGGCCCCACATGTCCGTCGCCGAAAACATCGAATACGGACTCACACTCCGCAAACTCGACAAATTGGAACGGTCTGAAAAGATTACGAGCGCGCTTGAGATGGTACAAATGGTAGATTACCGCGATCGCGCTGTCAACACACTTTCTGGTGGACAACAACAGCGTATCGCACTCGCACGCGCCCTTGTCATTGAACCGAGCGTCTTACTCCTCGACGAACCGATTAGCAATCTCGATGCTGCGCTCCGGCAACAGATGCGCGACGAAATAAAACAGATCCATGACCGAACAAATATCACAATGTTCTACGTCACGCATGACCAAGTCGATGCCCTCTCTATGGCGGATCGGATGGCAATCATGCAGGACGGTGTTGTCATCCAAGTCGGCACGCCGCGCGAGGTGTACCAGTTCCCAAAGAACGCTTTTGTGGCAAGCTTCGTCGGCGAAACCAATTTCATCTCAGGTAAAGTCCAACAGACATCGAACGGCAGTGCTGCAATCGAAACCCCCGTCGGAATGCTCCACTCCGAAACTGTTTATCACGACTTAAGCGAGGGGACATCCGTGCAGTGTTCAATCCGACCCGAAGCACTCATCGTTGACGATAGTACTCACGCCGAAAACACAATAACGGCGAAGATTACCGCAGTCAACTACTTAGGCAGGATAGAAGAATATCAACTGGTAGCTGCAGACGTTCCGCTCAAAGCCGTGCATTACAATCCCGGCACCGAGACAAAGAAACCCGGAGACACTGTGCAAGTCGCAATAGCAGCAGCGGCTATCATCCCACTTCCCGATTAAAAGTAGTAGGCACGCTCCGACAGGTCCTCCGTAAATAAAATTACTACAAGAGACCAACGAAAAATGAGATTAACACCAAGTCAACAAAAAGCCCTCAACATAGAAAAACACGTCTGTGTAACAGCGGGTGCCGGATCCGGAAAAACCACCGTGTTGGTCCAACGTTACCTCAAGATTTTGCGTGAACGCGACGTTAAACCGCGTGAAATTGTTGCCATTACTTTTACAGAAAAAGCCGCCGCTGAGATGAAGGAACGAATTATTGAAGAGATGTCTGAGGAAGTAGAAAACTCGGACGTAGGACAAAGTGATTCACTGCAACGTTTTCGCGATGAGATGAACTCAGCACACATCTCAACCATCCACGCCTTCTGTTCAAGTATCCTGAGAGAATTCCCCTTTCAAGCCGATGTGCCAGCCAACTTCAGCATCGTACAAGGCATTGATCAGAAACTTTTATTACAAGAAACCCTTAAGAACACCCTCAAGGACATCGCCATAAATCCTGACCATCCACATCGTCCTGAACTCACCTGCCTCCTACAACGCTACGGAGGACAAAAAAATTTGGTAGAATTCTTCTCGGATATGGTCGAAAAACGCGATGTCCTTGAACAGCTCATACAGAACACTTATAGCAATCCGAACAATACAGAGATACGTGAAGGTTTGGAACAACGGGTCCGTGAGCAATTGCTGTTAACAATTGACCGAATGATGTCGACAATTGATGTTGCCGAATTTATTCGATGCCTAAATGCTGTTTTGGAGGTCGCAAGAGGTAAGAAAGCAGAGGATACTAAGAATTTAACACCAGAATTAGAAGAACAACATGAGCGGAATCCTGAAGCACCCGAAGTGTTAAACTTGCTTAGACAAATCGCAATACTCATTACAACCACAGAAAATGAAATTAGGACGCAAAGCTTTCTGCCGAAAAGTGTTGACAGAACAGGCATTGCGGATCATATCGCGTTCCTGGAATCAACTGCGAAAAAGATTAAAGACGTACCAACCCTTAAAAAAGAAACGAACGATGATAAAAAAGATGATGTTGAAACCGATAATAAAGAAAAAACGGATGCAGTCGAAACCGACGACGATTTCTTAATTAGCACAACCCGCGATCTACTCACACTCTACAAACGAATCCTCAACGACTATCAAAATGCCAAACTCTCGCAAAGTACACTCGACTTCAACGACCTGCAGCTGAAAACGCGCGACCTGCTCTGCAGCAGTAAGGAAATCCGAGAAGAATTAAACAGACGCTACAAATACTTCATGATAGACGAATACCAAGATACAAACGAATTACAGTACGACTTGGTAATGCGCCTCACAAACAAGCTGGAAAGCGCGAATCTATTCATCGTCGGCGACCCGAAACAGAGTATTTACGCGTTTCGCGGCGCGGATGTCCGTGTGTTTCAGAAAACGCGACAAAAAATCATTGAAAACGGCGGACTCGCCATCTCTCTGAAAGAAAACTTCCGCTCCTTGTATGATCTCATTGGGTTTACCAATCACTTTTTCAATCGCTTGATGGGTGACGGGAGTGAAAATGAGTTTGAGGTGCCGTATGAACCGCTTATCAAAGCGAGAAAGGTCAATGCAAAAGGTAGTATCAAGATTCCCCTCGGAAAAAAGGGGGACGAGGCAATAAACGAATACGCGATGATCACACGTTGTATCAAAAACATGAAACTAAACGAAGATACGGTATGGGTCCGCGGCGAGAACAGAGACGAATTCGAGCGTCCAATTCAGTACGGCGACATCGCTATCCTCATTCGGAGCAGAAGGCATCTCCCCGACCTTGAGCACGCCTTGCTTGAGGCAGGCATCCCTTACCTTACCACAAGTGGTGTGGGTTTCTATCAACGACAAGAAATTTACGATATATGGAACTACCTTAACTTCCTTAACGCACCCTCAGAAAACGATGCATCCCTCGCCGCAGTCCTCCGCAGTCCCGCTTTCGGTATCGCCGACACAGAACTGTACGAAATTTCGTTACAAGAAGGGACAAATTTTTGGGAAAAAGCACAGAACTATCAGACCGATTCTGAGCACCTTAAGCCCGCGATACACACGCTAAAAAAGCACAGTCCGCTTGCGCACCGTATGTCCGTAAACCAACTCATCGTCACCATCGTTAATGAAACAGGATTGATCGGGACGCTAAAAACCGGTATATACGGACAACAACGCTCAGCAAACTACCAAAAACTCTTGGAACTTGCGAGAAATTTCGACGGAGACGAGAACACGCAAACCCTGCAAGGTTTCATCGAATTCTTGAACATCTTAATTACGGAAGAACCGCAAGAGGGACAAGCACCTATTGAGGCAGGTGACCATGCTGTGCAAATTATGACAATCCATGCAGCCAAAGGGAAAGAATTCCCAATCGTCATACTCCCCTGCCTTGACCGGAGGGGACGAACAGACAGTGAGCCTTTTATTGATGAAACATTCGGCATCGGTTTCAGTCCGCTTAATCCAGATGAGGGGTGCAGGAGAACAGAACCCGAAATCATTGCCCACATGAAAAATCGGTCAAGCGAGAAGGAGATTGCGGAAAAGAAACGGTTGCTTTATGTCGGTGCAACACGCGCCCGGGATCGGCTCATTTTATCAGGAACACTTTCAGAGAAAGATGAAGCACAGCAAATGCTTAAGTGGCTTGATACACATCTTGGTATCTGCGGTGGAGAAGACGATTTACCAAGTCTACCTTTCAAACTCAACGTGTTTCGCGAACTCGAAGACAGTACTTCCACAGATGAGACTTTGGATGACATAACACCCATCGAATTTCCTGAATCTCTACCACAAGAACTGCAACCAACTGAGATCCCTGCAGCCTTCTCCATTACAGAACTTGCGAACTATGCACGCTGCCCTCTGCGCTATCAACTGGAAAATGTACTACGAATTCCAACAAATGGTCAAGGAGACACAGATACCGATGAAACAGAGTTGGACAACGCGATTCGCTATACACTCAGACAAATAAAGCAACCGTTAACTGAGCAAAATCTCGACACTCTGATTCAACAGGTACGCGAGAACTTTCCTGAAATAACCACAGAATCAACAACGGAGCCGACACTTCGTAAATATGCTAAAAGCTTCGCCACTTCTGAACTCGCACAAATCGCACTTGATGCGTCCCAAACCCTGACCAATCAGCAAATCCATGCAAACATCAACGGACACATTATTGATGGCAGATTTGATAGGCTCTTTCAAGATGCAGCTGGACACTGGCAGGCAATTAATTACAAAACCGACGATGCTCAGGATTCAGATGTGTATGACCCAGAAATAGAACTTTACAGCCTGCTTTTGCATCGATGCTACCCTGAACAACCGACAATAACGATTCACCTATTTTTTACTGAACAAGATCAATACATACAAAAGCATTTCAGCATAGCAGAATTGCAGGAAACTACCGAACGGTGGGAGCAAAAAATCTCGGAACTGCAGCGGGGCAATTATAATAAAAATCTTGATCATTGCCGTTCTTGCCCTTACGCAGACTCCGATGGACACTGCATAATAACCGAATCATAAGGAGGAAAACAGTGAAAAAATTAATACCAATCATCGCAGTTATCACGATTGCCTGCCTCTCAATCTCAGCGTGGCACCCCAGCCTTGCCGGTACATGGCGCGACGATTTTGAAGACAACGACACCCGCGAATGGAAAATCTTTAACATCGACCGGAAGGTCGAAAAGTGGTGGATAGACGATGGCGAAGCCGTCGGCGAAATCTTCTTACCGGGTTTCATGAGTCTCTGGTTAACAGGCGAACTTACATGGAAAAATTACTCGCTCTCCTGTCGCGCAAAGTTAGTAGAAGATAAAAACGAACCGCCAACCATCGGACTGACACTCCACGATAGAGGCGAGGAGGACAGCCGCTACCTCTTTTTTCTCGATTACATTTTTGGCACCGTCCGAATTGTAAGGGCAGTTCATGACGATTGGGCCATCGTTACCTACCTATTTGAAGCAGAAATCGATACGTGGTACGACCTGACCGCCACTATCTATGAAGATGGCACACTCGAATTTAAAATTGATGATGAAGTCTTTACCGCGCTTGACGAAGATATCTTAAAAGGTGGACAAGCCGGTCTCGTCGTCGCAGATGGACGCGCGCACTTCGATGATGTCGAAATCACGGGCGAAAATATCCGAGACGGGGGTCCCGGCAAATCATTTCCCGTGGAACCTCGAGCCAAACTCGCAACCACATGGGGCAAAATTAAGAACATAGAACGACAATGATACTGTATCCATTTTGAAATTAAGCGTCCACTCAGTCAACCCTCAAAGTCAAACTTGATGAAACAATAAAGGATAACACCATGATGAAAAAATGTATCATCTTCGGACTTATTGTTTGCAGCGTTGCTTTGAACCAGTTCGCGCTCGCAGGCACTTGGAAAGATAACTTTGAAGACAACGACATGTCCGAATGGAAAATCGTTGATGATTGGGAAAATAGTGCAGGAAAGTGGTGGTCCGATAAAGGTGAAGCTGTCGCGGAATCATTGGACGAATCAGGTTTTGCTATGTGGCTGACCGGTAAATCTACATGGCAGTACTATGCTGTGTCGTGTCGAGCAAAGTTGGTTAAAAGTAAAAAAGAACCCCCGACTTTTGGGATTGCGATGCATGCTGACAATGATGGTGTCCTTGATGGGCTACTTGATGCGCACTATTATTTTCGTGTCATTGGTGGGGACTTTAACTTTATTAGTATCAGGAAATTCCGCCCATTTCCAGTCGGACCGGTCACACTCGGAGAATTCGATTTTGAAGTAAAAGCGGATAGATGGTACCAACTCACTGCCACCATTCGTAGAAACGGTAAAATTGAATTCTATATCGATAAAAAGTTGTTCACCGTATTCGATGCCAACCCCCTTGAAGCAGGGCAAACTGGGGTGGGCGTTTCAAATGCAGAAGTCCGTTTCGATGACGTTGAAATCACAGGTCAGAACATTGACGATGGGGGTCCGGGAGATACCACACGCTCCGTCAACCCACAAGCTAAACTCACAACCACCTGGGGACATCTGAAAAGCAATTGACGAAGGACGGACGAAAAATGGAGACGAAACACACGATTGGCATCGGCATTATCGGTATGGGATGGATGGGGATGACACACGCCCGCGCATATCGCCAAATTGCTGACCGGTTCCACGACAGTCCACTCCAGCCTGAACTTATCATCTGTGCAGACGATGTGCCTGAACGCACAACCGAGGCAAAAGCACGTTTCGGATTTGAACGAACAACTACCGATTTCCGAGATGTTATATTAGACGAATCGGTCCAGATCGTCAATATCGCCGCACCTAATAGTATGCACCTTGAGATCGTCGAGGCAGCTGCAGCCGCGGGAAAACACATCTTCTGCGAGAAGCCAGTCGGACGGGATCCTGCAGAAACAAAAGCCATCCACGCCGCCGCACAACGCGCAGGTGTCCTTACCTGCGTCGGCTACAACTACAGATGGACACCCGTCGTTCAATACGCACACCAACTGATTTCAGAGGGAAAACTCGGTAGACTCACCCACTATCGTGGTAGATTTTTCGCTGGCTACGCAAGTCATCCCCGCGCCGTGCTTTCATGGCGGTTTCAGAAGGAAATCGCCGGGTTAGGAACACTCGGTGATCTGCTTTCGCATGTCATTGACATGGCACACTTTATCGTCGGCGGTGGGATTGATAGCGTCGTTGCGCAACAAGAGACGTTCATCCCGGAACGTCCCGTAGCGACAGCAGGCACCGGCACGCACTTCACGCTCGGTGGAGACAGCGAAACGGAAGCCGTTACGAACGAAGATTACGTCGGTGCACTCGTCCGGTTTGAAAACGGTGTCAGAGGTACACTGGAGGCGTGCCGAGTTATTAACGGTCCTAAATGTGAGATGGCGTTTGAAGTGAACGGGACAGATGGGGCACTGCGATGGAACTTCGAGCAGATGAACGAACTTGAGGTCTACCTACCCGCTGAGGAGGGTTTCCCTGACGGGTACACGCGCATATTGAGCGGTCCCAGCCATCCTTTCCACAACGATTTCAACCCGGGTCCCGGTGTCGGATTAGGCTACGACGACCTAAAAACAATCGAGGCACATCAATTTCTACAAGCCATTCACACAGGTAAACAAGGTAACCCAAGTTTCCGAGAAGCCGCTGCAGTCGCCGACGTGCAGGCTGCCATCCAAACCTCATGGGAGGAGGATCGGTGGATTTCTATCTAACAACAAAACAGAAACTATACTCCGCTAAAAAGTTTGTAGGCGGACTAAAATCCGTAAAGTTAGAAAGTCGGTTTAATGCCGTAGCAATTTTAGCACTCTTGATAACTTTCCTGATCTTTTCTTCTCTAAACGCTGGCGCACAAAACTTACCACAATTCACCGACATCACAGAGACAGCAGGCATCGACTTCATCCATAATACCGGTGCTTTCGGCGAAAAATATCTACCCGAAACGATGGGATCAGGATGCGCCTTCATCGACTACGACAACGACGGCTGGCAAGACATCCTCCTCGTCAACGGAAAAGATTGGGAAGGCAAGCCAACTGGAAAACGGCAGACGATGGCACTCTACCGAAACAACAAGGACGGCACCTTCACCGATGTCACCGAAACCGCAGGCCTCGCCGTTCCACTCTACGGTATGGGTACCGCCATCGCCGACTACGACAACGACGGCGATTCAGACATCTACATCAGCTGCCTTGAAACCGATCGACTCTTCCAAAACAGCGGCGACGGCACCTTCATAGACATCACAAACGCATCCGGTATCCACAACCCCGGCTTCGGTACCAGCTGCGCATGGTTCGATTACAACAAAGACGGACACCTCGATCTCTACGTCGCGAACTACATTGAATGGAGTATCGAAAACGATCTGTTCTGTACCCTCGACGGTAAAAATAAATCCTACTGTACCCCTGAATCCTATACGGGACAATCCAGTAAACTCTTCAGAAACCGAGGCAACGGCACATTTGCCGATGTCTCTCGTATCGCACGGATTGAGGATAACACCAGCAAATCACTCGGCGTTTGCATCTTCGACTACAACGCTGACAGTTTGCCTGACATCTTTGAAGCGAACGACACACAACCCAATAAACTCTATCAGAACAACGGCGACAGTACCTTCATTGAAACCGCACTGGAGGTCGGGGTTTCTCATGACGAGAAAGGTGTTGCAACCGGCGCAATGGGTGTTGACGCTGCCGACTACGATCGGACCGGCAAGGAGAGCCTCGTCATCGGTAACTTCTCCAATGAAATGCTCAACCTCTATCACAACGATGGCGGCTTTTTCATTGACGACGCACCCGCCGCACATATCGGAAATGCAACCCTATTGACCCTCACCTTCGCATGCTTTTTCTTTGACTTCGATCTCGACGGAAACCTCGACATCTTCACTGCCAACGGGCACGTCGAAAACGACATCAACGCCATCCAGAGTCAGGTCACTTATGCCCAACCGCCACACCTGTTTCATAACAATTCACACGGCAAATTCACCGATGTTCTCTCTAAAGTCGGCGCGGACTTGTCAAAGCCGATGGTTGGGAGAGGTGCAGCGTACGGCGATATTGACAACGACGGCGATTGGGACCTGCTCGTTACTACCTCCAACGGACCGGCACATCTCTTCCGAAACGACGGAGGCAACCACAACGCGTGGATTAAGATCCAACTCATTGGACAAAAGAGCAACCGCGACGGCATCGGTGCACAGATTCGCATCACCTCCGCGTTGGGGACACAGACCCGAACCGTCAAAAGCGGTTCCAGTTACTGCTCACAAAGTGAACTCACTATCATCTTCGGCATAAACAACGATACGATTATTGAAACAATCGAAGTGAAGTGGCCCAGCGGTGCTGTCAGCACCCGCAAGAACGTCAAACCCAACCAGCGCATCCGTATTGAGGAAGATGCACCGTAGACGCATTGCCAACCTTGGAGGAAGACTATGAAGCTCTTATGTCATGCACTTAGCACATTCCTTATCGTTGCTTCCGTCTCTGCTGTTCTTGCAAAAACTCCAGAAACTGCTAAAATCGTATTTACATCAAGGCGTGATGGCAATTTTGAGATTTACAGCATGAATCCGGATGGATCTGATCAGATAAACTTAACCCAGCACCGTGCCAAGGATTCCGCACCTGTCTGGTCGCCGACAGGTGAACAGATTCTTTTCACCTCGGATCGAGGTGGGGTAGATGATCTCTACCTTATGGATCCAGATGGAACGAATGTGCGCCAAGTATTCAAAAAATTGATAGGTAGAGAATTCCCAACTTGGTCGCCTGATGGAAAAGCACTTGCTTATCACCGATTTCACACACTCTCTATCTACACCGCCTCAATTGACGGAAAAGATGAGAAAGAACTCACGGACGGCTTGTGGCCCACGTGGTCTTCCAACGGTTCTGAGATAGCCTTTATGGCAGGTAAGTTCGCTTGGGCTGACAACGGAAATCTCATAGTTCCGCAAGTCAGGGTTCAGATTATCAATCTACAAACGCACGTAGAAGAGGCACTGCTTCCGGGGGAAATCCAGATGTTTGACCCTACTTGGGCACCCGATAGTGCTCAGATCGCCTTTTCTTGGAGAGGTAAAGCGGTAGGGGGCACTATGGGTATCCATGTTGTGAACCGAGATGGTAGTGGACTCAGGAAACTTATTGATCCTGAAAATGGCACGGCAGCGTTTAACCCTACTTGGTCCCCGGACGGGAATGCACTCATTTACAATAAGGGGACGGGTGGTGTCAGAGACCTCTTCAAAATCACTTTGGACGGTGGTGTTCCAAAACAACTCACACACCGGCGGGGGGATAACTTCAACGCAGATTGGTTCGATCCGGCGTTTGCTTTGCCGGTCTCGCCTCAACCGTCCCTCTTGACAACGACGTGGGGGAAACTCAAAACCCAAGACGATAGTAAAACCGGCAATTAACGATACACCTATAGAAGGCAGGTTACCCTCCTACAATGCAGTAATATAAGGAGCGAGCGTGTTTTTGCTTCGGTGTTTCCCCAGGCATCGGAAAAATGGTGTAAATTTCACAGTTTTCATAGCAAATCCAAAATGCTGTGAATTTTATGAAGTGCCGTGCGTCCAGTATATGACTGGGTTTTGGGCGGTTTTTGGAGAAGGCTTGTTAGAGGCTGCTATGAAATTTGCTATGAAATTTTATAGAGCCGTTAGGGGCATGGTTGTCAGTTCGGAATGTGACGTAATTTTCGTTTTTTTTAGACATTTTCGCGGACGGATCGCGAGCACAGCTCGCTCCTACCATGAAGGGATTTGTGCTAAAAATCGAAATTATATGACAATTGAATGGTTCTGGCTGTTCTCTAAAGTGTTGACTTATTTTTGGTTTTACTATAATATCATGCAGAAATAGTGTCCTTTTCCAAACTCTTGAATCTTCAAATGTAATGGTCAATAAGTCTAACCCATAAACAGTGGAGGATCTAACAATGAAAAAGAATTTATCATTCGGCATAAAAGCTGCTCTTCTATTATTGATCGGTATTTCCGCTCTGACAGGTTGCGAGCGAATGGAGCAACAAGCAGGTATTCTTTCAACGCCATCTGCAAAACAAGCGATTGCAACAATCAGTCCGGTGGGCGAAAATAGCGCGACTGGAATGGCAGTTTTTACACAAGATAGCGACCAAATCACGCTCACCATTGAGGTTCAGAACGTATCTCCGGGTATTCACGGTGTCCATATCCACGAATACGGTGATTGCAGTTCACCTGACGGTAAATCCGCGGGCGGTCACTGGAACCCAACGGATGTCGAACACGGAAAGTGGGGAGAAGGTGAATTCCATCTCGGAGACATCGGCAATATCACCGTTGGCGAAGACGGCACCGGTAGCATCGAATTAACGACGGATCTTTGGGAAATAGACACCGGATCTGATATAGATGTTGTCGGCAAAAGCATCATCCTCCATGCCGACGCAGACGATTTCGTCTCACAACCCTCAGGCAATGCTGGCGCACGCATCGGCTGCGGCGTAATTGTATTAGCAGAATAGCCGTTGCAACGCCACTCTCACTGGCGAGGTTCCGCGGCATCCATGCCCAAATGCGATCTGCATTCCCGACCTCGCCTTCTTCTATTCTCTATATAGACCCTGTGAGTTCGGTTTCTAACCGCCTCGACCAACAAAACACACTTGCTACAGGCGAGTTTCAAATCTTGCCTTTGGTATTTATTTTCTCAAAAATCCCCTTTGACAATCCGGTTTTTTGTGGTATACTTTAATCCACTTCTGAGCAGGATATGTTAAGTATACTTTTGCTACTATTACCACCCGTTCCTCTATAAATTCTTTAGAGTTAACATTGCGCAATTTGAACACATTTCAATCAATGGTTTTACAACGAACCGATTAATCGATTCGCAGGGATACATTCATGGCTAAATCTGTCAAAGCACTCATTACGCCGGAAGTCCTCAAATGGGCGCGTGAAAGACGCATCAGATTAGAGATTGACTACGCGGCAAAAAGATTAAAGATTGAACCCGAAACGCTTGAGGCATGGGAAAACGGGGCAGAGCAACCCACATTTGTACAATTAAAGAATATCGCCAAGCTCTATAAAACCCACATCTCCATATTCTATCTGCCAGAACCGCCTACCGACTTTCAGCCACTTACAGATTATCGAGTATTGCCCGAACAATTTGCGACGGATGAGGAGCAGATCTATAGATTGAACGCCAACATCATTGAAGCGTTTGAAAGGCGCGAGACCCTCATTGAACTCTATGAATTGCTGGAGGAACCGCCACTTGAAGTTACACTCAACATTGATAAGAATGAAAATCCAGAGCAAGCAGCCGAAAAAATAACAAGATATCTTGAATTCAACAGAACGCAGCTACAACGTGCGAATGACCCATACGCTGCGTTGAAATTTTGGAAACAGATTGTCGAAGCAAAAGGTATCCTTGTCTGCCAAACCTCTGTGAACACACATCTTTCTGTTGAATTGGAAACAGTACGTGGATTTTGTATTGCGCAGAGACCTTTTCCCGTAATCGTAGTGAATCCGAAGGACAGTCCGTACGGTCGTATCTTCACACTCATCCACGAGTTGGTTCATATCGCACTCGGAGAAAGTGTTATCCAAAATACAGGCTTTGAAGGAGCAAACTCCCCGAATTTGGATCCAATTGAAGTCTTCTGCAATCAGGTGGCTGCCGAAGTCTTAGTCCCAGAAAATGAATTGCTTGAGAGCGTAAATTTGGAGACACTTCAAGAGGATCTATCCAGCACTTCCAAATTCTTCCATGTCAGTCCTGAAGTTATTATGCGACGATTGCAAACACTCGGGGTGATCTCGCGACGTAACTATCAAACGTATAGAAGCCATCAATTGGCAAAGTATCGAAACGCTCCAGGGCGAAGTGGTGGAGCTGCGCCTTACCATAATCGGCTCCTCAATACCTCCGGCGAGCATTTCGCACGAACCGCCTTTACGGCTTATTATGAGCAGAAAATCACGCGCGCTGAACTCGCTTCTGTTCTTTCCAATTCTGACACAAAACACCTTGCTAAAATTGAGAGTGCTATCTTTGTATGAATTCGTTGTTTAATCATGATCAGGTAATTTATAGTATTGACACGAGCGCGCTGATTGCTGCCTTTCATGAACGATATCCAATCGAAAATTTTCCCTCTTTGTGGCGTGAGATTGAGGCACTGATAAGAAATGGTCGGTTGAAAATGTCCCAAATTGTTTTTGAGGAGGCGATGAGAGATACGGAGATCAAGCAATGGTGTGATGAGAATCAACTAAAGTCGGACTTTCAAGTTGCAATTGATGAATTAGTGCAGGAGAAAGTCAGTGACGTACTATCGGAATTCCCCAGATTGGTGGACAATCGGACAGGGAAGTCAGGAGCAGACCCGTGGGTTGTTGCTTTAGCACTCACCGATGAAAATTATATCGTCCTAACCGAAGAAAACCCAACAGATAGTAAGAACAGACCAAAAATTCCTGACGCTTGCGCCTATTTTAACCTTCAGTGTCTCAAAATAGTAGACTTAATAGAAAAAGAAAACTGGATTTTCTAATCCTACACAGAAGTAAAGCAACCCAACCCAAACCACATATTCCCTTGATTTCCTCCAATCCCTTAATTCCCTTTGGTAACCTTTTAAGAAGATTGGTAACTTTTTAACGAGGAAACGCGCATGAAATTAGAAGAAAATACGATCTCAAAAACAGCCAAACTGATGATCAGCCATCCGACAAAAAACTTGACAGCAGTTTAAAGATAGTTTAGTATTAAACAACGTCAGGTACAAATTTACGCTATAAACCTAAATGGAGCTTAAAGGTCTCCCCGCTAAAAAAAATTATGAAAACTTATCGCGTTGCTATACTCGGATGCCGGAGTCGTGGCACCTCGGCAGCAAAAGCGTACCACGCACACCCACGCACCGAAATCGTTGCGCTCTGCGACCTCGTCCAAGAGCGGTTAGATACGCTCGGCAAGATCGTGAACGTCTCAACACATTTCACCGATTTAGACGAGATGATTCAACAGACAACACCCGACATTGTCGCCATCCCGACAGCGACAGAGGCACACCATCCGCTCTGCATGCGTGTCCTTGAACACGGCGTGAATATCGAGGTAGAGAAGCCGCTCTGTATTAATCTCGTTCAAGCAGATGAAGTGCTGGCAAAAGCGAAAGCGAAAAGTGCTCGCGTTGCCGTCCATCATCAACGCCGCACAAGTCCCTCGATGCATGCAGTCGCCAAAGCCTTAGACGAAGGAAAAATCGGCGACCTACGCTACATCTACGCCAGCGGGAAAGGGTATTATGCAGGCTACGGGTTAATGAACATCGGAACACATGTTGTCAACAATATGCTCCGTTTCGGTGGGCACTGCCGAAGCGTCGTGACACAAGCGACAACAGGCGGGCGCGCCATCACACACGATGACGTACTCCCCTCACCAGCGGGGATGGGCACAGTCGCAGGCGAATACACCACATCAACCCTCCAGTTCGACGGAAATGTCACCGGTACCCTCATCCAACACCGATTTCCAAAGGTCGATACTGATGCTTACATGATGGAACTCTACGGCACCGAAGGTAGACTCATCTGGTCGGAATTGAAAGGGTCATGGTGGCTGCCTACACCGCATTTTGTCCCCGATGGCACACACGACCAGTGGGAAGCAATCCCCTCCATCTATCCAGAGCATTTTGATCCGAACAAAGGCGCAGATGCTGACGATTACTGCTTCGTTGAAGAATATGTGAACGCATTAGACGAGGACCGAGAACACGAATCTAACGGCGAAGAGGGTCGCCACGTTATTGAAATTTTGATGGCGATCTTTGAGTCCGCGGCTTACGGCAGACGTGTCGAGCTTCCGCAGAAAAACCGAGAACATCCGTTATTACAATGGCGTGCCGAAGCGGGTTTAGGCGAAATCAGAGAGATGCCACGCGACTACGGCACTTGGCTATCACTGGAAGATGAACGTCTGTATAAGTAGTTATCAGAGGAGGAGAATCATGCCAAACCCTACGACAAATGCTGACAATCTGTCACCGATCCCACTCACGGAGGAACAACGTTTTCTCTTTGATACCCGCGGGTGGCTCCTGTTCCCAGGCGTACTCAGCGAAACCGAAGTTAAAGAGATGCGCGAGTACTGCTATCAACTCAAACAGGATCCCGAGTCAATCCCTGAACACCATCGTTCTTCCATCGGTGG
>JAAXHI010000379.1:0-1305 GCA_012270875.1 Candidatus Poribacteria bacterium | reverse complement strand
GGCACGATGTTCCTTACCGGTAGCCATAAAGGCGCGTTCCCTGCTCCGAAGTCAACGGCGGATCGCAATTCGCCGCTGTGGGAGGACTACACCTGTCCCGCTGGCTCCATGCTGGTTTTTACAGAGGCGATCACACACACTGGCGCGAAGTGGATAGACGAAGAAGTCGATCGGATTGCGATCTTCCAATGCTACAATACCGTTGGAAACAAGTGGCATAAGTGGGACCCACATCCGAAGCACCTTGAAGAGATGCCGTTCAAACGCCAGACGCTCTTCCGTCCAGTCCATTGTCAGGACAACACGCCAACATTGGATGCAGTGTAGAGACCCGTTGAATTTCACCTTGTTTAACCCAGCTGCAATTTCTTTGACGCTTGAACGATCTACTTATAATCTACGTTGTTGAAAATTGGCAAAAACCCGTTTTTGACAACGGAAAAAACGGAGCAGAACCCAAATATTTAAAAATATGAAGATTACCAAAGTTAAATCTTTTGCTTCAGCGGATGGTTACTTTTTTGTGAAGGTCGAAACCGACGCTGGTATCTACGGTGTCGGTGAGGGCGGTTTACGCCGCCGCGCCCTCGCTTTAGCTGAAGTCGTCCGCTCATTTGAGCCGTTCCTTATCGGCGCAGACCCGTTCCGAATCGAACACCTATGGCAAGTGATGTTCCGTGGCGGTTTCTTCCCCGGCGGTGTCGTCCAATCCGCCGCAGTGAGTGCCGTAGATATCGCACTCTGGGACATCAAAGGCAAAGCCCTGAATGTTCCCGTCTATGAGCTCTTGGGTGGACGCACCAGAGACAAGGTCGTCTGCTACCCGCATAACGGCGGCGGCACGATTGATGCGCTCATCGAGAGTTGTCGGCGAACCTACGAAGCCGGTTGGAAGTTCGTCCGATGGAGCGTGGTTGATCATTCTGACAGCGGTGGAAGGTTTGAACCCAGACGCGCGGTCCGAAACTGCGTTAAGCAGGTGGAAGCCGTCCGCCACGCATTCGGCGACGATCTCGAAATACTGATTGATGTGCATACCCGCCTCGATCCGGCGGATAGCCTCGATTTCTGCAACAAAGTCGCACAATACAATCCATTTTTCATTGAGGATCCGCTTCGGGCAGAAAACCCCGCCAGTCTCAGACGGCTTCGGCAGCAGACCTCGGTGCCGATTGCTGTCGGCGAACAATTCGATAGCAAATGGACCTTCCGTGAGGTTATTGAAGAAGATCTCATGGACTACTGTCGCGTCGATCTCTGCATCGCTGGTGGCTTAACAGAGGCACGTAAAATCGCGGGATGGTG
>JAAXHI010000306.1:375-1410 GCA_012270875.1 Candidatus Poribacteria bacterium | reverse complement strand
CGAGACTCAGCCCTACATATACATCATCAATTAAGGTATGTTCATTCTTTTATTTTATGATTACTTTAATGGCTTTCGCGGCATTTCATGTAGAAACCTACCATAACTTCATTTTTCAATTTTTCACCTTGGGAATATAGCGGTCAATAGGGACCAGACCCAAAGTGCCAAAAACTATTGTGTCACTTGAAAGCCACTAACCAATGTGTCAGTGTACGAAGTAAAAACTCTTGGTCACAGCAGGGCTCTAGCAGCTGCAATTAAAGGCTAATCCTGGTGTCTGGTTATATACCCCTTCCCATTTCTCAGGAAAATTTGGACAGTGAACATGTCTTCTTGTCCCAGCCACTCAATTCAAAAGAGTATCGTGCTTGAACATTTGGATAAGTCGCTGCTTTGTTTCCATGAACAAGTTGCTTCCACAATAGATCTCGTCGAGAAAATATGTGATCTTTCTGAGGAAACTAGCGCGAGGCTCGACTCTGTCTCACAAGAGGTCAATTACAGTGAGTCCTTAGTAGCAAATAACAGAGCGGAACCTGAAAATATTTCTTATCGCTTAATGGAATTAATTTTTGTGCTTTGGAGACATCGCCGGGATTATGAAGATCTTAAACGTCTCCTCTTGTCCATGGACAGTGAAATGAGTAATTTGCAGAATTCTGATAATCATCAGCTTTAATTCCCGAAAGGGTAAGTTTGTCCCTTTTATTTGTTAATATCACGCCTCGTTGCACTCATTAGCGCTCCCTATTGTTTCCGCCATAATAGCAGTTGAAGTCGCCATCTATCATTACGAGCAATGATAACGTCGCATTGACGTTGACTTAGTGCACACCAGAAATATTCCTTTTGTTTCAAAGATTGATTTATAACCAGTAGGGGCCCTTTGTCTAGTTGCCCCGTGTAAGGTGTGATGCATGGGGTGGCCGGCGATCTTGTTCTCGGGCAAGCTATAGGCCATATTATTCCAGAAAAAAATCTGTCTATCTGAGCCAGCAGATAGCAGATTTCTGAGAACACCCTCAGTTTTTG
>JAAXHI010000306.1:0-230 GCA_012270875.1 Candidatus Poribacteria bacterium | reverse complement strand
TTTTTATGGTGTCTGCTGTGCCTGCGTCTTGTTGATGTGCTTCAGCTGCTCGCACGTGCAGGACAGATAAGCTAAGGCACACGAGACCACAGCTCCGGCTATCTGCACTGCCTGACTGTGTGATTTATGGTTAAATTACCCAATTCATGTCAAAACCAAAGTCAGGGAATCTTTGTGGACAAGATGAATAGGTACGTAAGTTTAGGCTACCTTACAAACAAAAGCTGAAT
>JAAXHI010000283.1 GCA_012270875.1 Candidatus Poribacteria bacterium | reverse complement strand
TCAGAAACGCCACGGTTGTTAGCACGATTGCGAAGAAACAGAGCAGCAGTAGATCCAAGGCGGCGTGTTGAAGCGTCTCTGCCAAGGTCAACTCCGCAAGCGGCGGGGGCTGCATCGTCGCATGGATTTCTGCTGTATGGGTATGCGCCCCTGGGTCTTCTGACATTTTGCTGAATATTTCCGCATCGAGTGTCTCATAGTAGCGAGTTCCTGTTTGGAAATAGTTATTTTTTTTCGTCTGACCCGTTTGCGTGGCATCCGTTGCGAGAAAAATGAAAGATGCCGTCGGTGTGATTCGGGAGAAATTTATACCGATTGTATCTTGGTATTTCCGCTCTCGCTGGTAACGTCTATCGAGTTGCGCCGCGAGGTCCCGGTATTTTAGCCGAGCCGCCTCTTCAAGAGGTGCCATCTCCTCATTCACTCTATCCATGTGTGCCGAGTCAAATACCGCGATGGCTCCAGTTTTCGATCCGGGTGTGACGTTAGACTCCCGCATCATTTCAGAGAACACTTCACTCATCATTTTGCCTCTTTTCGCTTCGAGGTCGGCACGCAATTCCGAGCGTCTCGCTGTTTTTTCCCTGTAGACGCTTTCTGCTGTTGAAGTCGGTGCGATGATTTGTGCGGCGAGAAACCCAACCCGCGGTAAGATGAGGACAACGAAGACCCAGACAGTAAATGCGACGATGAGGGCTGTCTTGGCACTGTCGAAATAGATTGAGATCACCGCGCCTACTGCAAAAAAGACCGCAATGTAGAGCAGCGAGACGAAGATAAGGCAGAGGATGCGCAGAGAGATGTCCGATTCAGATAGTGGAAACCCTTGTAAAACGAGCACGAGTAGACCGATGATTACTGAGATTAAGAACGGAAGGATGAAGACGAGGTATCCACCGATAAGTTTGCTCCATAAGAAGATATCACGGGGCAGCGCGTTCGCGAGCGTTATCCGAAGTGTTCCGGCTTCTCTTTCACCCGCAACGGCATCAAACGTGAACAGTAACGCCAATAGACTAAAAACGGTGCTGACGACAAACACGAAGTCGAGATGCCCTAAAAGAAAGGCGATCGGCGCGGTGGACAGGGACGCTTCTCCCCGCGTTATTCCGTTGCGTGTCATACCGAGATAACTCGGAAGCGCGGATTCTAAACCTGTCGCAAACACACTTAAAGGCGTAGGTTTAAGAATCAGTTTAGAAACCTCAAAATTCGGATCCTTCGCTTTTGTCGTAAATTGAAAGACGTGCGTACTTCCCCCTTCCTTATCATTTTCATCTTTGCGCGCGTCTTCGTCTTTGAGCGTTTCTTGTTCTTGATAGTCGGTTTGGCGTTTGAGATAGTGATGGTAATTGATATGCAAGTTGAGCGGGATGAGCAGGACACACATCAAAAGCAGCGCGGCAAACCGCGCACTCAAAATATGATGCATCATCTCTTTCTGAATTAAGGTCATTAACATTAGCGCACCCTCATTCTATGGTAAAGTATCGTGAAAGATGCGATAAATCGCATCACTACGAACAGACGGACTTTGACAATCTATGTGTTTCTCGAATGTGATCAGTTTCGTAAAATCCCTGAACGTGATGTATTACAGTCTTCAATCATTAAAGACACAATTTTTCGCGGGATGCTTGCATAATTTTAAAAAAGATCAAAAAAGTTTAGGGTTCACTATAAATAACCCTACCCAAAATCACAAAACATTTGACATTTTTTTTACTTTAATTATAAGATAGAGGCAATCTTACAGCGGTTTCTCTCAATCCAACGAAACCGAAACCTGAAAACGGTATTCCATTGACAAGTTACGAACGTGAGGTCTCCCCTCACAGTGAACGCATCGGAGGTGAACATGTCACAGAACGATGTTGCGTTAATGGCGCACCTCATGCGCCGCGCAGGGTTTGGAACTACCCGCACCGAACTGGAAACCTACGTCGAAAAAGGCTATGAAAACGTAGTTGACGACCTCGTCCATCCCGAACGCGGGACCCCCATTGATGAAGATATTTTAGAACGCTATTTCGGCAGTGAGGGCGGGTACGTCGGCACTTGGATCTATCGGATGCTGAACAGTAGGTGTCCACTCCAAGAGAAGATGGCACTTTTCTGGCATCATGTCTTTGCGACAGGGTTAGGCAAAAATCAGCATATCCTCGCATCCACGAACCAGATTGATATGTTGCGCCGTGTCGGGATGGGGAAGATTCGGGATATTCTGCTCGAACTCTCCAAAGATCCGGCGATGATCTTCTGGCTCGACAACAACGAAAATCGTAAGGGTGAACCCAACGAGAATTACGGCAGAGAACTCCTTGAACTCTTTTCATTAGGTGTAGGCAACTACACGGAAGACGACATCAAGAACTGCGCACTCGCCTTTACAGGTTGGACATTTGGACAACCGATTCCGTTGTATCCACACGGTTACTACACGCCACCCTTCCTGTTCGTTGAAGAGGAACACGACGACAGCGAAAAAACCTTCTTAGGACACACTGGAAACCTCAACGGTGATGACATCATTGATATCATCGTCGAACAACCCGCTTGCGCGAGATTCATCTCCAGACACCTTTACAATTTCTTTGTCGCTGATGAACCCCAGGTGCCGTCTTGGAACGTGACACCCCCGCAAGACCCTGATGCTATTGAGACGCTTGCGGACGCGTTCATGGCATCCGACGGAGATATATCACACGTCTTGGGCATACTCTTCAATGCCGACTTCTTTAAAGAAGCCCGATTTAAGAAGGTCAAAAGCCCGACGGAACTCGTCACAGGTATTTTGAAACTGGTCGGGACGTTTCAAAGCGGTCCGGAACCCGGAATCAATCAATATGCGAGTGCTACGCAATTGATGGGACAGAAACTGCTCGATCCGCCCACTGTAGAAGGGTGGCACACCGGTAAAGAGTGGATCGACGGTGGATTGCTTACGGCTCGCGTCAACTTCGCTGTTCGCGAGGTCAGCGATGCTTCCAAACCCGGCATTCAGGACATCATCGCACGCCTGAAAAACAACGGGAACCCGCTTTCACCAGAAACGTTTGTGGAGAGTTGCCTTGAGTTCGCCGGCCCGTTGTTAATAGGAGATACCACGCGTCAGTATTTGACCGAGTTCGCCGAGGCAAACGGTGAGATCAATTTTGAAGATGATGACGCTGCGGCGGAGAACCAAGCACTGCTCGTCAGTATGCTCCAATTAATTGTGGCATCGAGAGAATATCAGTTCGGCTAACCTTTTTGTACAGCCTTCGGCTTTCAGCCGTCAGTAACAAGAGGCAGTTTTTAAACGAAAACCTTTTTGCTGATTGCTGGGGGCGACGCAAGCCGCGTGTGGCTTACTGGACAATGCTGAAAGCGAGTAAAAGGAGACATTGACATGCGTACAACTAAGAAAGCCCCGGTCCTCGTCGTTGTACAACTCACAGGTGGCAACGACTTCATGAACACACTCATCCCCTACACAGCTGGGATTTACCACGATTCGCGTCCGGTTGTAGGCATTAAAGCCGAAGATGTCATACCGTTAGACGTGGACGACGCGTTGGGCTGGAACCCGCACGCTGCACCACTCAAAGAGATGTTTGATGCCGGTGATGTCGCCGTTGTACAGGGGATCGGCTACCCGGATTCAAATCGATCACATTTTCGAGCGATGGACATCTGGCATACCTGTGAACCCCTGAAAATCGGTGATGAAGGTTGGGTCGGTAGACTCGTCCGAGAACTGGACCCTCAAAGCCAGAATGTTTTAACGTGCGTCAGTTTCGGACAGGGACTCCCGCGCGCCTGCGCGCTCTCCGGTACCCCTGTTACGTCCGTTGGCGATCTGGATAACTACGGACTGATGACCAGCATCGGTGATGAAACACAACGCACGCAAGCACTTGACGTGTTCAAGAAGATGTATAGCAGCACGGTCGGTAGCGGAATCGTGATGGATTACCTCAGCCAAACCGGAATGGATGTGATTAAAGGGGCTGACGAACTCAAGAAAGCACCGGCGATGTATACATCTGAAGTGGAATACCCACAGAGTTCAATCGCCAAAAGCCTGCGGGATGTCGCACGGGTCCATCTCGCCGATCTCGGTACACGCGTCTTTTATACGCAGCACGGCGGCTACGATAATCACGCCAACGAGGTCCCAGCGCACCCACGCCTCCTGAAAGACCTGACAGAGGCGATCCAAGCGTTCTTCACGGATTTGCGTGCCCAGAACGCCTCCGAAGAGATCGTCATGTACGTTTTCACGGAATTCGGGAGACGCATCCGAGACAACGCCAGTGGGACCGACCACGGAACCGGCGGCGGTGCATTCATCATCGGCGATCGCGTGAAAGGCGGACTCTACTCAGAATATCCGTCTCTCGATCCGGCGCGCTGGGTACACGGCGAGGACCTTGAGCACACCATCGACTTCCGCGGGATATACGGAACACTTTTAGAGCAGTGGATGGGTGTTGATCCGACGCACATCGTCGGCGGGAATTTTGAACAGATTCATCCCTTTTCGTAAAACAACGAGGGAGGCATATCATGGGTAGACCTTATGGGTTGCTGCGTGCCGGGTTTCCATTTCACAAAACCCTGAGCATGCGGCGGACGACAAACTTTCCGATCGACATCGCAGTCGGAAAAGAGGGACGCATCTATATTATGTGCCGGAGCGACGGCACCGCGATGATCCGAAAGTATACGGTTGAGGACGAAGATCGCGGCACAATGGGAGGCTATGGACAAGGCGATGGTCAATTCACATGGCCCGTGACGATTATCCCTGACAGTGAAGAAAACCTCTATGTCTCCGATGAGTTTCTGCATCGGATTGTCGCCTTTAACAGCGAAGGTGAACACATCGGGACATGGGGTGAACACGGCACCGATCCCGGACAACTCAACGGACCCGCGGGTATCGCCTTCGATCCGGAAGAAAATCTCTACGTCGTTGACAGTCTAAGCCACCGGGTACAGAAGTTCACAAAAGACGGCAAGTTCCTCTCCGGGTGGGGCAGCCACGGCGACGGTGAAGGTGAGTTCAATATGCCGTGGGGTGTCGCTGTAGATGAACTCGGCGATGTCTACGTCGTGGATTGGCGAAATGATAGGGTACAAAAGTTCAATGCCGACGGTGAATTCCTGTTCGCGTTTGGTAAATCCGGTAGTGGCAACGGTGAGTTCAACCGTCCCGCCGGGATTGACGTTGATCTGCACGGCGATGTCTACATTGCTGACCGAGGCAATGACCGCATTCAGCTTTTCAACGCCGAAGGACGGTATGTACAGAAATTCCTCGGTGATGCCACGCTATCGAAGGTATCACAGGCGTACATGATGACAAACGCCAGTCCAAATCGGATGCGAGATATGGCGGATCTGGAGCCGCAGAAATACCTGCGTCAACCGAAATCTGTCGCCGTCAGCGATGATGGTCTGATGTTCGTGCCTGACTTCGGATCGTATCGCGTACAGGTTTATCAGAATATGGCTGTGCCGTTGACGGAGCAGGAATTTAGCCCACCCCGACGGTCGGTTACATTGCATCAAGAATAACATTTAGGCGAGTACAGATGAAAAGGGTTGGACTGTTCTCCATAGTTTTCTTGTTAGCCGCAGGATTGTTGCTAAACAGCCTTGCTCAAGAATACACGCAGTGGCATTTACCCGAAGGCGCGACAGCCCGCCTCGGAAAAGGCGAGATAAACGATGTCAAATGCTCGCCCAATGGCAATCGGTTGGCAGTAGCAACTGACATCGGGGTTTGGCTCTATAACGCGCATACCGGTGCCGAGATTGCACTTATTAAGGTGCAACCACACGGGATCAAGACTGCAAATGCCATCGCCTTCGCCCCAGATAGCACGACCCTTGCCGTTGGGAATTGGTTCCCAGGCGGTGCAGTCGAGTTATGGGATACCGCGACCAGAGAACGTCTGGCTATTATGGAAGGAGATATCGGTTCAGTCCAAGCATTAGAATTTTCAGTCGATGGCAGAATGCTCGCCTGCGCGAGTTGGGAAAAGATAATTAAGTACCATCTCTGGGAAGTTGCCACCGGTCGCGAAGTCCTAAGCTTTACAAAAGCACAAAACCCAATGCCACATAACAAAGGCGCGTTAGTCCTTTCACGAGATATCCATTCTGTTGCAAGTACCGATATGGATGTCGTCAAAATATGGGAAGTAGCTACGGAAAAACTTCGGCATACTTTAGAAGGTAATGGGAACCTTGCCTTAGCATTGGCATTCTCACCTGATAGTAAGACACTTGCCGGTGGATTCATGACAATCCGTTTATGGGATACTGAAACCGGCAATGAACGCTCCAAGCTCGATGGACACACCGATCTCATAGATGCCATCACTTTCTCTCCAGATGCTAAAAACCTTGCCAGTGCGGACTCCACCGGAAAAATCATATTGTGGAATTTGGACTCCCGTATCCAGAAACAAAGATCCACACTACCCAGACTATTACGTTCTATTACTGGTGATAAACAATCTAAGGCAGGAAACAAGCGTGGGAATCGTACGCTGGTAGGGCATACGCTACCTATTGAAGCGTTGGATTTTTCTGCTGATAGCAAAACGCTTGTGAGCGGGAGTCGGGACGGCACAGCCATAGTGTGGGATACAGAAACGGGGAACCCTCTTTTCTCCCTTGCCGGACATACAGGTTCAGTTAAAGCATTGCGGTTTCTTGAAAATAAAAAAACGCTTATCAGTGTTGGGACTGACTGTACGCTGAGAGTGTGGGAAACAGACACTGGCAACCAGCAGTTGATCCCGATGAAGCATAAGAGGTTTGTCTATTGTATGACTTTTTCTACAGATTGCAAAACAGTTGCAATTGGGGGAGGTGGCAACGCCGTGGATTTGTGGAGTGTCGACATTCAACGCTTTGTTGCCACCTTTAAAACTAATCACACACGTTCGATGACTACTTTGGCGTTCTCACCAGACGACAAGACCCTGGCGAGTGGAAGTCCAGATGGAACAGTGGAGTTATGGGATGTAACGAACCACCAACGTTTCTCCGTACTTAAAAATCATACAGACGGCATCAGAGATATGGCATTCTCCGCAGACGGTAGAAAGTTTGTGAGTGCCAGTAAAGATGGAACAGTCCACTTGTGGGATTTTCACACCGACAAAAAAACAACGCTGCTCACGGCACCTAACAGCGGTGTTGAAGCATTGGCGTTCTCACCCGATAGCAGTACGCTTGTCAGTGCGCGCCGGGATGGGATAATCCAACTCTGGGATGCAAACACGCATCAGCACATAACGAATTTCATAGATGCAAAAGGACTTGTTAAGATATTGGCGTTCTCACCAGATGGAAGAACGGTTGTAAGCGGACTACATGGTGGCTTAATCCAACTATGGGACGTGGATACAAGAACCTTGAGCCACGAAATCCGGACGGGGGATGCCGCGTGGCTCACAAAGCTCATCTTTACGCAAGATGGCAAAACCCTCGTTAGCGGCGGTTCCGACGGCACCATCCTCTTCTGGGATTTGGAGGATATTACACGTAGGTAACTATTGGACCCGGAGCGACATCTTTTAGCGAAGCCAAGCGTGTGCCTAACATGTGCTTGGTTTTTTCGCGTACGGGTGCAGCGATTAATTTTAATGGAACTTACACATTGCCTCTTAAAGTCCCCCTGATAAGGGGGATTTAGGGGGTTTAATGAACTGGAATTCAGCATCTAATCATTATATTATCGTGAGGGTGCAGCGACTTGAGGATTTAGCCACGTGCGTTTTATGCATCCTTCTCGATTCAAAACTGTGTCTTTAATTATTAGAATGATCGGTAGCCTCAACCTGACATTGACGCAAAGATGGATGTATGGATTGTCGGGTGGAGGCATGCATTTTAAGTCAACCGAAACTCCGATTAAACGTTGAATTATTATGTTAGAACACCAAACGGAGGTCAAACTGACTAAATGAAGTTACAGTTAATCACGGGTCTACTTGTGTTCTTAGTATCCTTGCCTATCTATGCACAGACCGGTGATGTCCAAGAAACAGTCTATCAGCGAAGCACGGAAAAACCCTTGGCGGGAGCGGATGTCCGCATTATCGAAACAGAACAGACTCAAAAAACCGATGAAAACGGTGTCTTTCAATTCACAGAACTTCCTGAAGGCAAATATACTTTCGTTGTTATGCATCCCACTGAAACAGCACCCACCGCAGTCTCCGTTGCGATCAGCAGCGGTGATACAACCGAAGTCAAAATATACTTAGGTGAGGCAGTAAAATTAGAGACAATTGTAGTGGAAGGGAAACGTCTCCCGCCAACAGTCAGTCGTACGGAAATCCGTGGTAGCGAACTCCTACGGATTCCGGGGGCTGCCAATGACGCGCTCAAAGGCTTGACAACACTCCCAAGCATCGGGATTCCAAACGATTATTTTGGTGTGCTTTACATCCGTGGCAGTGAACCGGGTTCCAACCTTTACTATCTTGACAGGACACCGCTCGGATATCCGTTTCACTGGGGTGGTTTGCTTTCAACCATCAGCTCAGAGACGATTGAAACAATTGACATCTACGCTGGCGGCTACGGTGCGGAATTCGGGTTGGATTCGCAAGCGGTGCTTGACATCCACGCCCGCGACAGCATCGAAGAACGGTTCGATGGGAAATTTAACCTCAATATTTTCTATTCTGAAGGGTTGCTTGAAGGAACAATCGGAGAGAAGGGATACGTTTCCGTCTCAGGACGGCGAAGTTACTTCGATCTCATCGTAGGACCAATTATTGAAAGTCAGACAGAACAAGAACAGCAGCTTCCCTACTTTTCAGATTACCAATTCAAGTTTGCCTATTCGTTCAATGAAAAGCATCATCTGACAGTGAACGCCTTCGCCGCAACTGATCATTTCAAAATAGAGGAGCAGGCAACCTTGGTGGAAGAAGGAGCGGAAATAGAGGATCCATCAGGAATTCCACCCGATTTGGTGGAAGAAGAGGCAGAAATAGAGGATCTACCAGAAATTCCGCCCGAAGAGGTTGAGCGCTCCAGTGCCTATTTCAAAAACGGGTTTAATGGACAGGGCATCCATCTACGTTCAAACTTTACCGACCGACTCACTTCTCATCTATCGCTGACCCGCTCTCACAACTTTCTCAACATTGATTTCAAGGCTGTTGTTGAAGAGCGGTATTCTCTGGAACCTACTAATGGTGAATGGGATTATGAGGCGAACTTTGTCCGTTATGACATAAAGGTTAGCGCGCCGGTTTGGACATTACGCGAGGATGTTTCCTATAGGTTAACACCGTCATTTCAATTGGAGTCCGGTTTTCTTTTTGCTTTTAATCCAGCGACGAGTTCCGAAAAAGGTTGGCTTGAGGAGAATTTTTCATCAGATCATGACTTGACTTATACGACGGAGATAGACGGTGAAGTCGCCAGGGAATCCACCTTTGAGGAGGTGCACGACGAATTTGGACACGATTTTTATCGGACAGAAGGGTATTTGCAGGGACGCTATGATCCGTTTTCGTTTTTGTCTGTGGCCCTCGGTGTTCGCTTAGATTATCTGAACGTAACGGAGCAGTTATCTATTCAGCCGCGAGGGAGCGTAAATTTCAAACTGCCAGGGGGGTCTAACCTTCGTCTCGCTTATGGACATTATGAACAGAACCCGCTGCCGTATCAGTTGTTATCGGAGGATGGCAACCCGACGTTAACACCGAGCCTCACCCGCCACTATATCATGGAACTTGAACATCCACTTTCGTCACGGACAGAACTCAAGCTTGCCACCTATTACAAAGACGCGCAGAAATTAGTAACCGCAGATGAGGTTTCAAATTATCTCAATCAAGGGAATGGGTATGTTGGGGGTGCGGAAGTCTTCTTACGTCATCGCATACCGGACAAGTTCTTCGGTTGGTTTTCTTATGCTTATACACATGCCGAGCGGCGTGAGAAGCCGAACGCTGCCTATCAACCTTACTTATTTGACCACACGCACATCGTTAGTGTTGTTGCGAATTATAGTTTCACGCCAAATTTCGAGATAGGCGCGAAGTGGCAGTATTTAAGCGGTACCTCTGAGGTACCTATCAGCTCTGTCGTTCTAATTCAAGATCCGGTGACGGGCGGGTTAAACCCACTTTTGGCGAGTGCTGACGAACAATTAAGCACGGAACTGTTACCATATCACAAGTTAGATGTCCGGATAAGTCGCAAATGGAACGTTAGTGGAATGAAAATAGGTGGGTTTCTTGATATTTTGAATGTATACAATCGCAAGAATGAGATAAAATTCATTTTTGAAGAGGCGATACTTGACGTGCAAGGTCAGGAAGTCAGCATTGACCGTGAAACCTTTGATGCGCCGCAAATACCTCGAATAGTTTACTTTGGGTTGACGCTTGAATTTTGAGGGCAGAGGTTTGCAAGATCATTCAATTGTATTTCTCGTAGGTGTTAATACTTTATATATGTTATGATTTTCAAAAAACCGCTGAAAAATTCGCAGCCTGTCGCAGCATTTCGCAAGAAGGTTTCGCATAATTTCTTAAAATTGAATGGCTCTGAGAGGTTTACGATTTAAATGTTCGTCTGATATAATACCGCTGTAGTAGGGGTTAGGTCACCTAACCCCTACAAAAGGACGCAGGCGGATGATGAGGGGGATAGGTATGAAAATCTTGATTATCTTTACTGTTTGTGTTTTGGTATTCGCTGGTTGCACGAGTGTTGAGTACCAGAAGATGCAAGCGGAGCGCGATCAGCTCCTGAAAAATTATGAAAATCTCCGCGAAGAGAACAGTGAACTGAAGGTAAAAGATCGTATCACTAATACACTCCTCGGCAAATGGCGGTTCCTGAGTCTTGAAATGGCGGAGAGCGGTGTCACCCAAGAGGTCGCGGAAGCCAAAGCTGCGCTTTACGCGCTTGAACTAAAAAATCTTGCACTCGAATTCTTTGAAGAGAAAGGCATCTACCACTATCGAGGCAAGCGGGGTGGTACAGAACTCTTCGGTCAATTTACTGTCATCACTGTTCGATACGGCGATGAACCCTTCCCGTTCATCCGATTCATCAGGCGTACCGGTCCAGAGGTGGAAAAATTGCTGTTCGCAGCGAGTGCAGATGGAAGGGCACTCGGATTGTCGAGCGCGCCCGGACTCGACACGGCGCGGGATATGAGTATCTCGGTTACGCCTGACAGGCTATATCTCACAATGCACGGTCAGATGCAATCAGGTCCGACTGGTTGGGTCCAAAGCGGCGGCGTACGCTGTTATTTTGAGAGGGTGGAAGAATGAAGATATTAGTTACCTTTGGTTTGATAACACTGGTTTTCGCAGGGTGTACCTCGGTGGAATACCAGCAGACGCAGAACGAGCGGGAACGTCTCCGTGCGGCTTACGAGGACGCGCGGCTAAAAAACGACAGACGGAGCGTCAAGAACACGCTCGATCAAAACATCCTCGGAACATGGCAGTTCCTTGACATAGAAGTATTAGAAAGTGATCTGAGTAATGAAATTGAAAGTGCTGCTATTGCTCTTGATAAATTGAGTCGTAAGCATCTGACGATCCGCTTTTTTGAACACAACGGCATCCGTTTTTACGAGGGTAACAACGTCAGTATTCGGGTTACGGGTGGATTCTCGATCTACGTTGAACGGATCGCTGAGATTCTATACCCAGAGCTTTGCATGGATCGGAGTTCAGGCATTAGGCCTGGAGCGTTTTTATTCAGTGAGCGTTTGGGGGGAGTCTTTGATGGGCCTCCCGGAATGTCCAATGTTTTAATTTCTGTGCAGGACGATCAACTCTACCTAACTTTAGGAGCCGGTGCCTCACTGACACCTGAAGGTTGGGCGCAGAGCGATGGCATCAGGTATTCCTTCAAACGGATAAAATAGGACTTACGCAGCCCCCCTTGCAAGCGGGGTTTTAAACCCCGCCTGCAGTGCGTAACACGTAGCTATCATAGAAAAATGCGTAAGTCCTGTAAAATAAAAAATCAAAAAGCAGAGGAGGAGAATTGTGATGAAAACGGTAATCATGTTCAGTATTTTAATGATGGTTTTTATGAGTTGTACGATCTTTACGCCGCAAGAGACGCAGGAGGAGCGACGGCGTTTGATTGCGATGCAGGAGGCTGCACGCGAACGACACAATCCAGAAAGAGTTAAAGACGCTGTAAAGGATCTTCTCGTCGGGAAGTGGCAGTATGTCAGCTTAGAGGTTGAAGAAGGGAGCGTTAACGCGCAGAAGGCGAAACCGGTATCACAGCAGGTGATGGACTCACTGAATACTGTTGGATCGAAGTTGACTAAGCGTGTCGCTGATGATGAACAAGCAACGCCACCTAACGCCGCCACGCCAGAAAAAGATGGACAGGGCTCGAAGGTGAACCGACAAAACCCACAAAGAGGGGCAACGCGTCTACCGCCTATTGAGGTTACGGATGAGAAATCGAATCAACAGATATTGGGTGCGAAAGCGGCACTCGTTGCGTCTACCCGCAAAAATCTTATACTCGAATTTTCGGAGGATCGGAGTTCTTACTATTACAGCGGTAGCAATCGCGGCACGAACGCCACGGGACAGTGTTATATCACCACGAAACGGTACGGAGACGAT
>JAAXHI010000490.1 GCA_012270875.1 Candidatus Poribacteria bacterium | reverse complement strand
GCTTACCTCGCTGAATTGAAAATGCTCACCCGAAATTGTATCTGCGGTGCTGGTGGGGTTGTCAAACCGGGCTCACCTAGTGGAGTGTCACTGCTGAATTGATGGATATAGATGCTTCAACCTGATGCGGGCGTCCGCAGTGGTAAAACGCCAGTCCACCGTGGTTCTCTGGGCATTGCGTCCCTTCTCCCAAGCCCCCGTTTCCCAAGTCAGGGTTTCACGGTCCGGGATGCGCCGGTCCAGGCACTGGCGGGCCAGCACGCTCAACTCAATCTCCGCCATGTTCAGCCAACTGCCGTGCTTGGGAGTGTAATGAATTTCCAGCCGCTGGGCCAATGTCCGGGCCTCCCCGGGAGGAAACGCCTCGTAAAGGGAGGCGGGGGTATGGGTGTTCAGATTGTCCATGACCAACACCAGCCGCTCCGCCTGGGGGTAGTGCACTTCCAACAACTCCTTGATGCACCAGGCCCAGTCCACCTTGGTGCGCCTTTCCCGCACCATCACCCGCCGCCACCCAGCCAGGGGTTCATAGCACATGAACAGGTTGGCCACTCCGGCGCGGCCATATTCGTAGTCCTGACGTTCCGGTTGTCCAGGTTTGGGCGGTTGGGGAGTCCGGCTATGGGTCAACAACTGGGTGCTGGCCTCATCCAGGCACACTTGGGGGAAGCTGGGGTCATAGGGGCGGGTATAGACCGCCAGCACGTCCTCCATACGCCAGACAAACTCCCCGTTGGCCTGGGGAGGAATGACCCACTGTTGCCTCAGCCAGGGCTTGAGCCGGTTTTTTTAAGCACGCGGCGGACCGTCTCGTATGACAGAGAGTCCAAATGTTCCAGCTCCACCATCCGGTTGGCCAGCAACCGCAGAGTCCAGCGGCTCCGGCCTTCCGGCGGGGTGCCGCAGGCCACCGCCACCAGATGGGCCTCTTGGCGTCCGTCCAGCTTCCCTTGGTACAGGCGGCGGGGTGAACTCCGGTACAGGGCTGCTTCCAGACCGTCGGCGGCGAACCGCTGGCGGACCCGGCCAACCGTAGGGCAGCTGACCTCCAAGGCTGCCGCAATATCCTGGTCCTTCCAGCCGGGTCCCTGGTCTCCTTGGTCAGCTTTGAGCAGAATGCGGGCGTGGGTCAAAGCCCTGGCTGCGCCGGAGCCTGCGGAAATCAAGTCCCGGAGTTGCTGCCTTTGCGCCTGAGTGAGAGCTACAATGTATCGCTTCTTCATGAAGCCAGGTTACACCCCAGGCAGCATACATATCAAATCACTAGTGACACACCACTAGTAGCGCGAAATCTTTGTAATGATTGGTAGCCCTAGTTGTGGTGGTTTCATGCGATAGGGGCGTCCACAAGGAACGCCCCTACGGGACAGTCCCCTACAGTAGGGGCAACCCTTGTGGTTGCCCATCATTTCAAAGCGGTTGGTCTACTAGTAGTTCAACAAGGTTGAAGTGATGGGTATAGGGACTTGAGCCTGATGCGCTCGTCCTGGGTGGTGAAACGCCAGTCCGCCCGGACTGCCTCCCGGTTCCGTTGGCCCTGCCAGGCCCGGGTCTCTTTGCCC
>JAAXHI010000314.1 GCA_012270875.1 Candidatus Poribacteria bacterium | reverse complement strand
ACTGAAATCAGAAGTTTTGTGAGCTGCATTGGGGCTTACAGACGGTTCATCAAGAATTTCGCGGTCATTGCGAGTCCCTTGTACGACCACCTAAAGGGTGATGACGCGAAGAAAAAGAAAGAGAAGGTTACTCTAACGCCTGAAGCTCTGGAGGCAGTAGACGCTTTGAAATTAGCCGCTACCACTGCCCCAGTGTTGATTCCTGCCGACTTTACCAAGCCTTTCCGCCTGGAAACTGATGCTAGCAAGAAAGGGTTGGGAGCTGTGCTAACCCAGAAAGTAGAACAAGATAAGAAGTACCACCCTGTCGCCTTTGGCAGCTCGGTACTCAAAAGGTCGCAACAGAACTACCACTCTTCGAAGTTGGAGTTCTTCGCGCTCTACTGGGCCATCACACAGCGGTTTAAGGACTACTTACGCCATGGAAAACCTTTTCTCGTCAGGACGGATAACAACCCCCTGACGTATGTGATGACTACGGCTAAACTAGACGCCACAGGACACCGTTGGGTGACCGAACTGGCGAATTATAAGTTCAGCCTCGAGTATGTGAAGGGTAGTGACAATGTGGTGGCAGATTGCCTGTCCAGGAATGTCCCTGACCCTGAAGAGGAAGATGAGGAACCCAAAAAGCCGTCTGTAGCGCCTGAAATGGAGCGCGTGACCCAGGAAGGCGTTAAAGAAATGATGGACGTACACAATCTGGACTATGGTCAGCGGTCTGAACTCTACGACCCCTTTGTGGTTCAACTACGAGCCCAGATCGAATCGGAAGGCATAGTCCAAGCAAAGTTCCAGGGAATGGAAATTGTGAGCCGTCGGGCCCGTCCCACAGTCAAAGAACAAGTGACTGACTGGCCAAAGGCTCAGGAATCTGACGAAGTGATCTTCGCAGTGAGAAGGTGGATTCGTCGGGGAAAGGACAGGCCCTTAGCAGACGTTATGGGTCCTACCCTGGCGAAGACCCCTGAAGCTAAAGTCTTCCTCCAACATCAGAAGTGGTTCAAGATACAGAACAACCTGCTGTATCACTCTACCAAGCTCACGGCTAGAGATAGCTCCAAAGACCCTGTGGAGTTGGTAGATTGTGCATGGGCTTTTGTAGTGCCTCCTCAGTACCGACCCGATGCCATCAAGGGTTGTCACGACGACTTTGGACACCAAGGGCGCGACCGTACTGTTAGTCTCTTGAAAGAACGATTTTGGTGGCCAGGCATGGTAACTGAAGCTCACAAAAGAGTATCCACCTGTAACAGATGTAAACTGTACAATGCTGCCGCTCAGACGGCACCACTACGACCGATAGTCGCTACGGCAGCCTTAGAGTTGCTGCATGTCGACTTTACTAGTATCGAAGCGGATCCTGTAGACGTTATGGCTCAGACCAAGTCCATTAACGTCCTTGTAATGCAGGATCATTTCACCAAGTTCACCCTGCTTCGAGTGACGCCTAATCAACAAGCCGCAACCGTTGCACACTACTTGTGGAACGAGTGGTTTACGGTAGTGGGTATACCCAGGCGTCTCATTAGTGATAAAGGTGGAGGCTTCACAGGAGACATCATAAAGGAGATGTGCAAGCTATTAGAGATAGACCGTATCACCACGACTAGCTTCCATCCCCAAGGAAACGGACAGGTTGAGAGGATGAATCGGACCATCTTCCAAATGATCGGTAAACTTAGTGCTGATAAGAAGGC
>JAAXHI010000473.1 GCA_012270875.1 Candidatus Poribacteria bacterium | reverse complement strand
GTGCCCGAAGAGGAACAAGGGTCCAATAAATGGGAAATGTTTCCCAAAGGACTTCCACGGGAGAACCGCGCCAAACCGGTACATTTTGGGACGCTGTAGAAGAAAATGTGGAAGACCAGGACCCTGAGTATGAGGACGACGAGCAAGAGGAGACCACTGCTGCTCCTACGCGTAGACGACCCCGAAGGAACATCTTGGACGATGAAGACGAGGAATCTGAAGAGGAGGAGGAGCCCTTTAACACGCCGGAGTCCTCGGCGAAGCATGCCCTCTTCATAACTCAGCAAGATCCTGAGCCTTACCACGAGCCTGGAACACTGTCCCGGAGCCAAAAAGGAAAAACACCAGCCGCTAGAAAGAGACCATCGTCAAGCACTAACATTTGGGCCAGCTTCAGCCTGACTACGGACACCAGCACATCAGCGGCTAACCCTGCACCTATGGCCAAGAAAAAAGCCATGGCGGGTCGTGGCCGAGGAACAAAACCAACCACCAGAGGAACCACACGTGGCTGAGGAAGAGGCACGCGGGGGAAACGTGGACAGGCCACAGGCCGCCACATCTACTTTGAGTAGCTCGCACTGAACTGTGAACTGTACAATGCGCAAGTCATTTCTCAAACCTGTCGTACTGCAGGAGACACTAATAGATACTAGGTGATTCATGAACGGTAATTAATCGACTGCACAACATCACGTTAAATAGTTCCTACCACAACACCAATCACTGTTCCGCTAGACGCTATTCAATATCATGTTCCTGCAGCCACGACACGTTTGTAAACACTTGCTCATCGTTGAGTTTAATCACATTCTAGAAGATGTAGATTACTAGTGGGAACCCGTCCGTACTTCCTCGCTATGAACCGTTGTTGTTCCTTAGATTGTGCTCATCAACAAGCGCATTTAGATACAAAGACGTCAACAACCACCCTTCTAAGCGCAATGCTGTTCACTTGAACCATCGCCGTAGATGTTGTAGACCACCCACTTTACAACTTGTCCCACATTATTGCTTTGGAATCGCCTCCTTGTCCTTTGCAGCATCTCTTTTTGCCCATAACGTACCCTTTTCCCAGTTCCTTCCTGAACAACATTCACGCTTAATAGGGTC
>JAAXHI010000564.1 GCA_012270875.1 Candidatus Poribacteria bacterium | reverse complement strand
GAGCGAGTTGTGCTCGCGATCTTGCGTCCAAAACGGAAGTTATTGCGTAGCCGATGCTTTTGTGTTATACTTTTCCCATCAAATCTTATGAAAAAGAGGTGCGCTACAATGAACTGCCCACGCTGTAAACGCGAAGATGCCGTCAAAAATGGAAAAGCCAGAGGGAATCAACGTTACAAGTGTAACGCTTGTGGCTTTCAGTTCACACGTCAGACAACTCGCGGAAGACCACCCTGGCAGCGAGCCTTAGCAGTTTTCTTATACTGCCGTGGGATCTCTATCAGTGATATAGCACGGACGTTCTCAGTGGCACCGAGTACCATCTTCAAATGGATCCGAAAATTCGGGTCCGAGCGGACACCCCTGCCTGAATCTACAGCAGATGGCGCAGTTCTCCTTGATGAAAATGAGATAACAGCGTATCTGAAAAAACAGAGCGAAGGCTCCGAATCTGGAAAGATTTTTGTCGTGATACCGGAGGATATATCGTCTGAGAATGTGGTCGTCGGGATTAAGCAGGATTGATCCGAAACCATATCACAGGCGTACACTTCAGAGCCATTCAATTCTCTTGTAGACTTCTCACGCCGAAGCACTCCCGATCGCGACGCGCAACTTAACTGACAACCCTTCCTCTAACCGCTAACGATTAATGGAAACCGCCCGCTAATACACTGAGAACCGGCAACTGACAACCCTTTCTATCGGAGGTCAAACATGTTCTGGGACATTCTCTCAAGCAGAGGTCTTATTGCTGGATTCGTGTTTTTCGTGATGATTGTCAGTGGCAGCTTACTTTACAGTTGGCATGTCCGCCGCGCGAGCGAAGCCGAGTTTCAACGCAGTGACCGATTTTTGCAGGGACTCGAAAAACAGAGCAAAACGCACCCGACAGAAGTGACTGACGTTCCGACAAGCACCGAGACAGCGCGCTTTGTAAACACGCCTGATGAAAACACGGACACCTCTATATCCGATGAGACGGAAGCGTTCCCCAACGAAACCGATCCCCTTGACATCACAGATGCGTTCTTGCCTGATGACTTCCTTTCAGAAACAGTAGAAGCCGAAGAGGTGCCTGTCTCGGCGTATGGATTCGGACCCTATCCCGAACTTCCACCGGAATTCCCAGAAAATTATTGGGATGGCATCAGCAAGGGACATGAATTAATTGCCCGTGTTTGGATGAAACTGCTGGAACAAGGGGTAGATGTGGTGGGGGGTACCATCCAAAACGGATTAGTTTACCCCAGCATTCGTGGCACAATTTACGTCGAATGGGATTGGAACGGAACAGAAAGATATATCTCTCGTATGAAGGGTGACCCTAACACAATAAGGCGCGTCAGGAATCTCCATGATCCTGCCGCGTATCCACTACAACCACTCACAGAAAAAGATATACCCGCAGATATTACTTTGGTTAATCTACCTGATGGCGGGATTGATCCCTATCAATTCCTCGGTTTAAAGCAGTAAAGGGGTCAGCAACTTTAGTACACTTCGCAACTTTAGATACACTTGTAAACTTCCTGATGACTGATTGCTGACGGCTATTCCACTGATAACTGAATGCCTGTGTATCGTCCAATTTGCCTTGACAATCCCAAGAATCTGTTTTAAAATTACTAAAGTTTGGACAATTTT
>JAAXHI010000165.1 GCA_012270875.1 Candidatus Poribacteria bacterium | reverse complement strand
TTCTCTGCCCATCTTGAAGATACGCTTGATTATCAGACATTGCAGGGTTTTGAAGAACACCTCGCAGCATGTGAAGCGTGTCAACACGAATATACGCGATTTCAGGAATCTGTTAAGGCGGCACAGCAATTACCGCAGATAGAACCCTCGCCGTACTTCATGTCAACGTTACAACAACGACTCGCTACAGAACAACGCGAACCCAGTAGCGTTAAGGAAATTGCGACAACAGGTTGGGGACGGTTGTTAGATGTATTCCGCCGTCCCAGATGGGCGTTCAGCGGTATTATCGCATTGATTCTCGCCGCAACTGGGACATTTTTTTATCAAGAAGGTTTCTTATTTAATCGAGACCTCCGTCCAACACCAATAGCCCCTATGTCTCAAAGCAGGCAGATAGCAACGTCGCCTGAAGTACTTCCGGAAAGATCATCACGCTCCCTCAGCAGAGATCGCAGTCAGTTTTTACGAGGCAGTCCGTTCTCAACGCTGAGGCAACCGATGCAACAGCGTTATATGTTAAAGCAGGTAAGTTATACCACCACCGCCACCAGCGGCGGGCTCTAATTTGGTAAGGCAAGCGTCACCGCTTTCTGTCGGAACGAACATGGAATACCTGTCAGGGAAGTAGTTATCAGTAACGGATGTGGCAGTTGTATAAGTTGTGGCTTCCACACATAAAACCCCTCTTTAACTGACGACTGAAAACCGAAAACTGATAACTATAAAAAGGGAAATAACACATGTACGCAACAGAATCAAAACGCCATCAATTCATAATCGGAATGTTCAGTTTACTTTTCTATGCGGTCACCCCCAGTATCGCAAATGAAAACACCCTGCAGCTGCTCGAAAAAGAATTCCAGAAGGTCGTCACTGACGCACGTTCTGCTGTCGTGAAAGTTGTAGCGACGCAGATGATCCCATCGAACGCTGAAAAATTGGTATTTACCCGCCAAGAAATTGGTTCCGGTATTGTTATTAACACCACGGGACACGTCGTGACAACGACATTTGAGATGGACACGCCAAACAAGATTGAAATCATCTTTAACGACGGAGCAGTGTCCCCAGCTGAACTCATCGGCACTGATACATTCACGGACATCGCGGTACTCCGAGCCGCGGCGGCACACACAACCATACAATCACAAAAGGCTAAAAGTGCAGCACCGCCGCAGCTCGAGCAGTACCGGGGTATGGTGCTCTCGGCAAAAGAGTTTAAACCCACAGTACCTGTAAAGTGGGGCGACTCCTCAAAAATCAACACCGGCTCTTGGGTCGTAACGATAGGCGGTTCTTACGGACGTAGCCCGATCATCTCTTTCGGCATCGTGGGCGGTTGGGATACCTTACCAAATCAATTGTGTGCGGAACTGATTAAAATCAATGCAGCGGTTACCCCTGGCAACAGTGGTGGTGCTGTCATAAACACCTCAGGAGAGATTGTCGGAATGATACTTGCTGTACTGACAGAGCCGCCTGATACCACGACTGCCTTGGCTAATACGCTTTTCAAGAAAGGGGTCAGTCCCGACATCGCGCAAAGCCTTGTTCAAGAACGATCAGAGGAAAATCGCACGCAGGAGATTACCTTTGCTATGCCGATGGAGACGGTTCGCGCAGTCGCCGAAGAAATTATCGAACACGGAAAGGTCGCACGCGGTTGGCTCGGCGTTGAAGTTGATGTCAATGAGGGGGGTGTCTTTGTTACAGGTGTGGTTAAAGGCAGTCCTGCACACAAAAGTGGACTTTTACCGAGAGATCTTATCCTCGAATTTAATAACACGCCTGTCCGCTCTTATGATCAACTGTTGAGATGCGTTGTGACCGAGCGACCCACCACGAAGGTCCAACTCAAAATCGGTAGAAACGGCAGCGAACAACATTGTACGGTAATATTAGGCGAGAAAGAGTAACACGCCTAACGCGTTATCTTTTTAAACTCAGCGAGGTATGCCGCCGCAATTTCAGGATTTCCCTTGATAATCAACAGATTCTCACTATTATTTTTTTCCGCGTTTTTAGAGAAGTTGTAGGAACCCGTAATTACCGTCTCTTCATCAATAACAATCACCTTGTGGTGCATAGTCCCCGTGTTTTTATCCAGAACAACTGACAAACCCGCCGCTTTCATCGATTTATACTCGGAGTATGGGTTATTCGTCTGCCGATTTTCAAACACACCCCGGACTTCAATACCGGACGCGAATCGATCACGCATCGCACTGCCAAGCGTATCGTGTGTAAACGCAAACGCCATAAAATGAATAGACTTCTCCGCAGAATTGATCT
>JAAXHI010000070.1 GCA_012270875.1 Candidatus Poribacteria bacterium | reverse complement strand
TCGTCCAATTTCATCATCATCAAACTCCACCAAGACATCTTGCCCACATGGTGGCAGACAGACCACTCTTCCCATTATACCATGAGTCAAGCCATCCCTCACATCAATATTCACTGTCAGTATTACCGGAGCTCCCACTTTCAGTCGGAGCCGCTCCCGCAAGTTGCCCGTGAGACCTGGATGTTGTGGCAATGTAACATCTGCTAGTCTCACATCTCCACGTTGAATCTGATCCCTAGCTCTGTACTCAACAACAGAACCACTGAGGTTCTCTAATTCATGTTCATTCCATTCATCACAATAAACATTCCGTACAAACACATGTACTGCAGACCTAGGATACTGTACATCCTTTGGTGACACATGTAACTCCCTAGAACGCAACATCAAATCCTCCTTCGAATTAGCAGCAGGTGCCATCAACCGTATGACATGTAACATATCACGGTATCCATCATCAATCTCACCCATGACCTCATCCAGTTCATGAACCATTAGATCATCCCATAGCAAAGGTTCCATATCACTAGGTGACAGGTGATTTGGTTCATAGTATAGTGGAGGTTCTTTGATAGGATGCAGCTCCATGAGATCTCCAACAGCTAACATACATATCCCACCACAATTCCGCTTGTTGCCTTTAATTTCACCCAACAATTTATTAATCTGCTGCATGGTCTTCTGACCAACCATGTTCACATCATCAATCACCAGAAGCATCAGCTGTGCAAGTTCATGATTGACCCTCCACTTCCGCTCGCAACTTTTCACATGTCCAATCCCATGTCTTGATTGACATATGTCTAATGCCAAAGCACTCTGAAGCATGTTTCCATTGATGTGAAATGCTCCACTACCCGTAGGAGCAGTAAGGAGCACCAATAGCTGATCAGCATTAGGTTTCTGCATTGGTGACAACAAGCGCAGCATGTCCCACTGAATCAGTGAAATCACATAGCTCTTCCCTGTATGTCTTGGGCCACTCAAGAACACTTTATAACCATCAAGCATGGATCCTGTCAAATATGTTCTAATCCAGTCCTTACACCACCGCCTGTTGTACATCACAATAGCCCTCTGCTTTTCATTCAGGCCCCTCATTAACTCACAATATTGCTTACTATCCATCACAGTGACATTCTCAGTCATCATCATAATCAATTCCTCATGTACATTGTCTGCCACTGCACGATATGTCACCCACAGACACACCTGGAATCACATGTATATCTATTACATTCGACTAACAGACAACACCGTCCACTTTGCACTTAACAAAAATTCCTCTCACTTAACACATCCTGCAGTTCACATATAACTTTCATGTTTTACAATGTGCACTCATTT
>JAAXHI010000593.1 GCA_012270875.1 Candidatus Poribacteria bacterium | reverse complement strand
ATAGGAAATATGATATTTACCCATTACAAATTCAACGTGAAAGAGTTTTTATTCATTGAGATATCTGTAGATATGTTACATACATTTATATGTATCATTTTTTGGGGGGGTTAGAGGTAATCGATATCAGTGATGTCGGTGCTTTATGAAGAAATATTACTGTGGAATGATTGACATGTACAACTCTGCCATAGTGTGTGGTAAATTGTTATGGTGTTGTACATAGACATTTGTGTATTTGTACTAGGTTCATATGTTGCAATATCTATTTGAGTTTTACATTGCTACTTGGAGTGCTAGGGGGTCAAAGCTTACACAGTTATAGCTGTTGTTCTTGAATATTGAACTATAATTGAATGCTGAGCTGTGAGACATGTGATATGTAAAATACTGGATGAAGAGATTGAAACATTAAATTTTATTATGTTTCAACAGAAACAGTGGATAGAGGACAATAGACAAGAGTAGTGATGGTGTGAGTCATGTCATGGAGTAGATAGCTGTTCGAGATGTGATGGGAAGCCCAATAGTCAAATGTGTACCTACGACTGAGACGGCAGGTGTGCAAACATCTGAGTGTGGTTCATCCTGGCAATGTGTAACAAATCCTTTATGTGAACAGTGTAGTAATTGTCAGACGTGTGCAGAGAAACGTGCAAGGATATTTTTGTGTGAGATATGTGGAGATCAACATATATCTAAATGGAACTTCGAACAACATAAAAGTAAACATGCCAGCAAAAGTCGGAAGACCGTGTCAAAGGCTAGTAGAGAAAAGCATGTTGCAGATATTGAATGTCCATTTTGTAGAAAATTCATGAACTTGCGGAATATCAAGGTACATTTAGAAAGAAACAGAAATGGTTGTGGAAAAGTGGTTCATCGTTGGAAATGTTGTCGGTGTGATGTACAATTCATAGATGTTGATGGCTTGGTGGAACACTTGCCATGTTTGTCTGGAGATACAGAGGCAACAGTAGAGCAGAAAGAGAAATTTTTGGACAATAAACTTATATTGTGTCCCTATTGTGAACGGTGGATGACAACATGGAATCTTACAGAACATTTACAAAAGAACAAGAAAGGCTGTTCTCAGGAGATACATCATTGCAGGTGTCGATTGTGCGGTTTGCAATGTGATCATATCAGCGCGCTAGTGGAGCACTTGTGGTGGTTACACAGTGCAAGTTAGGTGTACACCTGGCAGAAATTTGAGGAATTTGTGAGTGTGGAGGTTTGTGGCTAGTTATGTTCATATGTGAGTGATGTTATGTAGACCAAAGGCATGAAGAGCTGTGTGAAACAGTGTAATGATGAGTGTTCATGGCAACTGACGACTCTGTGCGCAGCAAAGATAGGAATATGACTGATATTAGGAATATGACTGATATGGCAAAGTGACCAGTGGGTAAACATCAATGGCAATGGTATCAAACCATATAAATGTACGCAATGTGATGCTTCATTTGCACAACTGAGTAACTTGAAACGACATATGACGATACATACAGGTGAGAGATCACATGTCTGTCCCGAGTGTCATCGCAGCTTTAGACAACACATGCAGTTAAAAAGACGTTTACAATGCTAGGTTGGAGACTGTTCCTTTGACTGTAACTGGTGGTGAATGAATTCATGTGACACAGATTGGTGGATTTTGGTAGATGTAACCAAGTGGATTCAGTTGTAAGAAGTTGGACTATGTACACTTATGAGTTGTTATGGGACACAAATATATGGACACAAAATGGCAAAGAGAATACACAACACGAATGCAATGAGTTACAGGAAATGTACTTGTAAAACTTTACATGAAGCAATTGAAAGACAACACTGTAAGTGTGTGAGAACATTGCTAGCAACCACTGGGGATACTGAGGAGTCAGATAAACAGGCTTACTTCGAACTACTATTGTCACTGGTACCTGTTCACAAGAAATGTGCAAGTTACTTGTTGCGCAATGGCATGGAAAGAGATAAATATGATGGCTATCCTGATAGTAGTGTTTCGCCATTGGCTATTACTGCCGATAAAGATGTAGACAGAAGCGCTCATGAGACATGTGTAAAGCTGATAGGTGGAGCAAGGGGCATGAAATATTGTACAAGAATACTCATGGTGGCTGCAGCATGTGAGTTGTTTGATGGATTAAAATATGTAATGGAGAAGGGTGGTGATCCTACAACAGCGTTACATCTGGCAGTGTGTTGTAGTAGTGTGAATGGAGTCAGGAACCTCATTGCGGCAGGTGCAGATGTGAATGGTGTACAGTTATACAAGAACATTAGACATTATGTTGGC
>JAAXHI010000553.1 GCA_012270875.1 Candidatus Poribacteria bacterium | reverse complement strand
TCCGGGAAGACAGTGTTTACTCGTACGGAGGTGTTATGCATTTCGAAAAAGTAGGGAAATTTTGACCCCCCTGAAGGTACCCCTCTGCCGAGGCAAGTGGACTTGCCTCGGCCAGGCTGGACCATCGCATCGGCGAAAAAAGCCCATGCCCCTAACCTTCAAAAATTACTTTTGAGATGGTTAAAGCTGTCGACGATGCCGAATCTATATGTAGGAGGGAGTCTCTCAAGAGCCTAGTCCGGTGACAAAGTTCATAGACCGACTGAAGGTGCTTGCTGGCCGAGTCTGAAGGGGGTTGTCGGCTGAGGGGAGCTCTGTACGGAGTCGACCCGGGCCATTTTATGAAAATACCACTACTGCCACAGGCATGCACCGCGAGCGCGAACGAACCGAATGGACTGTCCCGGGCGAAGGCGGCCGAGTCTTGGAGACGTGTGTGGAGGCGAACGCGACCCCGGCCCGTCTCACCGGAGGGTAAGACCGCGTCAGACCGTGAGGAGGGTTGTACCTGCGAGTACATCTGGCGGATACCACGGCCTCGTACGTCGGCTTCCCTGTTCACCGGAGAGCGCTTGCGGTTGTGGGAGACGCGCGTGGGCTATCGAACGATCGAATCCCCTGTGGAGGCGAGAAGCCTGGACCCAGGGCTGCGGTCACAGCACCCGGCCACGTGAGGGTACCAGCCGCGTGAACGTATCGGAGAGAGCGTGTGTGTGGGGCGAACGAAGGGTAAAGCCGGCCGTGAGGCACAAGCCTGATCCGTACTGTAGAGCCCGCCCCAGGCCTTGGGGTAGGAGCCGCGAGCAGAGGGGACCCGTACCGACCGTGTGGGTGTATGCGAGGAGGCGAAGCGGTGTCTGGGGAGTGAACCTCGTAGGCGGGTGAGCGTCGGCTATCGTAGTAAGGCAAGCGCACCTCGGAGCGGGACGCCGCGAAGAGGGCCGCACGAACCGATACCAGACCAGTGCCTTAGCCGTGTATGTGACACTACGTACGCGAGGGACACGTGCGAGCCTGGACCCGCGCGGGTTATCAAACCCGAGCCTCTGAACTGCCTGCCGGTGGGTCAGAGTCGACTCCCTTGACAGCGGGGAGTGTGTGTGGAAGCCGCCGGACGTCGATTACGTGCCTGTCAGGCGGGGTAGAAGTGTATACGCGAACGCGAACGGGCCTTGCCCGGGGGTACCCCACTCAACCCCGGGTAGAAGGTACCTCAGCGGGTGACCTTGAGCAAGTCACACCGCAAAGCGGACGGCCTGACCACCCGATCCGCGTGGCCGAACGCCTCTCGAATAGGCCTCTGTCTGGGATGAACGGCTCCGTCCCAGTCAAGCGGAGGGTAGGGTGAGCC
>JAAXHI010000290.1 GCA_012270875.1 Candidatus Poribacteria bacterium | reverse complement strand
TAGGGCAATCGCATATAAAAAATAGTAGTTGACAGTGTTGTAAATAGAGGTAATGTATAAGGTATCCCATCATCAAAGGAGTTGCTGAAATGCCTGATAAATCCATTACCTCAATCGAAGTTCATTTTTCCGACTTACCCGACCCCCGCACAGACAAGAGTCGGATTCGCCATAAACTGATGGATATGATTGTGATTGCTATCTGTGCAGTCATCTGTGGTGCCGATAACTGGGTGGCGGTTGAATCGTTTGGTCATGCGAAATCCAAGTGGCTATCTGGTTTATTGAAATTACCCAACGGTATCCCGTCCCATGACACTTTTAGTAGAGTCTTTGGTTTACTCGACTCGGTTGACTTTGAACACTGTTTCATCAATTGGATAAAGCAAGTTATCGAAGTAACAGACGGTCAAGTGGTTGCTATTGATGGTAAACACCTCCGTGGGTCTTATGATACTGCGACCGACCAAAGTGCGATTCGCTTGGTCAGTGCGTGGGCATCGGCGCCATCGGTGACATTGGGACAACTGAAGGTGGCTGAGTCGTCCAACGAAATACCGACGATGCCACAATTACTGGAGTTGTTGACACTCTCAGGGTGTATTGTGACTACTGATGCGATGGGGTGTCACCCACAAATTGCTCAACAGATTGTCGATTGTGATGCCGATTATGTATTGGCATTGAAAGCAAATCAAGGACAACTCCACGAAGATGTCAAACTGCTGTTCGATGGCATTGCTGACAATCAGTTGTCCGATGTACAGACCGACACCGCTCAGACCATTGATGGCGACCATGGTCGGATTGAGACGCGAATGGCTATCAGTGTTGCTGATCCTGCTTTGATTGCACCGTTGAGAGGGAGTGAAACCTTTGTCAATCTCAACTCGGTGGTGAAGATCACCGCACAACGGGAACATAATGGGCAAACAACGATAAAATCCCGATACTATATCTCGTCTTTACCCAGCGATGCTACTCAATTGCTTAATGCGATCCGAACCCATTGGTCTATTGAAAACTCATGTCATTGGGTGTTAGATGTTGCCTTTAATGAGGATGGGTGTCGTATCCGCAAAGAAAATGGCACTCAAAACTTTGCCATACTTCGACGGATTGCACTGAACCTACTAAAGGGAGAACCGACAGCTAAGGTGGGGGTTGCCACCAAACGATTGAAAGCCGCATGGGATACCGACTACTTAACTACGGTGCTTGCTACCCTCTTCTAAAATGTTCACGTGCGATTGCCCTA
>JAAXHI010000447.1 GCA_012270875.1 Candidatus Poribacteria bacterium | reverse complement strand
CTCATAGCCAACGCGGCAACTACCCATAGCCAACGCGGCAACTACCCGTAGCCAACGCAGCAACTACCCATAGCCAACGCAGCAACTACCCATAGCCAACACGGCAACTACCCATAGCCAATGCGGCAACTACCCATAGCCAACACTGTAGCCAGCAAGCATTAACTCAAACATTAAGGGGAGAGAGTAGGGAGTATTACTCCTGCGTATTTATATAAGCCCTGTGTGTTTATAGTTTACTTTATAGTTCATGACCTGTATTCTGTGTATACACACCACACAGCAGGCTGCTAGGTTATGTGCGTACGGACATTCGTCTGCTTATATATATAGATTTATATAATATATCTCACTTATGATATCTTCACATAAATGCTTGTGTATGTGATGTTATCTGTATTCAAATGGATGTTCAGTGTTCTGCTGTGTAGTGTGTTTTTGCTCATGAGATGGAGATATGAGTTTATATCTAGAATGCCTACGTGGTTGTAGGTGTCGGTGTGCAACAATTGCGCAGTTTTGGAGAGGGTCGTGATGATGATGAAAGTGATGGTGTTACAGACTCTGGTGTTAGTGAAGGTATGCTGCTCTATGTATATCAGTGCATTGGTGTTGGTATTTGTCAATTGGGTGTGTTTAGCCATGCAGAAAATCAGTGGTGAATATACTGTTTTACAGGTGCATTTGAGAGCAACATTGTAGAGGAGAACAGTGGTTGGGTGAGTGAGGACGTGCAGAGCAATCGAATTGCAGGAAACGTTGTGCAGGAGAAGAGTGGTTTGGTGAGTGACGACATGCAGAGCAATCACAGCGAGAATCTACATGTTGGTAGTGGTGGCAGACGGAACATGATGGCAGAGGAGTTGCTCGCTGCCATAGAAGACAAGAAACGAGATGAAGCTAGTAATAGTGTTGGCTACAATTATGGCAAATGTTTGAAGAAGTCTGGAGAGATGGCAGTATTACGGCCGCATGTGGAGCGGGTGAGTGAAGTTGCAGAGTTAGAAGGAATCATGAAGAAAGAACAATATGCTGGGGACAGTAGACATGTGATGGGAGATGATAGCACAAGTGAAGAATGTGCCAGAGCAGGTGATGCATCAGATCGGGTGTCAAGTGATAGTATTGGTGATGTAGGAGCTGTTGAGTCATGTGCAGCAAGCAGATCAATGCGGTCTGTTGTGAGTGGGATTGATGATGGCGGTGAAGTGGATCTGAAAGTCATGGATGAACATGTAGTGGATGTGAAAGTCATGGATGAACATGTAGTAGATGGAGGTCATATGGCAGTGGAGGTTGTTACAGCAATTGATGATAACATGGGTGGTGAGGTGAGAGGAGGAAGTGATGTACATGGTGCTGT
>JAAXHI010000408.1 GCA_012270875.1 Candidatus Poribacteria bacterium | reverse complement strand
GTGCCCGAAGAGGAACAAGGGTCCAACAAATGGGAAATGTTTCCCAAAGGACTTCCACGGGAGAACCGCGCCAAACCGGTACATTTTGGGACGCTGTAGAAGAAAATGTGGAAGACCAGGACCCTGAGTATGAGTATGAGGACGACGAGCAAGAGGAGACCATTGCTGCTCCTACGCGTAGACGACCCCGCAGGAACATCTTGGACGATGAAGACGAGGAATCTGAAGAGGAGGAGGAGCCCTTTAACACGCCGGAGTCCTCGGCGGAGCATGCCCTCTTCATAACTCAGCAAGATCCTGAGCCTTACCACGAGCCTGGAACACTGTCCCGGAGCCAAAAAGGAAAAACACCAGCCGCTAGAAAGAGACCATCGTCAAGCACTAACATTTGGGCCAGCTTCAGCCTGACTACCGACACCAGCACATCAGCGGCTAACCCTGCACCTATGGCCAAGAAAAAAGCCATGGCGGGTCGTGGCCGAGGAACAAAACCAACCACCAGAGGAACCACACGAGGCTGAGGAAGAGGCACGCGGGGGAAACGTGGACAGGCCACAGGCCGCCACATCTACTTTGAGTAGCTCGCACTGAACTGTGAACTGTACAATGCGCAAGTCATTTCTCAAACCTGTCGTACTGCAGGAGACACTAATAGATACTAGATGATTCATGAACGGTAATTAATCGACTGCACAACATCACGTTAAATAGTTCCTACCACAACACCAATCACTGTTCCGCTAGACGCTATTCAATATCATGTTCCTGCAGCCACGACACGTTTGTAAACACTTGCTCATCGTTGAGTTTAATCACATTCTAGAAGATGTAGATTACTAGTGGGAACCCGTCCGTACTTCCTCGCTATGAACCGTTGTTGTTCCTTAGATTGTGCTCATCAACGAGCGCATTTAGATACAAAGACGTCAACAACCACCCTTCTAAGCGCAATGCTGTTCACTTGAACCATCGCCGTAGATGTTGTAGACCACCCACTTTACAACTTGTCCCACATTATTGCTTCGGAATCGCCTCCTCGTCCTTTGCAGCATCTCTTTTTGCCCATAACGTACCCTTTTCCCAGTTCCTTCCCGAACAACATTCACGCTTAATAGGGTC
>JAAXHI010000521.1 GCA_012270875.1 Candidatus Poribacteria bacterium | reverse complement strand
TAGTGTGTTGTGCAAACAGGAAGTTGGCTGGCAGCCATCTTTCTTGTTTACCAGGAAGTTGGCTGGCAGCCATCTTGGATTCAGAGCTTACAAGGTATTTCATAAATTTTTCTATTTCTTTTAGTAATTAGTTTTGGGGTTGGTTTTTAGGCCTTGTTTAGGAGGGGTAAGCTCTGAATACCAATATTTTGGTTAAATATACTATGGGTTTCTAAAATATCTTGGTAATAGTGGGTGGCAGTTGGTAGTTAGTGGCAACTGAGGTTGATTTTTGGTCATTTTTGTCATGAATGGGTCCTTTTGGACTTTGTTGTTTTTGTGTTCCTATATGTTTCAATAGTTTTGTCATTTGATTTTTGGTCAGTTTTTCCATGTTTTGGTCATTTTGGACTTTGAAAATTTTCTGCTTTAGTATATTCATACTATAGTAGCCATCTTGTTTGTTTATTTTTGGTCAATTTAGGCCTGTTTTGGTTCAAATTACTTAGAAATTATTTTGTTGTTTATGGGTAGCCATCTTGTTTGTTTACATTGTAGCCATATTTATTTTAGGTCAAATTATCCATGGTTTATTAAATTATACTGGCTCCTGCTTATTCCTATTTATTATTTTTGGTCACTTTTACCATGGATGATTAGTTTATACAGTGCTATAGTAAATTAATAGTACTGATTTTTGGTCAAAATTTTGGTTTTACAATGCATCATACAGGGCTATCATAATCAATGGTTGTGTCATTCTATTTTTAGGTTCAGCTGTGTTGACCCCTATTCCAATTCACTACTGCTTTGGCTTTGGTGTTTGAAATTTTCCTTTTGGTTTTGTAATGCCCCTGTAAGTACTTAGTCTTTATTGAATTATACTATCAAGTGATGTGACATCTGTGTATGAGGCCAGTTCCTAGCTAATCTAATCTAGGGCTGATGTTTCTTGCATTTGTCATTGAGACTTGTAGTTGATTCAATGCACACACAGCTGAACCCTGATGCATCTAATGTGTGC
>JAAXHI010000331.1 GCA_012270875.1 Candidatus Poribacteria bacterium | reverse complement strand
ACTGTTGGGTACCATCTAACAGGGTGTACCCTATTTGCTACCTTATTACCTCTAACAGGGTGTGCCCTATTTGCTACCTTTTTCCCTGTTGACAATATAATTTTCCATTACAAACCACCCAGTTTGAGGGATTTGTAATTTGTGACAAAAAATTACACTCCTAACATGGAATAAGGAAACGAGGCACACCCCACCACTACAGTTTCCATGCCCACCTGGAGACATGTTTACAGTGCCACCAGCTGTTGTGGGAGCTCAAGAAAGGTTCTTATGAACCTGTGTCCTAGTCCATGGCCTTGATCTGAAGCTGTCCATCTGAGTACTCACTTGAGTACTCATCTGAAGCTGTCCATCTGAATACTCACTCAAGTACTCATCTGAAGCCATCCATCTGAAGCTGTCCATCTGAGTACTCACTCAAATACTCAGCTGAAGCTGTTCATCTGAAGCTGTCCATCTGAGTACTCATTCAAGTACTCAGCTGAAAGTTTCCATCTGAAGCTGTCCATCCAAGTACTCACTTCAGTACTCTGCTTAAGCTGTCTATCTGACTACTCAGCTTAAGCTGTCCATTTGAAGCTGTCAATTTGAGTACTCACTCAAGTACTTATCTGAAGCTGTCCATCTGAGTACTCACTCAAGTATTCAGTTGCAGCTGAAGCTGAAGCTGTCCATCTTGAGTGAGTACTTGAATGAGTACTCTGATAGACAGCTTCAGATAGACAGCATCAGTTGAGTACTCACTCAAGTACTCAGCTGAAGCTGTCCAGCTGAGTACTTGAGTGAGTAGTACTCAGCTGAAGCTGACCATCTCAAGTGAGTACTCAGATGGACAGCTTCAGATAGACAGCTTCAGCTGAGCACGATTGAGTACTCAGATGGACAGCTTCAGATGGACAGCTTCAGCTGAGCATGAGTGAGTACTCAGATTGACAGCTTCAGATGGACAGCTTCAGCTGAGTACTCAAGGGAGTACTCAGATGAACAGCTTCAGATGGACAGCTTCAGCTGA
>JAAXHI010000543.1 GCA_012270875.1 Candidatus Poribacteria bacterium | reverse complement strand
GTGTCATGATGCAGCAGGACAGATGGTGCTTTATGAGGATCAATGTGTAAAGTGTCATGGTGCACTGTTACTCAGTGCGATATGCAAGAATGAGCTGACTGATGTCCATGAGCTGATAGCTGCTGGGGCTGATGTGAACTTGTTTCTATTTGTTGTGGGAAATGTAGTGGGTGAGAGGTGTCAGGGCAATCCACAACTTTGGACAGTCGCAGATAGCAAGTGTTGAATGGGCTATTCTGTGCAGCGGGTTGCAGTGGGACATGCAGTTGTGTGGTGTGTGATGTGATGAAGATCACAAATACATGTTGTAGAAAGGAACATGGTAACTGCGAGATTTCATATATACAAGGTAGAAGCCTGTGACCAAGGTCATGGCGTGCTAAAAATAGAACTCTGTGTATAGTAAACAGGGGTCATGAATGCAGGTCAAACATCTGTTAATGTTTACATTTAACATCACGTCAGGTCAGTTCACCTGAGCTTGCGGTCGATACGTTCTTTATGTATTAGATGTGTGATGTTCGCATTGGAGCTGCTGTGAACAAAGTTCTGTGACATATATCGGCATACAGGTCCCATAAAGATCAACATGGCTGAGAAGAGTGACCAAGCTGTTGCCAATTGTGAATGTGAGACAGGAAGTGAGGGGGAAAGCAGAATATCTGTAAGTTGTGTGGGTAATGTGATGGATCATTGAGGGATCATGTTGATACATATATCTCTAATGATAATGGCTTGATGGTTACTTGCAGGAATGTGAAAGTGATTCGGATGATGAATTGAGTGCTTTAACTGATATCGATAGCGAAGTTGATACAGGAAGTGAGGATGGAGGATATTTATCTGTAAGTTGTGTGAGGAAGTGTGTGTGTGAATGAAGGGTGAACTTGTAGACATGTGAGTTTTTATGTGCACTCTGATGGTTATATGTGACAGCAAAGTATTTGTCTTTTGCAGGAGTGTGCAGATAGTTTGGACGAGCGATCGCATGAGTTAACTGGTAGTGATCAGGAAGTTGATGCAGGAAGTGAGGCTGAAAGTGATTTATCTGTAAGTTGTGTGGGCAATTGTGTGTCTTGTACATATTGTTGCAGATGTATGTTTTCAAGTGGATTAGAATGGTGAGATGTGATAATAGCTGATCTGTGACTTGCAGGCATTTGGAGATGGTTTGGAAGATGAATTACATGACATATCTCCTAGCACCAGTGAATTTGATACGGGCAGTGATGCTGAAAGCAGTTCAATGGTAAGTTGTGCGGGTGGTGGTCGGGGTGAATGAGCTATATGAGTTTGATTTCAAGTGAACTATGGCGGTGAGATCTGATAAAGCCTTATTTGTCACCCACAGGAATATGAAGATGATCTGGATGAGGGATGGCAGAGCAGTATAGGACACATGCTTTGTGTCAATT
>JAAXHI010000446.1 GCA_012270875.1 Candidatus Poribacteria bacterium | reverse complement strand
TCAATCACCTCCCTTCTTGCTGAGGATTTTGGCCACCTTGCCCAGGAGGGCGCGGTGAGGAGAGAGCCTCTCCCGGTAGCTGGTGCCCTCGATGACGATCTGGTAGCTGGTGTTGGCCAGACGGTCCAGGGCGCTGTTGCCCAGGATGGGGTCGTTGAAGAGACCGAGCCACTCTTCGATGGCGCGGTTGGATGTGACGACGAAGCTGGAGGCCCGATGCTTGCCGACGATGAGTTGGTAGAGGTCCGATGACTGTTGTGCGTTGAGACGGTGCAGTCCCAGGTCGTCGAGGATGAGCAGGTCGGGGGAGAGGAAGGAGCGGAGGACTTTGTCCACCGAGTTGTCCACCCTGGACTGGTTCATGGCCTTGAAGAAGTCGTCGGCATGGATGAAGCGGACGGAGTATCCGGCTCTGACGGCGGCGTAGCCGAGGGCCTGGGCCAGGAAGCTCTTGCCGACGCCCGCCGGTCCCATGAGCAGGACGTGCTCGCGCCTGGCGATGAAGTCTAGGGAGAAGGCGGCGTCGAGGAGGCGACGGTCCAGGGTGATTTCGGACGTCCAGTCGAAGTCCTCCAGTCGGCAGGTCTCCTCGAAGCCGGCCCGGTTCAGGCGGAGCTCGATGCGCCGGTTCTCCCTTCGGCTGACCTCGTCGGCCAGGATGATCTCCAGGAAGGCGGCGTAGTCCAACTGGTCCCTGCGGGCCAGGGCGATGCGCTCGGGCAGGGTGTCCAGCATGGCGCTCAGCTTGAGGGTCTTGAGCAGCGGGGCCAGATCGACGTTGCGGTTGCGGGTCATAGCGTAACTCCTTCGGCTGGGTGGTGGCCGTTGACCAGGGCGAAGACGGAGCCGGGCCGGGCGAAGCGTCCCGCAGGCAACGGATCGGGATAGAAGGGCGCATCCTCCTGCTCTAGGGCTTCGATCAGGATGCGCTCGACGCGGTACACGTCGACGAGGTCCACGTCCAGGGCCTTGCGGCAGGCGTCGTTCAGCCGGTCTGGGGTGTAGCGCTGGGCGAGGCGGAGCAGCTTGTGGCCCTGCCGCACCTTGGCCCAGGGCGTGGGGCCTTCGAAGAGCCGG
>JAAXHI010000072.1 GCA_012270875.1 Candidatus Poribacteria bacterium | reverse complement strand
CTTCCAGTCATGGTTAATGGAAAAGTCATCTACACAGAAAGAGAAATAATTACACAGGCGATTGGACCGCTTTTTTTCGCACCTAGGTGTTACGACGGTGAGATATATGTAAAGAACCTTTTTATTATTTATCGTACAATACATACATCTGGATACAACAATACTGCGCAACGTTTCGACCTAAATAGGTCTTCATCAAGCGCTTACAATTATTGCACGAAATACAATGATGTTGACAGTTCTTAAATAGTCGTAAAAATCTAATTAATCTTCTCTATTGATCTTCCAGGGATGGCGATGTCGCGAAAGCTGGAGAGGACATGAAACCCAAAGGTGCACGGAAAGTGAAGAAAAGGGCCAGTTTCACAGGCTATCGACCCGGAGATTCATTCCTGAAGGGAACGAGGTCTCCAGGGTCCTGATCCACCTGCCCTCCTTCACCTTCCGTAGACACGGGTCACGGCTGGTAGATAACTCGATTACCATGACCGTCATGTCCGATTCCGAGTGTGCCCCGCCGTTAAAGTGCTCGGCCACAGGGGACACGTCAGTCCTCCGGTGCGTGATGTCAAACCGATGACCATTAACTCTCGCATGGAGTGGTTGACTCGTCTCACCCACATATTGAAGGCCACACCTCCTACATGTAATTAAGTAAACAATGTTGGAGGACTTACAGGAGGCACGAAATTTCACTTTGTAAGACTGTCCAGTCGTGTGGCTGGAAAACTCATCCGTGACTCTCAATATAGGACAAGTTTTACATCTAGGTGCCCCGCACGGATAGTTACCTGGCGGCTCAGATGGATTAGATGTTAGAGTCGCTCGAACCAGGATATCCTTCAGGTTTCTCGGACGACGGAAGGCAATTAACGGTGGGTACCGAAAGGCCCTCCGTAATCGTTCGGAAACGTGAAGGATAGGGAGATGTCGCTTGGCGGTCATACGAAAGAAAGGCAATATTGGATGGTAAGTGACCACCAAAGGAATACGAGCAGACTTTTCCCGATTCTGCTTCGGCTGCAAACAAGCTTCCCTAGATGTGTTAAGCGCTCTCTGAATTTGTTTATTCAGGTGCTGCTCATTGTAGCCTCGCGAAAGAAAATGTTGTTTAAGTTCGCGGGCTCTATTCTTAAAAACTTGTTCTTCCGAGCAAATGCGTCGGAGTCGGAGCGCTTGGCTATAAGGGATGGAAGCTTTACAGTGAATGGGGTGGCAACTATCCATGCGAAGATACTGATGTTTGTCCGTGGGTTTGACATGTAAGTCAGTCCTGATCCGGCCGTTTTCCAAGTAGACAGTCGTGTCTAAAAATGTTACTGCTTGTGCTGACCAGTTGGCAGTGAATTTGATGGTGGGGTGGTGACGGTTAAGGCTCTCAATAAAGTGACGTAATAATGATTCGCCATGGGTCCAGATGGCGAAAATGTCGTCAATAAACCTCCACCACTCTCGAGGTTTGACGTCCTGGGTTAGCAGAAACTCTCGTTCCAGCTTCCCCATAAACAAATTGGCGAATGATGGTGCCATCCGAGTACCCATGGCGGTTCCATGAATTTGTAGGTAATAATTACCATTAAATGAAAAGGAATTCATGGTTAATATTAACCGGATGAGATGGCAAAGATCAGCTGTGGA
>JAAXHI010000009.1:258-2043 GCA_012270875.1 Candidatus Poribacteria bacterium | reverse complement strand
CCAAACATGGAAGTGAATAAATATACGAGAGCAGGTAGGATTGTTTCTTTTCAGTGTAATTATCTATTAATTTATATATATAAAGTAGAAATTTAGTAACTTTCATTTAAATGAATTAATTGTAGGTATAGAAGACAAACTTATCACAACGAAAGGGTACTTAATATTAACCAGTGATGAAGCGTCCGGATTTATCAAAGATCTGAAGAATCGGGAAAGCAAAAATGAATCCGACATATCACTGTTGAATCAACTCTATGACGGAGAGGGAGATAAACAGACATTAGCAAAGAACACAGAGCGAGACATACCTAACAATGCAACAGGTATATCTATGTCCCTTCAACAGGAAGCATTCGTCACTGGTATTAGCAATTTGGGATACTCCAATTGGTTAGATAGTGGATTCTCGGAAAGGTTTATGGTGACAGCTGTCAAACCTTACAGGTACATAAAAACAATTATCTTTGTCTTAATGTAATACATTTCAATTACAAGAAAGATATTAAATATAATTTTGTTATTTAGACATCAACCACAAGAAAGTGAAGACGCCCACAATGAGTTAAAACGAAATTATGATGCAAATCTCATGGGGAAAATCGCTTTAGCGATTTTTCAACACCACTACAATGCAGACATCACATACTATCATGGTAAAGAAGCACAGAAGACTTATCGTAGGATTGTAGAAGCATACAACGACCAATTCAATTTGAAGTGGTCTTCAAGTCAAGATGGTAATGACGGGTTAGACAGTGATGACAAATCGGAAATCTCGACAAGGAGTAAAGCTTCTACACTGATTGGAAGATTATCCGTGATTTTATGGATATATTTCAATGGTAAATTTGTTTATTTTCTGTTTCAATGATGTACACTCTAATTATAGATTGTTATTAAACAATAACTTTTTATTTTATAGCTTTTGACTGTGTGCACACTGGCAAGCAATTTAGAATACCACTTGAGATCACAGAAGAATGTGTGAAATTCGCTGAACAAATCATTAAAACAAGCTATGCTCATCATGAAACCTTCTGTTCGGTATGATTAATTTTTTTTTATCATTTTTCGGTAGGATTGTATGGTAGAATTATGTTAACATTAATTATACATTATCTAGATTGTTTTTATATATGTTATAATTTTTTTTTTATATATTTAATGGTAGGATTGTATGGTAGGATTAATTTAACAATAATATTTTTAGGCTTTATTCACTCCTTCTTCTGGAACAAGTACAACTGTGATGAAACCAAAGAAAACGACTACTAACAAAGTGCTTGCTGCTGTTGTTAGGACAGAGGGATGCTATGTATGCGTGCAAAGAATGTGTAAGAACGTGAGATCATTGACCACAAAAATGATCAAAGGTAAATATAAATATTAATATTTAATTTATCACTATCTGATTCGTATCTTTTGATTTTAATTATAATCATTTAATTCAGCTGAATTGAAGGCATTGGAAGAAGAAGGCTTTGGGAAATTAGTCACCAGAGAGGATATGATGGAGGATGAAATGAGAGGTTTTGACAAATGCAAATCAACAACTCTTTTCTTCAAGCCCTCTCCTTTAACTTTGGATGTGGAATTTATCAGACGTTTGAAAGACCCAGACTTGACAGAGAATTTTTACATAGCTCAATTTAGAAAGGACACCAAGGAGACGAAACACTTTCCAATGATTCAAAGGTATCATCCAAACTTGGATGATTTAACATCTTCCCAATCAGGACCATTCAATGAAGGTGAATTACATTTTTTTTACTTTAACCAAAT
>JAAXHI010000009.1:0-150 GCA_012270875.1 Candidatus Poribacteria bacterium | reverse complement strand
AAATCATCATTATTTACCACAAAGAAGTCTACAAATGTTGAAATAAAAGTCAGTGCGTCAACAAACAATCCAAACAAAGCCTGCGAAGTCAAAAGTGAATATCCTGAACAGAAGAAAGATAACACAGACCCACAACCTGGTTGTAGTAAA
>JAAXHI010000537.1 GCA_012270875.1 Candidatus Poribacteria bacterium | reverse complement strand
TCTTGTATCTTACAAAAAGGGTTGTTTTTTGTGTTGCGTGGTCGTTTCGATCTATCGCACCTTAGGCCCTGCTCGGGGAAAGGCCGCTTACGTCTGAAGGCTTTGACCTTGTAGGTGAGATAGGCCCCCCGCCTTCTGAGTCGCATACCGAAGAGTATCTGAGCCTATAAGGCTGTATCTACAAGGTCGGTAAACTTAGATGCAAGGTCAGGGGACCCGAGTTCATCCGCGTTGATTCGTTTTGACCCCAATATAAGAGGAGACAAGCCGATGGCGAAACGTTATTATAGCGGCATTGATGTCAGTGCCCACACCTTAGAGGTCGCCGCCGCTTTCATCGGGCAAGAGATCAAGCAAGGCAGCTTCAAAAATGATGCACACGGTCATCGTGCTTTGATCAGGTGGCTCACCAAAGCCGGCCACAAGGTGCAAGTGTGTCTCGAAGCGACGGGTCATTACTCTTTACAGATCGCCTTTGCCTTGCATCAGCATCGCCACATCAAGGTGATGGTGGTCAATCCCAAAGCGATTGCACATTATGGGCACGCCCACATGCAACGTGCCAAGACGGATCCGATAGATGCCCGACTCATCCTGGATTTTGCACAGCGCATGCCTTTTGTGCCCTGGCAGCCTCCGCCTGTGGAAGTCTTGCAATTACAGGGCATTACAAGACGTGTCAGCCAGCTAAAAGCCGAACGGATACGCGAGCGTAACCACCTCCACGCACGCGCACATACCCCAACTACAGACCCTGTTGCACAAGATATTAAAGCCCATATCCAGCACTTGGAAAACCGTATCCAACACCTCGAAAGAAAAGCCCGTGCGCTCGTGGAAAGCGTTTCTCTCCTGCATCAACCTTTTCTGCGCTTGTGTTCCATCCCAGGCATCGGGCAGACCTCTGCCTTGCGCATCATCGCCGAGCTATCCGCATTGCCCAAAGATATGACACCACCACAATGGGTCGCTCACGCAGGGCTTGATCCCAGGCCCAAAGAGTCGGGCAAGTCTGTCAATCTGCCCAGACGCATTTCAAAAACCGGCAATAAACACCTGAGAACCGCACTGTATATGCCGGCACTCGTCGCCTGTCGTAGGCAGGAGAATGTCAAAGCATTCTATGACAAACTCATCGCCAAAGGAAAAAAGCCTTTGCAGGCCATTGTCGCGGTTATGAGAAAGTTGCTCCACGCCATCTGGGGCGTGTGGACTTATGACCAGGATTTTGATGGCGACAAATTTTACAAAATACCGGCATAATTACACTTGACTTTTAAGAGAGTATCT
>JAAXHI010000102.1 GCA_012270875.1 Candidatus Poribacteria bacterium | reverse complement strand
TTGTTCTGGTTATCAACCTCATCAGGCCTGTGGTGTATAGTGGCAGGTTCCGAGAGATTAGGTGTCCAGTGTGAGGAACTTGCACTGGAATCAAGTGTCGTAATGGACCAGGATCCAGATGATGGTGCTGGGGTCCGTGTGCAAGGAGGCCTAGGCAGAGGTCTGGGTGTTGGTGCTACAGGTATCTGCACAGGTGATGTTGTCGGAATCCAATCCATTCGTGATCTACCCATCGGTGTGTAAGGGGAGTGCCTGTCAGATGCTACAACTGCATGCCTTGAATTATAATATGGCACCGGGTATGAATTTGCTAATCTGGATGCTTGGTGTCCTTGTCGATGTGCACTTGGAATGACCTCCACATTTGGGGCTGGAGAACGAAGCCTGCTGACCAGCAATGGAGATCGTTCAGATGGCGTTGGCTTGGGAATGTTCAGTCCCACTCTGGTCCTTGTCTTTATTGGTTCCGCAAATACAGCTGCATTATCTGTTGAAAAGGACATTATTTTATTTGGTACAGCAACTTTGCGTCTGTGTTGCGTCTTTGTGCATAACAAGTTTCCCATGGTGTCTTTCGTCTCTGAATTTTGTTTCTTATCTGACTGATCGGAAGTCATGTCTGCCAAAACTGAATGCTCAAGACAGGTTTGATAAATGGTTACCAGGCATGTCACCTGATGTTTAACAGTCTCATCAAAACCTGTAGAGTTTTCACACAAACAAATATACTTGTTAGCATTTATTATGCTTTTGGCAAGCGTAACAGCTGTACTGAATTGTGCATTAGTTATTAAGACCTCCATGGTGATATGATTTATCATGAGATGTCTGTTTGCACTGCAGTACAATTATCATAGTTTTTAATGGTGTAATTATGGTCACATCGCACATGTCAAACTGATGTACTGCTTTGAATCCGTTATTAACCGCATAATTTACAGTTCTTCTGCATGCAATTTAGGTATGTAAAAATGTCAAGTGGAACATTTTATGAAGCACTTTTGGCAAAATTCTCACGCCTCATCCCCATGCTGGGTAGCCAAATGTCATTAGCCTGAAGCTTACAAAATTTTTGTTGCATTTGTTATTTTCCAAAGTTTTAGTACCATACATCTTCTTGCATTGACCATAACATGATCCACTTGTATTGTATTTTATTGTTTTTCACCTGTCAGAGTTCCAGCTTCATCAGGAGCAACTGTTTTTACCTGTGTAGAAACTGGTTGTTCTTGCAGTTGGGTCTGTAATAACTCCGATATTTGTTGGCTCCAGGTGATGTGGCGCTCCATCATCGGAATAATCCTTTCAACCGTGGAGCACAATGCTTGCAGTTGTGCTGTCAGCTTGGACATTTCTCTTGCATTTTCTTCTTGAAA
>JAAXHI010000499.1 GCA_012270875.1 Candidatus Poribacteria bacterium | reverse complement strand
TGGGTTACACGTGTACAATTTCCACTTCGATATGCAGCAGCTAGAACAATACATGTTTCACAGAGTGCAACATTCAAGAACATTTATATTGATATGAAAACAAATACAAGTCCACCTAAACATTGGTGGCAGCATATGCATTATGTTGCATTAAGTAGAGTTACTTCATTATCTGGGTTATACTTAAAGGATCTAAATGTTGACAAGATTTGTGTTTCACCAGAAGTAGTTGCATATCTTGAGGAAGCAAGGAAATCAAGACAATTAAAACTATCATACACACCTTTATACACATTTGGAAATAATAAGCTAAAGATTGCCTATAACAATGTGAGATCATTAAAGGAACACTATGCTGATGTATGTAACAATTACAACTTACTAGTTGCAGATATAATCTGTTTAGCGGAAACTCATCTCACAGCTGCACATAAAACAGCCAATTATAGAATTAAGAATTACACTGCTTATCGCTTGGATCAAGTTACATCAGGTGAAAAATATCATGGTTTGATGGTATATATACATAAAGATATCACTGTTACTGAGGTAAAGAAATACCCAGGATTCAACATAGAGGCTATATCTATGGTAATTCAGAAAGCGACAACAATGTTCTATATTATTGGTCTGTATAACAGTCCTCACACAAAGACAGAAGAACTTCACACTGTTCTGGATAGAGTGTTGAAAGAGCGAAATGGTTTGCCCACAGTTATCTTGGGAGATTTTAACTTAGATGTAGCTGCAAATAGTGACAGTCCTCTTTGTAAATACATGAAGAGAAAATATGACTTCAATCAATATGTTAAGCAAGCTACAACTAAATCTCAAACAATAATAGATTTAGTTTTTTCGAACTATGCAAAACAAGTTGTGTCCGTGATTCACTGCTATTGGTCTGACCATAATATTATCTATACAGCAATTGATGATGAAACTGTAATATGAGTATTTTTAATTGTAAAATCAATGTATGATCTTTAAAGTTTGACTATGATTGAAAGGAAACTTATGATCTGTGACTGTTACTTGAGTTATGCAATTTATCAAAACTGTAGTATTAAAGATTATTCTTTGTAGTATCTTTGTTGTAAGTACAGGTTTGCTTTAATTGCAGTTATTTATATTTGATATTGAGGTATCATAATG
>JAAXHI010000127.1 GCA_012270875.1 Candidatus Poribacteria bacterium | reverse complement strand
ATGGGTTCATGGAAGGTGTTAAGATGACAGCGTGTCCGCTTCAATTCCACGTCGCCAGACTCAAGTCGGGAGAGTTCGAGCAGCTCCGAGACCAACCTTGAGAGCCGAGATGAGTGGTTGAGGATTTTCACGATAAACTGTTCACTCGTCTTGGATCGCGGTGTATTCTCGTTCAGTAAGGTTTCGGCGTAACCTTGGATTGTTGTGAGCGGGGTACGCAGTTCGTGTGAGACGTTCGCGACAAAGTCGGCACGGATGCGTTCTAACTGCCGTTCCTTGGTCACATCGTGGATGACGATAACGTACTCTTCACCCGTGGAGACCGGTACAACCGTGACTTCTGCTTCCGGTTCCGTTAGGTTACCGAGTCGGATTTCTGCGAATGCCGCGGTTTCTGTCTGCTCTGCTGTCTGCAGCAGGGTGTGGAGTTCGGGAATCCGATTGATTTCGATCAGTGCTTTTCCGACATAAGCATTCGGGAGTGACAACATAGAGATAGCCATAGAATTAGCATAGGTAATTTCGGACGCGCCGTTCACGAGTAGCACGCCTTCACCCATATCTGTCAGGATGGTTTCCAAACGTCGATGTTCCTCGGAAAGTTTATCAATTTGATCTTGGACCCTGTCTGCCATGAGGTTGAAATTCTGTGAGAGTTGCCCGAGTTCATTTTTAGAATCAACAGGAACACGTGAGCCTATCTTTCCAGCAGCAAGGGATTGGGTCACCTGTGTTAATTTCTCGATCGGTTTTGTGATGATCTTCGTAGAGAAAATGCTGAATACAATGGTGAGGATTAAACCCGCCACGCTTACAATCAGAACCGTCCGACGCAGATTGCCGATTGCCGTGTTGACGGCTTCCATCGGCAGTGCTACCCGACAAATACCAATCAGAGTTCCTTCGTCGTTTTCTGAAGTTTGCTCGTATATTGGCATCGCGTAGTAGCGGAATTCTGTTTGAGTGGTATCGCTGTATCTATCCCGGATTCCCTTACCGAATTGAAGCGCGTCTTGTACCTCCGGACGTTTAAGGTGATTATCCATCGCACGCAGTGCCTGTCCATCCCGTTCTGTATCACCCCAGACAACGCCTTCTAAATCAATGAACGTCACTCGCGCATTTTCGGTCTTTCCGAGTCTATCGACAAGCGGGTCTATCGCATCGTATGTAAAGCTGCCTTTAGCAGGGAGTTTTTCAATAAGGAATTCCCGAGTTAATGCCGCCTGAATTTCCAATTCGCTGGTCATCCGAGTACTCATCGTATCTTTAAGCACTGTGCCGAGATAGAAATACATAGCAAGCAACACGACAAGTACAATGCCTATGTACCTGAGTGTCAGTTGTGTACGGATATTCATTTACGGTTACCCTTCGGTGTTTGATGCTGTCTGTTTGAAATATGTGACACACTGCGGACGTGCGCTATCCAGACTGCATATTATGTAAGCCATATTTAACACAATGATAGCACAATCCCCGCATAACTTACAAGTCGAAACTTGCAAAAAGAATAGCCACTGACAACTGATGGCTAACCGCTGATTGCTGCTGGCTAATATTCTGACAACTGATAACTGAATCCTTCTTCGCTTGACATCTAAATCAGATGCTGCTAAACTGGAGACTCACTGAACCGATTGGTTTGTAGGCATTGCTTGCAAGTCCATACCATAAAAAAACATTGCAATTACTCCGTATAGGAAACACTCATGGATATCCGATTTGAAGGCATTTTTACACCGACAGTAACACCACTTGATGAAAAAGAGCGCGTCGATGAACGCGGGTTCGTCAATCAACTGAACCGTTTGATTAACAGCGGTGTCCACGGCATCTATCTACTCGGGAGTTCGGGTGAATTTACGACGTTAACAAATGCAGAACGCGAACGTGCAATGGACATCGCTCTCAAAGCGATTGGGGGACGCGTCCCGGTTATCTGTTGTGTCATGGATACAAGCACGCAACGCGTCATCCAGAACATAGAAATCGCCGAGCAGTTCGGCGTTGATGCAGTCGCTGCGACACCGGGGTACTATTACCCTTCCACCGACGATGCAGATCTGATCGAATTCTATCAGACCGTCGCCGCGAGTACGGAACTCCCGGTTTTTGTCTATAATATCCCCTCTACCGTTAAAACCTTTATTAAGCCGCA
>JAAXHI010000548.1:1129-1626 GCA_012270875.1 Candidatus Poribacteria bacterium | reverse complement strand
TTATTAGAGAAATTTCCTCTGCCTCTGGGTCTACTTCTATTGAAATTATTGTAGCCAGTATTAAAATTATTTCTTTCATTTGATCTTCCATTGGAACTGTTATTATAATTGGAAAATCTATTCCTTGAAGAAGATCTATCTCTTGAGTCATTTCTATTTCTGGACAGGGATCTCTCATCAAACCTGACTCTTTGATTTCTTCTATATGGAGATGTACTGTCTCTATTTCTATTCTGGGAATTAAAATTCATGTTTTTAATCTCCTGTGTTACCATCAATAATCCATCTGCTATATCTTTTTGATTATCTGTTATTTCTTTCTGATTAGCCAACATCTTACCCAATATTGCAGTATCTTGTTTATTAGGGCCACTACTTTTCTGACTTATACCATTATCCATCTGGACCATAAACTGAGGAGTAACACCAACTGTACTGTTGGTATTAGTAGGATCACTAGGCCTAACAATATTAGCACCACCAGTAGCCATCATTCT
>JAAXHI010000548.1:0-978 GCA_012270875.1 Candidatus Poribacteria bacterium | reverse complement strand
GTTTTTCCTATGTGAGAAAAATATTGTTTAAATTTATCTTGAATCACAGTCCAATGTGCTGCATCATATTCATCCTCTGTCAGATGCCCAAAATTCAAATCATACCAAAATCTTGCATCAGACTTTAAACTGGATGCAAATTGAGGAATTATCTTTTCATAATCATTTATTCTAGGTTGTCCAGCTATTTCATTAGCTTCATCTGCAGCTACAAAAGGTTGAACTCTTGGAGTCCTTAAATTTATTCCAAATGCTGTTTGCATAAAATCTTTAAATTCCAGCAAGTGGAAATTTGGTTTTTCATCTTGACTACCTTTAAACTTGGGTATGTCAAGTTTATAATGTCTACCATGATTTTCTTCAGCCATTTCTTCTCTATCTATTAACTCTAATAACTCATTCAAAGGATTAGGTGCTATTACATCATCTACATCAAAATTTAAATTAAGTAAATTATCACCATTTAAATTATCTGCATTAGGTAATGGAGGAACTACAGCTGGGACAAATGCTGGTAAATTTACTCCAACATTTCTATTTTCTCTTGGAATGGGCTCTTCTCCAAATAATTCATTTACTGCATTAAATTCTGTTTCAATATTCTCAACATCTAAATTTCCTAAAATCTCAGTTTCAGCAGTTACTGTTTCTACTTTCTTTTTCCTGTCTCTATCTGCAATAAAAGTTTCTACCCTTTTTCCAGCCTTTTCAAGTGTCTGTTTAGCTACAGATTTTCTTCTATTCTCAGCTTCTTTATCCTGAGTTATAGCAGCATCAATTAATTTGTTATTAATTGTTACATCATAAACTAATTTCTGATGATTTATATCCTTTAACAAAGCCTCTCTTTTACTAGCAGACTTTCTTGGTTTATGAGTTCTACCAAAAGTACTTTTATCACTACTTCTACCAGAAACAATAGGAGTATCACCTAAACCACCTACAGCTCCTTCTAAAATACCATCCCCAGACCTATTA
>JAAXHI010000514.1 GCA_012270875.1 Candidatus Poribacteria bacterium | reverse complement strand
GTTTTTTGCGGGTCGTTTAGCTGCGGAGTTATTATTGCTCCTATCGGTCCAGAATAAACCCATCCGTAACTGTGTCCTCCAACCTGCCTGTAAACCGGGCATATGTTGATGCAGGCTCCACATCTTATACAGTAAAGGGATTCTCTGGTTTCCTCTGATTTCGCGATTTCACTTCTTCCGTTATCAAGAAAGACGAGATGAAACTGCCGGGGACCATCACTCTCCCCTCCCCTCCTAGGGCCGGTTATGAGAGAAACATAAGTGGAGGATTTCTGACCCGTAGCGCTTCTTGCCAATAGGCTTAGAAAGATTGAAAGCTGCTCAAATCTGGGGACAATCTTTTCTATTCCCATGATGGCCACGTGTATATCCGGAAACGTGGTCGCAAGCCTGGCGTTACCCTCGTTTTCGACTATTGCTATGGTTCCTGTTTCCGCCACGGCGAAGTTAACTCCGGAAATCCCCATGTCGGCCAAGAGAAATTTCTCTCTCAGTTCTTTTCTCGCTATGTTTGTGAGTTTCTGCGGCTCTTCATACTCGGGCACACCGAATTTTTCAGAGAAAAGCTTTGATATGTCCTCTTTGGTCTTGTGGATTGCGGGGGTGATTATGTGGAAGGGATGATCGTTACAGAGCTGCACTATGTACTCTCCAAGGTCGGTTTCCACGGTGTTTATCCCGTTTGATATAAGGTGTTTGTTAAGTTCTATCTCCTCCGTGGCCATCGATTTGCTTTTCACGACGTTTTTGACGTTGTTTTCTCTGGCTATGCCGACCACTATCGCAGAAGCTTCCTCGGCGTTTTTTGCCCAGTGCACCTTGCCGCCCATCCTAGTAACGCTTTTTTCAAGCTCCAGAAGGTAGCTGTCCAGGTTTTTGATTACTTCTTCTTTTATCCCTCTGGCTTCAGACCTGAGTTCCTCCCACTCGGAGACCCCGCTTACCGCTTTTTGTCTAGAAGCTCTTGATCTGTCGGTGAAATTCACAAGAGCCTTTTTCAGCTTGGGATTACCGAGGGCTTCTACGGAATTTTTCTTGAAATCTATACGTTCGGTAATCATTCAGTACCCTCAAAAGCAATAAGCTCGGCCAAGTGAAACACTTTTACAGGAAGTTTTTT
>JAAXHI010000221.1 GCA_012270875.1 Candidatus Poribacteria bacterium | reverse complement strand
GTACGCTGCTGAGTTGACACAGAACCATTCGTAATACCACCTTTCTCATGTTCATGTACTACATGTGTCAAATCACCTACTTCACCACTTTTCACAACACCCGACTCTTGTATGTACATCTGTTCAGCTAATTTCACATCTCTCTTTTCAGTCTTCACCTGCAACTCCTCAACATTCATATCAGATGTACTGGTTTCTCTCATATCAGATATTTCGTGTAAATAGAAACGTCTATATTTCCCAATCATACGCTTTGGTATCCACCTCCGCATATGTTCTCTAGCTGTACACCTACCCATGTCATGTCGTGGCTCTCGCTGTTCAATGATCTCCCACCCATAGTCAATCAACTCTAGAAACTTTGCAATAATGGCAATGTCTTTGCGAACAAGGAAATGACATGTATGAGCATTATCATCATATCCCACTTGCTCTGTACGCATCTGCTTCAGTAGTATCTGATACTCACTGGCTCCAATGACTTGCCCATACGTTACTGCCTCCACAAAATGCGGTACAATCAATTGACACATGACTCCTTCATATTCATCCCATGTATATGTGACACTTGCTGCTTCTATGGTATTTGGCACTAGCTTGCTAGCACTGGACAACAATGGTGCACCCTCTTTCACACACGTCTGATGCCAACCACATGAAGCATAAACATCCCTTCTTATCCTACAAAAGCGACAGATCCAAACATGTTGCACACCTTTATCACGAAGGATAGTCTCCATCTTACAACCATCAGTCATATATTTACAATGATATCGCCTCAATCCATTTTGTACATCACACTGTATGAGAGGCACTTGACACTCGTCGGTATTTTGCAACTGTAAATCATCACACTGCATATCATCCACCACATGGGTCTTTACACTGCGCCCACTTTTGCAGTTACTGATTCTTGTTACAACAACATCTCTTTGTGCTGTATACTTCTCTGTACCATGCAGCTCATCTAGCTTTGCTAATTGCTTTTTTCTGACATATCCCTGTACATCTGATGCTGATTTAATTGTCATTTCAAACTCTACCTCAGGCGGGATATTGGATGTACGTGCTTTACATCCATGCTGAACACCTACACACGAATCTCGTACAGATGGACTCATTAGCCAATTATGTTCACGTGCACCAATTTCTGCATGTACATATGATACTTCCTGTTCCAACTTACAATTTTTTACTACACACGGATCCTGCACACATACATTTTGTTGTTTAGACACTTGCCATTGCATATCTGCCCCATGAACAGGGACCACACAGACCGAAACATGATTGTATCTATGACCTGTTCTATCAGCAGAGAACATCATATCTTTTTGCTGACCCTTTTGTATGACACATGAATTTTCCACATGTTCCTCTTGCACATCATAAAGTCCTGCACCATGTAGCATCATTCCATTCGCTTCAATTACTGCAGTAGTACACACACATGTCATATATCTTGTTCACCTGTAATATAATAAGATGATCTTACACATCACAGATCAACACATCATTTTTACATACCTGTTAAACATATACATATATATAACGAACCTCACATCACATATCTTTCATCTCACCTACATGACAAATCTTGAGTACCTGCAACATAACCAACACAATCATCACACCTGTTTTACTTTGTAGTGCAACCATAGTACCAACTCTCTCACACATATTCAATCACATTATACATCTAACACATACACAAAACAGCTAAACTCTGTAACATATTAACCCAGGTATCATACAAATCTGCCGTATTAATCATATCAAAGATCTACGCACCGTTATTACATATTTGTTAAACATATCCAATATAATAATGGGCAGAACGGTGCTCGAGCTGAGGTCGAGCTCAGGTAAGATGTTCTATTTACTGTGT
>JAAXHI010000502.1 GCA_012270875.1 Candidatus Poribacteria bacterium | reverse complement strand
ACCACTAAGATGTATTTGTTGCCTCTGGGTGTCTCAGGCAATCGTCCTATGACATCAGTTGAAATTCTCTCCATTGGACTTCCAGTTAACATGGTCCCTAACTTGGCATGACCTCTATGTGGAGGCTTCTTGGTTGATGCGCAAATATCACACATGTCTACATAGAGCTCAATATCTTCTCTGGCTTTAAACCAGTAGAACCGGTTTAGTACCCGTTCTGTAGTTTTGCGCCTACCAAAGTGTCCACCTATTGGACCATCATGCAAGTGGTACAGTATCTCCTTTCTCATTTTACGTGGCACCAGAAATTGGTACTGTTCTGTTCCACTTGAAGTGTATGTCTTTCGGAATAGTACTCCTTGACGTAGTACCAGCATCTTGAAGTAAATCCAGAAGTGCTTAGTGGCTGGACTCAGATGAGCAACATCAGCCCCTTTTGGCCTCTCCTTTTCTTCTGCCCAGGTAACCACTGGTCCCAAATCAGGATCATCTTGTTGCATCTTCCTTAGTTCTGGCATTGTGTGGGGCATTGCCCAGATTTTGTCAGGAGTAGTAGTGGGGCAATTTGACCCTCTGCTAGCCTGAGCTCCCTCTTCCCTTGATTTGTCTGTTTCTCCATCAGTCAGGTCAGAGCTATCAGAGTCAGAGTTCCATGCCGTAATATCGATAGTCCGCAACCTTCTTAGAGCTTTACGTCTACGGCCTGTACGTCCCCACCTGTGGGAGTGCTTCTTTTCTCCCGTAATACTGGCTCTTACCAGTCTAACCCATGTACACTCTGGGTCGGTGTCTTCATCTTGCTGATCTTTTATGTATTTCCCATCAGGGCCCAGTATTGTGCTCTGCATCTCTTTGGATCTGCGAAGGCACTTATCACAGGGCCCACACAAGAGATTTTGTTCCTCATCTACGAGTGGGCATTGACACTCTTGAGGATTTTCACACCTCCTGGACATGGCATCAGCATTTCCATGCTTTACTCCAGGGCGGTAATCTACAACAAAATCATATGCGGACAGAACTTCTATCCAACGGGCAATTCTATTTTTTGGCTCCCGTAAGCTAAATAGCCATCTAAGAGCTTGATGATCAGTTCGGACACGAAAGCGTTGTCCTAGTAGATAGCACTTGTAGTATTCTACAAAGTGACGAACTGCCAACAGTTCTCTGTCTGTGACACAGTAATTACGTTCAGGTTTATTTAAGGTATGACTGCCATAGGCAATAACCTTTTCTACTCCATCTTGTACTTGTGACAACACAGCACCAAGAGTTGTCTGACTGGCATCTGTGTCTAGTATGAACTCACCACCAGGTATGGGG
>JAAXHI010000095.1 GCA_012270875.1 Candidatus Poribacteria bacterium | reverse complement strand
GGGTGTTTGCTGCAATGAGCGCAGATGGCTGATGACCGAGCGCTGGAGTTCTTCCGGCGTTTGCAACAGTCGCCTGCGGACACCATGCGTCTTCAGATGGTTCCACACGAGTTCATCGGGGTTGAGTTCCGGGGAATAGGGCGGCAGGAAGAACAGCCGCAGGCGACCCTCGGTAGAGCGGACGAAGTCGGCAACCGCTGTGGCCCGGTGGGCGGAATGCCGGTCGACGATCAGGAATATCGGGCGCCGCTGGTTGTGCAGCAAGCGCGTGAGGAATTCAATGAATCGCGCGGCGGTCATCGTGCCTTCTACGGTCATGAACCGCAGGACCCCTTGTGGACTGATGGCCGAGACCAGGTTGAGCGAGAACCGCTTCCCGGTGACCGGCACGACCGGCGTACTCCCGGCCGGCGCCCAGGTCGTACCGGCGTGGCTGTCCGACCGGATGCCGGCCTCGTCCGCAAAGAAGATCTGCGCGCCCGCCGCCCGCGCCAGCGCCCGAATCTGCGGGTAGTCGACCGTCAGCCACCGCCGTACGCGTTCGGCTACCTGCTCGCTCGCGCGCCGGGCAGGCCGCTGCGGCGTGAGCCCCATCGCGCGCAGCAGCCGACCGACCGACGAGAGACTCAGCGCAATGCCGAACTGTTGGCGAATCAGGTCGCGAACCATGGCGCGCGTCCACAGCGCGAACTCGAAGCGCAACTGCAAGGGGTTGTTCTGGGTCACCGTGCGGTACACCCAGTCGCGCTGCCGGTCGGTCAGCTTCGGCGGCCGACCCGGTATCGGCAACGCCCGCAATGCTTCCAGCCCCCCGCTGCGATATCTCGCCAGCCAATCGTAAATGACCGTTCGCGCAAAGCCGAATACGCGCATCACATCCGACGGACTCTCGCCTGCTTCCACGCGTTTGACCGCTCGAATCCTGATTGCTTCCAGCGTCTTGTGATCGAGCGAGCGTCCATCAAGTGCCTTCATAGCCCCAATTATACAACGTCAGGATACTAATGCGGGTATTAATA
>JAAXHI010000160.1 GCA_012270875.1 Candidatus Poribacteria bacterium | reverse complement strand
CGCAATTAACGATAGTGGGCTTGACAATAGGCGTTTAAAATCATATACCTAGGTTCAAAGGAGACGCGCCGATGAACCTGATTTCGATTGCACACAAATTTCCGACACAAGAATCCTGCATTGAGCATCTTGAAGCCGTCCGTTGGCCGGAAAACGCCAGTTGCCCGCATTGCGGTAGTGACCGCGTGCGCCGCAAGAAAGAGAATGACCGCGTGGGTCGCTGGAACTGCCACGACTGCACCAATAGTTTCAACGTGCTCCAGGGCACTATTTTTCAGGGAACTCAAATTCCCTTGCAAAAGTGGTTCCTGGCGGTTGCATTGATGGTGAACGCCAAGAAAAGCCTGTCGAGTTGCCAATTGGCCCGTGATCTCGGAATGAATCAGGGATCGTGCTGGTCCATGATGCGGCGTATCCGTGAGGCAATGGCCAGCGAGGAACGCCACTTTCTGCGCGGGATTGTAGAAGCGGACGAATGCTATATCGGCGGCAAGCCCCGCAAAAGGAACAAGCGTGATGACGATGGCGATCCACCGAAGCGCGGGCGCGGCACCAAGAAGACGGCGGTGATCGGGGCCGTGGAGCGGGGCGGGAAAGTCGTTGCCCGCGTTGCCCACGATCTTAGCGGGAAGGGAATCATGAAGTTCATCAAGAACGCCGTGGACACCGCCGAAACCGTCCTCGTTACCGATGAACTGAACGCCTACAAGCCCTTAGACAGCATCATGGCGCGGTTAAGCGTCAACCACCAGGAGCGGTATGTCGATGGGGACGTTCACACCAACACCGTCGAGGGGTTTTGGTCGCACTTGAAACGCGCCTGGTACGGCCAGCATCACCATTACAGCAAGCCCTATACGCCGCTATACGTCGCCGAGGCTTGCTGGAAGTATAACCGGCGTGAGCGTGACGACGGGTTCGAGGGGTTTATCAAGGGCGTGTTTGCTTGACCTCCGATAACGGATTGGAGAATGGGCGCGATCCGCTTGAACGCAAAAGGGCCAGCGGTTAAGCTGGCCCTTGAATCTGCTTTATAAACGCGTCTCTTAACTCAATGGTTAGGATTTGGGTTAGTTGTTTCCTCGATATTCCGGCTTCATAAGCCAGCTTTCTTATCTGTTTTGTCTGTTCAATTTCTTCTTTATCACTTTTAAATAGCTCTTCAACGTACCCGATACAGAATTCGTGTATCTGGTACGGCTCCTTGTGCTTAATCACATCTATTTCATCAGCCGCAACCTTTCTTGCCCAGTCGGCTGCACCTATTTGCTTGGAAAACCGTTGGCCAATCTCATTCAATTGTATGGGGCTGGCGCTTTCGGTTACAGGCGACCCAAGTGCTTTGAATAAATCTTTTATATCCTTGCGAATTTCGTCCATGAAAGGCACGAACAATTCGAGTTTTGTGTCCACTCTGCTCGTCCAACGAGAAAATTTGACAACTCCGCCAATTATTGTCACCACAAGCCCAAAAAGGCCGAAAAACAGCAAAGGGTTTTCTTCCATGATTGCGGCCCGCGCGCCTGCCATAAAACCCAGAAACATTGGTAACTTTCTGAGTCTGGATCTTTTATGTCATTGGGTCAATCGCTTTGGTAGTTGTTTCAATATGTTGCGGTTAATCTAACGCCTACCACGAAACCTAGCTACTGGACTGGTGGACGCCGCCTCCGATGCTCCAAGGCGGCGCCGCCGAACGGTAGATCATTGAGGCACTGCTGCGGCGCACGTCGCCACGAACGACAGGACTTCTAACTGTGCCAGGTCACTAATTTTCTCGCATGTCTTGGTTGGGAGTCTTTTCGCAAATCAACGTCACGGTAAGCGGATTCGGTTGTAGATCGTAAACTGCTCCGGTTCCGTAATCGATCAATCCACCTAGGATAACGCCGCCTCCGGCCAAGGTTGGCATCATCGTCGCGGTATGGGTATGGCAACCGTCCTTCTCGATATTGATTTGCAGGGACTCATCGCGTTTTACCTCAATGGTGCATGGCGCCGTACAACTTTGACCGTTGGAAAACGTAACCTTTGCGCTCGAAGGCACGGTATTGACGCTTACCTCTTGGGTGGTTCCCCTGATCATGGTGGCACATCCGGCGCACATGACCCCGACCACTATCAAAACGACCGACAAACCTGATGGCTTGTTCATATAGCTGCCTCAAACAATGGATTTCCAACCCGGCGGGTGCCGGGCCGGTCGCCAAACAATCATTCAAGCCGAGAAGATTCCCGCGCTTGAATGTGTTTGGCGATGTAGGTAGGCTATGGAACTACGTGGAGGGAGTCAAGCCCAATATCGTTAATCGCG
>JAAXHI010000595.1 GCA_012270875.1 Candidatus Poribacteria bacterium | reverse complement strand
CGATTTTCATTGCTATTTTCCTTGACAATCGCGGGTAAACGGCTGTGCTCAGTAAATCGTAGGACGGAGCAAGTTCCGGTTTTCTTTCTCTGTAGAGAAGCGAGAAGTTTTTCGCATGCCCGTCCGCGTTACCGATCAGGTAATTGAATACAACCCTTTTGAGAAAATCGAGTTGGTCCGCGGCGGGTCTCAGCCCGTGTGCTCTCAGTATCTCCAGGCAGCTGGATATGCCGGGTCCCCCCTCACGTTCATATTTGGCTTCTGGAGCGGTGCCCGAAGCCTGGCAGAAGTCTTCCTGATGCAGTCTTCTCGTAATACCTCCTTTGTCCGTTATGCGGTCGTAACGCTCCACGAGCAGGTAAGGGGCGTCGTCTGAGCATCCCGCTTCAACATTCGGAGCCTCTATTCCGATCATTCGCGCAAGGCGCATGCAGAACAGTTCATTCTGTACGCTGTCTCTTAAATCTCCGATTGAGGGTTTCAGAATATGGGTTGTCGGCACGGTTCCTCTGACAAAAGCGACTTTTCCGTCTCTTAAGCTCACGGCGATCTTGTCCTGGGCCCCGGCAAGCGACATGCGTAAACCCTCGTAGTCCGCAAGCAGCGGCCGCTGTTCGAGAAGTTTCAGAATTTGGCTGAGTTTTCTGCCATCGAGAATTTCCACATCCCCTTCGCTTTCTTCCGGGGGTTTTACGCCTTGGGGATATAAGGATATGGCCCCCGCGCACTCGCCGCCTACGGCTTCGAGCAGCGCGAAGGCGTTCCTCTCCGAAATCCCGAGATACCCAGCCAGTCTGTGCCGCGCGGTATCATCGGGCAGGAGCCCCGAAAAAAACGCCTTTACCACGTTCCCTTCATAGGATCTTTTGTCCCGGGGAAGAGATACGGACAGCGCCGGATGGTTGCCCTTCAGGTATTCGGTATCATAGGAGAACAGCAGTTCGGCGGAACCGCGCGGCGTCGAGAGTTGGCCTGCGTAAATTTCATGCAGGTAGACGTCAAGAATCCGGTTCATAAGTTCCCGTATCCTTCAATTGACATGTCCATACCCAGCATTTTTATCACCCTCAGGGACTTGCCGAGGTGACATGATTCCTTCCCCGACTCAAGTTCGCGAACAAACCTTGTTCCTACTCCGCAAGCGGCCGCAAGTTGTTCCTGAGTCAGGCCCTGGGCTCTTCTTGCTTTGCGTATTCTCTCCCCGAGTTGTTTTACATCATTGATAAGCAGTTTCATAAATCATCCTTTTCGGGACTATTTTATCATAAAACAAAGTAAATACAATAAGATCATCCCTTTCAGGATTATTTTTGATATTGAAAAGGATTTAAGGATAAAATATTCCCGATCGGGATGAATCTTTCAGGGGCTAAGGTTTTCTTCTTTTTCTACTGAGAACGTCTTCACTTGCGTTAAACGAACGATGCATACGATCTTAACAGTTAATTTATAATTTGTTGTACTCAATGGCGGAGAGTCTATAAAATGAGTTTAAAGATATTTTTCGGTTGGAGGTAAAAGCGCGTGCATGTGAAAAAGAT
>JAAXHI010000487.1 GCA_012270875.1 Candidatus Poribacteria bacterium | reverse complement strand
GCAACCATGGTCCGCACCATCTACCAGCAACCGTCCCCCGAGGAGGTCCACGCTCAGCTTGAGCGGGTGATCACTCAACTACAGGAGCCGTTCCCACAAGCCGCCTCTCTACTGGACGAGGCTGGGCCGGACATCCTGGCCTTCGCCAGCTTCCCCGTGGCCCACTGGAAGAAGATCTGGTCCAACAACCCCCAGGAGCGGCTCAACAGGGAGATACGACGGCGCACCGATGTGGTGGGCATCTTCCCCAACCGGCCTGCCGCTCGTCGCTTGGTCGGCGCTGTCTTGGCCGAGCAGCACGACGAGTGGGGTGCGCCAAGAAGCGCACAGGTTGAGAGTTCCAGATGTGGAACCCGGCCAGGAGTGGGCCGGTGGCTAGGGAAGCAGGCATGGGGGCCAGAGGCAGAACCGTGTCTGAAGCCTTCCCGACAATGTGGCGGCGGCCACCCTACTAAGTCGCGTGCTGCTAGCCAGAGTGTCATCACGGTCACGAAAGGAACTGCTGTTTGAAGCGTCGCACGTGTGACCACCCGGTTACGGTGGGGCGAGGGTGGAGTCATCGGGGTCTCTGTCTCCCATTCGCAGACATAGTCCTGTCAGGGCCGGGATGCCGTACTCCCTGTGACCGGCATCCTCCGGTGGCGAGCGCGGCAGAGAGCCAAGCCAGACGTAGAGGCAGGACCTAAGGCGATATGAAGACGCAACCTGTGGGAACTTGGGAAGCTCGTCCGGCTCTCCGGCGACGGAGCAGGCCAGCCTTCGGCCAATGCTGGACGGGTGGCAGAGCCCGTGTAGTAGTTCGAGGGCGGGAAAGCCGTCCACATGGCGAAGGCGGGCAGTCAGAAGGGTGTGGAGCGAGGCGAACTATGCCAGAGGAGGGATGTATGAACCCGACGATGATGGCGGAAAAGTCGACGTTCCCGACCTTGGTTTAGCCCATCTGACGGAGAGCTGGATGCGGTGAAAGTCGCATGTCCGGTTCGGTGGGGGGGATGGCGCAGACCACCCGGAGCAGTCCGGCCATTGGCGGCGCCGTCCCCACCCAATCCGTCGGCCGTCG
>JAAXHI010000569.1 GCA_012270875.1 Candidatus Poribacteria bacterium | reverse complement strand
TAAATTAGACATGTTCATATACTTCCCACAGAATGGACAGTTTAGTCCTACCACAGCCTTATTTGCATGTTTATTCATATGTTGTTCCCAATTCCATCGCGTTTTTATGCGATGTCCACATATTTCACACAAAAAAATGTTTTCAGCTTTCCGACATATAGCACAGTTTGTACATCTCTTGCACAAAGCTTTTGTAGATGTTTCCACTTCTTTTGTGTCAGGCCATGTGCTACATGTTTGCACACTTGCTGTCTTCAACATTGGCAAGTTCTCCACTGTTGACTCCACATCCACCATGGGATTCACCAATATACCTACAAATATAGTGATGAGATGCGATTACTCATATGTATTACAACACATTTGTCGCACTATCCACAAATTACATCTCATACATGTTGTGTTCAGTACACAAATCTATACTCCATGTCATCTCTGCTTACATGAGACATATGTACCTGCATACTCACCAGCACTTTTCTCCTCCAACTCATCATCTAGAGATGTCACCTGACATGTGTCACATTCATTCTCTGCCTTCATCCCCTTCTCATCGAAATCCAATGAGTACATCATGCCATTTGTCATTTCATGTTCTGTCAATTGTGTATTCACTTCAGTTTTGATCTGGTCAATAGACATTACAGTGAACAACTCAGGGTGTCGTCCTCCACTCACTTTTAATGATGACTCACGAATTTCCTCCCTTGCTGTGTGAAATCTCTCATATACTTCACTTTTTATGTGGTTAATCGACATCTCATTCAAACACTGAGGATCTCCTCCACTACCATATCGGTCTCCTCCACTCCATTGTAATGATGACCTCACAAATCTCTCATTCACTTCAGTTTTTCTTTGGTTCATAGACATCACATTCAAACACCGAGACAGCTCTCTGCCACTCTCATACTGCTCCCCTGAGATGTCTGACTGCAATTGTAAATCCAGCTCCACCTTCGGCAAACATTTACAACTATGTCGAGCGCTCTTCAGTACTAGTGGAATAACCTCATGTTTGCCTTGCTCAACACATATATTGTCATTACGTCCAAGAAATGATTCCACTCTACTGTTCTGTGTTCTCATATGATTCTGTGTCAATCTCGTGCCCACTTCACTTTTTATCACATCAATAGGCATTATATTCAACAACTCGCACTGTGTTGCCTCTCTCAGTTTTAATGATGGCCTCACAATCTGCTCCTGTCCTGTGTCCACTTTCTGGTCCATTTCAGTATTTATGTAGTTCATAGGTATCTCTTTTAAGCATTGTAACTGCTCTCCTCCACTATCACACTCCTCTCCTGTACTCAATTTTAATGATAACCTCACAACTTCCTCCTTTACTTTTTCCTCCTTTCCTGTATCAGCAGTTTCCGATTTAACCTCGTTGCAATTCTCATGTACATGCCAAGCCCTTTGCTCTACTTGAGGAACAACCTCATCACAAATTTGCTCAAATGATGTATCCCTTTTCACACATGATTGCCCATTCACTTGCACCTGCTCACACAGTTCACATGTTCCTCTCCAACTTTTCACTCTCTCACCTGTATGTACGACTCTACTCCGTTTGACTGTCAGTCTTCCAGTTACCAACTGACACATCTCTCTGTGTTCATATGCAGATTTAACACAGCACTGCACAACATCCTCTTTCACAAATGTCACCAGTTGCTCCTCATTACTCTGTGTTATCGTATCCATTTTCACGAATTATAATTCACACATAATGACACATTCCTTTCAGTCTTCTGCTCCCAAGTTTCAATTTC
>JAAXHI010000522.1:389-5369 GCA_012270875.1 Candidatus Poribacteria bacterium | reverse complement strand
AAAGAGCTTCTGGCTCACTTTGGCCTTTTCTCACAGGACTGTTGGAAAATTTTTCGTGGCCTTTACTGGATGTATCATTTACAACAGCTTCACCTACTTCCGAGTCAATCGCAGCATCAATTTGGTGCAAATTGCAATTTGGTGTCTTTGGCGACAACAAAACTTCACTGAGTGTCTTTTCTGGAATTTCATTTGATGTTGCAGTAACACTTTCAACCGTAACTGTATTCTCTTCGTCTTTATTTTTGTCGGAAAGAGCTTCTGGCTCACTTTTACCTCTTCTGAAAGGACTGTTGGCAATTACACTTTCACTACTTGCTACTGCCAGTTTTTCATCCCTTACCGAATTTTCTTCGCTTTTATTTCTTTCCAAAACGGCTTCTGGCTCACTAGGACTATCTGATGACTTTTCGTGACCTTTACTTGATGTCTGATTATCCTCTTTATATGCTTCCAAGTTAATCCCAGTAACATCAACCGACAACTTGACTTCAGTGAGTGTCTTTTCTGGAATTTCATTAGATATGTCTATTACACTTTCACTAATTTCTCCTGGCACTTTTTTAACCGTACCACTATTCTTTTCACTTTCTGGCGTGGAAGGTGAAGTACTTTTCTTCTTCTTCGACTGTACTGCATCACTGTCAAGGGTATTAATGTTTAGGTTGTTAGAAGCTTTGTTGGGTGACACATGGTCCTGCTTTTGGGAAGATGAAGCAGTTCTGTTCTTTTCAGAATGCACAGCTTCATTGTTTGTGTTATTCGCTGCTTCGGTATTTTCTCCTCCAGTCTTCATGTTGCAGTGGTCTCTGTCCCGTTTCTCCTCATCTAACTTCTTTGCAGACGAAATATACTGACCCTTCTTTGATGTCACAGGGTCATTCTTTTCGGATGAAGCAGAATTTTTGATATTCTTTTCACCCTGCACAGCTTCACTGTTGCTCTCATTACCAGCTTCGATATTTTCATTCAAATTGTCTGGCCTACTGGCAGGTTGCTTAGTGTTCCTTCTTCCTTTTTTCTTTGGTGTCTTTGGTGATTTAGATTTTTCTGACTCACCTCTGGCCCCGTTCTGGATTCCTGGCTTGCTACCAGTTGATGCTTTGTTAGCACTTCGCTTGACATCAAGTAATTTCACCTTTATTTGGCCTCTACAAAAACAATATAATAATATGAAAAATCGTTACTTAAATAGTCTGTGTATGACCAAGTACCATATGAAACTTCTACAGTAACTTAAGTTAAGCGAAATATTTCTTTGGCTTGTTATAACATTCATATTAAATAGTACATGTATGTAGATATTATTCATCACCTTTTCAATCGTATGAACGGGATAATGTGGTTGTATTCAACTTTTCCTCTTTGTTCAACTGACGGTATCCACAAAAGGCCAAGCATCTTGGACTGTCTGTCACATTTGCTTGGGAGAAACAACCTGTTGAAATCAGGTCTTGAATTAGCCCGAAAGTTCTTCTCAGACAAGGCCATAAAAATTTTGCAATTTAGCACATTTGCACCTGAATGAAATTGCCACAACCCTGCATATTCTGCATTTCTTACGGTTCTTAAGACTTCGGACTTGTATGCCATCTTTATTCCTCTTTCTGTTTGGCTTAGCTGTCCTGCATTGCTTGCTTTACTGTACAGACAATAATAAGTAGCAATGGTGAAGTCCTCCCTAGCCTTGTGCATGTGTGTTGCATCCCTCATGAGATATTCATGGTTCAAATAATTTGACATATTAAGAACACTGTCGACAGTAATTCGGCATCTCAATTCGGTAAATCTCTCCGGATCACCATAACTAAGTCTGGAAAGACATCTGTAGTAACAATTACCGTCCGGTTCGATATCAATTAAGTGATGTAGTTTCAGATCGATGGGTAAGTCTGATGGCAAGAATCTTCGGGAATGGTTGTCAATTACATCCGAATTGACCTGAATGTCTGACACATACCTCATTGCTAATGGAGGAATCTTTGACTTTTCAGAATGCACAACTGTTTCCAGTTCTTCGTAAGATTTGCATCCACAAAGTTTTCGGTGGAAAGTATCAAAGTTAAATGTCTCTTTACCGGGTTCTCCAAAATCGTGACTGAGGTCAATGATGTCAGGGTCATTTGATAACTTCCCACATACAGCATGCTCTTCCTTTGGAATAGGTGACAACGAACAAACATGAACAACCTCTGAACTACCATGAGATGGAGTGCTAGTTTTAATAACCACACCATCTCTTTTAGTCTTCTCTCTTGTACGACCAGCGACAGGGGACTGATATGANNTTTGTCCTATTCACTTTTGGTCCACTTTCTTTACCTGGTGGTACATTTATTTTAACTTGCCTTACTTTTCCTTTATGTGACACTCTTTTTCGTCTTTTTCCCCGTGCCTTGTTGCCTCCCTTTGATTTCGATTTTGGTATGAAATTAAACTTTCGTCTATTTTTGAATTTTTCGGAAAATCCTTTCCAAAGTTTATTTTCGAAGGATTGATCAATGACGAGATCAATGTACACGCGAGCCCAAGCAAATGGCTTTACAAGGCGTTTATTCTTGCACTTTCCAGGTTCATTAATGAAGCACACCTCACAGAAGCAACTGGATTCGCGTACTTCCAATATACCTGCGACACCTGTGTTTCTTACGGCATGCAATTTTTGTGTGCCCTCCACGGTCTGGGGCTCTATTTCAGGCCTGTCGCGATTTATTTGATTTTCAAGAACCTCATAATAGTGACGTTGATAATGGCAGCACATTTCAGGATCTTCTTGACACAACTGCAAATTTGCATTACAATAACGAACTAACTCTGCCGCACTAGAAGCTTCAAGCTTTCCTGATCGTATTGCAGTGTCTAAGTGTTGCGAAAGGCGACCAATTGCGCCGTCCGCGTCAGCCTTTCCGTGTTTTGCGCAAAAAAAACAGCGCATCACTAGAACATCAAAAATTTTTGACATATGTTCAAAAATTTTACAATTTTTGTACTGGGCTCCACAGTTGTCTGACCACATCACGATTCTGTTTATCGTGACTCCTTTTTCTCTCAGATGACACAAAGCCTTATCCACATATGTGATTACAGCATGTGAATCATGCGTATGGTCATCCGATAATATCATTATTTCATCCTTGACAACCTGATCACAGCAGTCATGTGGACAGGGATAAAAGGCTATTACCGGATGCATTGTCGAGGTACGTCTTGAAAAAAAACCCTTTTGTATCTCAAATTGCCTGCGGTGTGCGTAATTCATTGCAAAATCCATCACTAGCATAACATCATTTTCTTGTAGCTGCTGCTTGCACTGATCGAACTGTTCCGTTTGCCACCGAAAATGAAAAATGTGTTTTGATATGTCATTCAAGCTCTCAGTGAATAAGGTGAGAAGTTGGGCTAGAGAACCTTTGAAGCGTATCTTGTCAGTGGGTCTAAATGAATTCTTTTTGTTTCCCTGCTCATTTTGTGTACTTTGACCAAATACTGTCACCTTCTGCCATTGAGACCAATGAACCTCTTTCCCCCAATCCACATCAGGATTTTCCTTGATTAACTTATCCTGGAAATGAACTGCCCCGCATTTCTGGCACTCACGAAATATACATTCACGATTGTGATCTGTTAACGCCTCATCTAATGTGTCAGAAAATTCAAGTTTTCTGTTAGTGCTTCCCTTCTTCTCATCCACCATAGGACAAAATGACCTCAGAATATTTTGAGTAACTCTCCTCTTTAGACCCNNCAACTATAAGTGCATCTAAAAGCAAACTGTGATTTACACAAGTGTCACACTGGCAATCTTTAAATGGTATTTGTTTTCTTGTGCGAAATCGCTTTTTGAGGCATCTGTACACACTGCTCTCAGAAAATACACGAAATCCTGCTTTGTCTTGCCGTCTGGCATACTTAGCATAAGCTTCAGAGAGTGAACTTCGGAGATAAAAAAATTTTGCATGTCTCTTGAAAGGAAGCTGTAGTGAAAAGTCAGTGGAGGAATAGCAATCCAGAACAACATTGCGCTGTTCCTGTGTCATTGCTCTTGCATGTCTCTTCGGAACTGAAATAAGGCGCTGCACCTGCGTCCTGTGCATCCCAATTTTTGCAGAAAATTCTCTCACCGAATTATATTTCTGTTTAAATTTCCGGACAGTGTCATTAAATTTTGCATCATTCTTGGATGCTTTATATTTCTTCAGTTTCAATACTAAGCTTTGCATTGTCCTTCTCTCATGAACATCAACATGCCTCACTGGTTTCCTACCGAAGCTATCAATCAACAAGAGCATCGCACTACCAGTGGAGGGTGACTTAACTAGGTTCTTCAAAAGCCGACCTGCAACTGCACTCCTTAAAGAAGGTGATCTAGGTAGTTTTCTTTTAACATCAAAGTAGCGTTGTCTGATTTGTCCGGAATGCTTAGATGGAGTAATTTTGGCTAGGTCTTGGATTTTCAAAGCGGTCACTGGATCAGTGGAAATTCGTGACTCAATTCGGGACTCTAATGTGACAGACATATGCGAGGCCTTTTTACTCATTCTGAGGTCCCGTCTGCGTTGCGTATCCAAAGCCCTCTCAGTGGCTCGAAGTCTGAACCTTTGTTGTCTGTTTCACAAATAAAAACACTGTCCTTTAGACAACAATAATAAGAAAATTTCAATTACCTCTGATTGCAGTTCATGTTACTGGTTTGTCTCTTCGGCCTTTTAGTATTATTATCTTCATCGGTGATTTCCGAACTACATCTAAGGAAGAAAAATTAGCATGCAGGTATAAGCATAATGGGTGAAAAATACTTTGATTACCTCAATCGAGTTTGTTCGCGAATTCGAATTTGGTTTTCATCGCTGATACTTTTATTGGACGATCTAAATGGTAAGAAAGACATCAAAAATACTACATTTGGAAACTATTTATTCGGATCTTATTCAGAATTATATAGCTGGACAAGCATCTACATACGTGCTAGCATTTAGCGCT
>JAAXHI010000522.1:0-247 GCA_012270875.1 Candidatus Poribacteria bacterium | reverse complement strand
GAAATTAATGACTCAATTTAAATCGTGACTCTTCTAATGTCAGTTGTCTTTATCTATGGCATTACGCGTATTATTTATTGACATGGTATAAGATATCAAGATTAATAACCTTTCGTGTAATTCTTTGCATGGGCACCCGTGCTCTCAACTGAAGTATTCATAGCACTGTCCGACGAGTTACCTAGGTCTTTGGCAAGCAATATCACAGGTAGTCCGAAATTATCGATGATGTCAAACTTCGACCTAA
>JAAXHI010000399.1 GCA_012270875.1 Candidatus Poribacteria bacterium | reverse complement strand
GAAGATATTCCAAAAACAGCCTTCATAACCAAGTATGGGCTGTATCAGTTCAGAGTGATGCCCATGGGGATGAAGACTAGCCCTGCCACCTATCAGAGACTGATGGAATTAGTCCTGATGAATTTACAGTGGCAAAGTTGTATAGCATTTTTAGATGATTTTCTTGTCTTTGCCGCAGACTTTGGTGAACATTGCAAAAGACTGCGGGAAGTCCTCCAGCGTTTCCGTAATGCTGGGTTGAAATTAAAGCCAAAGAAATGTAATTTCTTTCAGCGAGAAGTTAAGTTTTTGGGACATGTGGTGAATGGCAATGGGGTAGTACCGAATCCTGATAATGTCCGTAAACTTCTCGAGTGGCCAACACCTACCTGTGTTACAGATGTACAGGTGATATTGGGTATGGGTAACTACTACAGAAGATTTGTAAAAGATTACTCCAAGAGAGTATATCCATTGACCCAATTAACAAAGAAAGATGTCCCTTTTGAGTGGACAACTGTTTGCCAACAAGCTTTTGATGACATCAAGACTGCACTGACGAGTGCACCTATTATGGCACACCCCATACCAGGTGGTGAGTTTATACTTGACACAGATGCAAGTCAGACAACCCTAGGGGCGGTACTGTCACAAGTACAAAATGGGGTAGAAAAAGTTATTGCTTATGGCAGCCGAACTATGAACAAGCCAGAGCGTAATTACTGTGTGACAGATCAGGAATTGTTGGCAGTCCGTCATTTTGTAGAATACTACAAGTGTTACCTTTTAGGACAACAATTCCGTGTCCGAAGTGATCATCAAGCTTTGAGATGGCTATTTAGCTTACGCGAGCCAAAAAATAGAATTGCTCGTTGGATAGAGGTTCTATCCGCATATGATTTTGTTGTGGAATACCGTCCTGGAGCAAAGCATGGAAATGCTGATGCCATGTCCAGGAGATGTGAAAATCCTCAAGAATGTCAATGTCCATTGGTGGATGAGGAGCAAAATCTCTTGTGTGGGCCTTGTAACAAGTGCCGTAAAAGATCACAAGATATGCAAAGTACGCTACTGGATGCTGATGGAAAATATTTACCAGATCAGCAAGAATCAGACCCAGAGTGTAAATGGGTTAGACTAGTGCGAGCTAGTATTACAGGGGAAAAAAGCAATTCCCATCAATGGGGTCGCACAGGCCGTAGGCGGAGAATCCTGAGACGAATGCGAACAATTGACATTACGGCTTGGAACTCTGATACTGAGAGCTC
>JAAXHI010000299.1 GCA_012270875.1 Candidatus Poribacteria bacterium | reverse complement strand
CAGCCTGTGGATAAAGTCCCTTGGGTATTGAAGTTATTACACGGCCGTGGGCGGTACAATTTCGGGTATGTCGATGGGGAGACGCCGTGTTGAACGGCAACAGAAGCTGTGGATCTCGCCCGCTGACCTGCCCCGCAGTCCGGGCTGTCCGTTCTATGTGAAGCTGAACGAGGTCCTCGAAGAGGCGGGCTTCGATGCGTATGCCGAGCAGGTTTGCGCCGGGTTTTACGCCGAGGGTCGCGGTCGGCCGGGGCTTCCGCCGGGGAACTACTTCCGGATGCACCTGGTGGGGTTCTTCGAGGGGCACGACTCGGAGCGGCGGATCGCCTGGCACATCGCGGATTCGGCGTCGCTGCGTCGCTTTCTGGGCCTCGACCTGACGGAGCGGGCGCCGGACCACTCGACGTTGTCGAAGACCCGGAAGCGGATCTCGCTGGAGGCCCACAACGAGGTTTTCGGGTGGGTGCTGGCGCGGCTGGCGCGGGCGAAGCTGCTGCGCGGGCGGCAGCTCGGGGTGGACGGCACGACGCTGCTGGCGAACGCCGCGATGCGCGGGATCGTGCGTCGGGAGAGCGGATCGAACTACCGGGAGTTCCTTGCGGGGCTGGCGAAGGCGTCGGGAGAGCGGACGCCGACGGCAGCGGAGCTGCGTGCCTTCGACCGGAAGCGGAAGGGGCGGAAGACATCGAACCGGGACTGGACGCAGCCGGTGGACCCGGAGGCGCGGATCGCGAAGACGAAGTGCGGCCGGACCAGGCTGGCGCACAAGGTGGAGCACACGGTGGACCTGGAGAGCGGGGCGGTGGCGGCGGTGGTGGTGCAGCCCGCGGACCGGGGGGACACGAAGACGCTGGCGTCGAGCGTGGCGGCGGCGAAGGCGAACCTGGATCGGGCGGGCTCGGAGTGTGCGCCGCCGCGGGCGGTGGTCTGCGACAAGGGATACCACTCGAACGCGACGATGGTGGAGCTGAAGCGGTCGGGGATGCGCTCGTATGTGGCAGAGCCGGGGCGGCGGGGTCGGCGACGCTGGAAGGGCAAGCGCGAGGCGCAGAAGGCGGTGTACGGGAACCGGCGCCGGCTGCGCGGTGCGAACGGGAAGCGGCTGATGAGGCGGCGGGGGGAGCTGGTGGAGCGTTCGTTCGCGCACTGCTACGAGACCGGGGGGATGCGCCGGCTGCATCTGCGGGGCCGGGAGAACATCGGCAAGCGGCTGTTGATCCATGCGGCGGGTTTCAACCTGTCGCTGCTGATGCGGCATCGCTTCAAGGTGGGGAAGCCGAGGTGTCTGCAGGGCGGCGGCCGGCGGCGGCTCCGTGCGCTTTCTGCGGCGGAAATGCGCCGCTACCGCCTCCAAATGGCTGCCTGGGGGCTTGTTCTGCGGGTATGGGCCGAAGATCGCCTCATTCGCCGTCCAGCTCATCGCCCTGGTCCATCAAGTTGGCGATCTCGCAGCCGTTTCGGCGCGCGCCGAAGACGGGGTTAATCCACGGGCTG
>JAAXHI010000583.1 GCA_012270875.1 Candidatus Poribacteria bacterium | reverse complement strand
TACTACAGTTGTACTTGAAGCAGTTTGAGGTACTGACGACGGGCGTGGCAGCCCTGCGCCACCCACTGGTGGCGTCGCCGCCAATCGGACCAGGCCAGGATCGCCCGGGCCGGGACCGACACCCGCAGCCACAGGCGCCACAGGAGGCGCCGGATCTCGGGCAGGCTCAGTCCCCGGCCAGGCCGCGCGACCGCTTGAAGGCCGCCAGGCTGTTCGTGTCCGGACTCTTTTTTTGGGGTTCGGGGCGCGCCAGGTCGGCGGCCCGCACCGCGGCCAGCAGGGCCAGGGCCCACAGCGCCAGGGTCACGTGCCGGTACCAGCCGTGCGCGCTGCGCACCTCGTAGTCGTCCAGGCCCGTCTCCTGCTTGGCGGCCTCGAAGGCGTGCTCGATGGGCCAGCGGCGGCCGGCCACGGCCACGAGCGTCTCCAGGTCGCAGTCCCGCGGGGCGAAGGCCACGTAGGCCTGCCAGTCGTCCGGGTCCGCCAGGGAGCGGCGGAAGAGCAGGTAGTGGCCCCAGTCGGCCTCCTCCGGCTCCGCCAGCACCCAGCACTGCCAGTCGTACCAGCGCGCCCCCTTGCTGCCGGCGCCGGCGCTGATGCGGTGCCACTCCCGGTGTGCCTGCACCGCCTGCACCTCGTCCACGCGCCAGAGGTCGCTGCCGGCCCACAGCTCCTCGTTGCGGGGCACGGCCAGCACATGGTGCAGCCCCTCGTCCTCCAGCCAGCTGCGCAGCCCGCGGGAGCGGCCGTAGACCGCGTCCCCCGTCACCCAGGCCACGGGCGGCCCGGCCTCCAGCACCCGTTCCAGCATGCGCCGGGCCAACTCCGGCTTGGTCGCGAAGGGCGTGTCCGGGGCCAGCCCCACCGCCTGCAGCCGGGCCGGGTCCTTCGTCCAGGCCTCGGGCAGGTACAGCTCCCGGTCCAGCAGCGTGTGGCCGCGGGACCCGACGTAGGCCAGGAAGACCCCCACCTGGCAGTTGCCCACCTTGCCCAGCGTCCCGCAGTACTGCCGGCCCACCCCCGCCGAATGGACGCCCTGCTTGGGGAAGCCCGTCTCGTCGATCACGACCACCCCCTCGGGATCCTCCAGGTGCTCGGCGACATAGGCGAACAGCCCGTCCCGCACCTGGTCCGCCGACCAGACCGCGCGCCCCAGCAGGTGCTGGACGCCGTAGGGCGTGGCATCGCCGGCCGTCTCGGCCAGCTGCCAGCCGTTCTTGCGCCGGGTGTCGCTCAGGAGGCCGTCCACGTAGGCGCCGGCCCGTTGCCGGGCCTCCGACCGCCGGAAGCAGGGCGCCAGCCGCCGGTCGACCTCGGCGCGCTGGGCCTGCCAGCCGCGCACCGTGGCCGCGGTCAGGGGCGCGGGGGCCGGCAGGGGCTCGGGTCGGGGGACGGTGGCGGACATCGGACACTCCGGAAGCAAGGCACGGCAACCCCTTCAGTATGCCACAATCATCTACAACTGTAATACTA
>JAAXHI010000235.1 GCA_012270875.1 Candidatus Poribacteria bacterium | reverse complement strand
ACACAAATTACTCACCTATGATCTCCACACATGCCGTCTCCATGTACAAAACAAATCAGGATCCTGTCAAATCCAACTCGCTGTTCATGTATTCTACAATATCATGATCAATCTGATTAGTTCCAACACTTTTTCCAATACTACCACTACCACTTCTCACATATCCCAGATTCAATCGATACAACTCACACAAAAAATAAAAAAATTGCCCATGAGCGCTGGCCTTTCACACAGACTAGGGGACTACTCCCCATCATCCTTTCAGGGGGGGTACCCTCCCTTCCGCGTGGAACGCAGGCCACACGCGAAAGGGGGGTACCCTCCCTACCGCATGGAACGCAGCCCACACGCGAAAGGGGGGGAGGGGGGGGGACCCTCCATTTCCTCCTATTTTTGATTTCCCCCAAAAGTACACAAACTACTAGTGAAAATGTACATTCATATGTCTCATTTGACTACTTCTTACACATATTATCATAGATGCTCTGCCACAAGATACAACAATTATCCTTCACCATCCATTCACTCAATTACACACATATATACACTACATAGGACCACTGTAGCTTATCCTCCATTACAACTGATCTTATGATAACCTGAAAAATGTAATATCTCTCAATTCCACATATAATTCCTATAATTCCTGTATTAATCTCAAGAAACTACCAAACACATGTGATTCCTACAACTATTACTTCCCAAATGATTTCTATCTGATTTGGGGTTTTCACATTGACATGCAAGAGTACCCCCCCCCCCTTTCGCATACACTAACGCTATGGTACCCCCCCCCATATTTTGCAAAATACACACAGATTACTCACATATGATCTCCGCACATGCCGTCTCCATGTACAAAACAAATCAGGATCCTGTCAAATCCAACTCGCTGTTCATGTATTCTACAATATCATGATCAATCCGATTAGTTCCAGCACTTTTTCTACACATGTTCTGCATCAACTCTAAACAACGCATCAAGCTAATTCACCATGACCTATGACATTTCCAACATATCTTGGAAATACCCAAACCACTCGATACAACACAAGCAAAAATGACTAAGTTTTTAAAAAAATACAAAAATTGACTCGTGTGCGATAACCGCTACACATACAGACATGGGACCAAGTACATTCTAAAGTTCTTTCAAAACTGCAAAAAAATGAAAAAATTGGCCATGACCGGTGGCCTTTCGGAGACACTAGGGGACTACTCCCCATCCTCCTTTCACACCCTCCCTTTTGTGTTGGACGCAGGCCGCATGCGATGGGGGACACATGGGACCAAGGACATTTTAAAGCTCTTTCAAAATCACAAAAAACTGAAAAAATTGGCCATGACCGCTGGCCTTTCAGACACACCAGGGGACTACTCCCCATAATCCTTTCATGGGGGGCTACCCTCCCTTCCGCGCAGAACGAAGGATGCACGCGAAAGGGGCCGCACACGCGAAAGGGGGGGGG
>JAAXHI010000482.1 GCA_012270875.1 Candidatus Poribacteria bacterium | reverse complement strand
ATATTCATCAGCACCCTGAGATAGGGTTTGATGTGCACCGGACGGCAGGAATTGCTGCTGATGCGCTGCATGCACTCGGCATTCCAGTCAAAACAGGAATCGGCAGGACAGGGGTTGTTGGGGATTTAGAGGTGCCTGGCGCGACAAAACGCATCGCGTTACGGGCAGATATGGACGCGCTCCCGATTCAGGAACTGACGAATGTGCCTTTTAAATCGAAGATTGATGGCAAAGCACACCTGTGTGGACACGATGCACACACGGCTATGCTTATTGGGACAGCACGGATCCTTTCAGATCTCCGAAGCAGCCTTAAAACGCATGTTCGGTTTGTCTTCCAACCGAGTGAAGAGGTGTTTCCGGGTGGGGCACCGGCAATGATGGCTGATGGTGTGCTGGAAGATGTAGATGAAATCTATGGTATCCATGTCTTTCCGCTCTACGATGTTGGCGAATATGCGACGTGTGTCGGTCCGATGCTCGCACAGTCTGATACGTTTCGGATTACGCTCACGGGTAAAGGTGGACACGCCGCGTTTCCGCATCTTACTGTGGATCCAATTGTTATCGGTGCGCAGTTTGTGACAGCCGTGCAGTCAATTGTCGCGAGGAATGTTAACCCTTTAGATTCAGCAGTCGTGAGTATTACGCAATTGCATGGCGGAGATGCGAACTTGAAAGAAGGCCTCACAGGTGCGGCACTCAACGTTATCCCTCCCGAAGTTCTCATAGGTGGGACGGTGCGTACGCTCCAAAGATCGGTGCAGACACGTGTCCGCGAACAGATTGAACGTCTCCTTGCGGGATTTGCGGATGCGAACAACGCTGCATACACTTTCAAGTATCAAGAAGGGTGTCCGGTAACATATAACCACGAACCGTGTGTTGATGCAGCGACATCTGCAGCGCGAGGCTTAGTTGGAGAGGATAACCTGATATTTCCGGTACCGCCGATACTTGGTGGTGAAGATTTTGGTTGTTATTCGCAGGAGATTCCCGCCTGCTTTGTGATGGTGGGTGCGGGGAACGCGGAAAAAGGTATCGTGAATATGTGTCATCATCCGCAATTTGATATTGACGAAAATTGTATGATTTACGGTATGGCACTGTTGACGAGTCTTGCGATAGGGAATTGCGTAAGTTGAAAATATAAAAACGGAGCCTACAATGCGACGATGCGTTATCTTTCTTTTTCTTTTATTCTTGCTATTTGCCGTTGCCAGCGGAGAGCGTTTATATACTTTTGCGCAGGCCCAACGCGCACCTACGATGCCAGCGGATCGCCCGATGTTAGATCCGGTTGAAGCGGCGCATGATCATTATCACGAGCGTCGGTATGCGGAAGCGATTAAGGCGTACGAAGCGTTGCTTGAAAAAGGTATTCCCAATCAAGACGGTTCTTATACACCACTCCATCAGAGTCCAAAAGACTCGATTCGCCTTATGTTAGGGCAGAGTTACGCTAAAACGGGTGAGGATGCCGCAGCACAGCGCATTTTCAGAGGGATTGTTGATGAAAACCCAAACGGTTCTTATGCCACGCGGGCGGTGCATCGCTTGGCAAACCTCCACTGGAACCGCTATCAGTTTAGGGAAGCCATATTGCAGTGCAAACAGATCCTCAATCAACATCCTGGGACGACTGCTGCTGCGACGGCTGCCTACCTCATTGGTCAATACCAACAGGCGGAGGGGAATTCCGAGGAAGCGATGAAAAGCTACAAGTATTTCCACGAAAACTTCCAGACTTCACCCTATCGGACGACTGCAGTTAATAGGCTCATTCAACTTTATATCACGAATCGACGTTATGCCGAAGCCGAAAAAATGATTCAAGAACGGATGCAACAGTATCCTGATGACATCACTTTGCTGGAACAATTGGCAGGACTCTACCAACAACAGGATGACTACGCAAAGGCACTTGAACTTTACCAAAAGGCAATTAAACGGAATCCAGAAAACACAAACCTTCGTAAGAAGTTGGGTGCCCTTTATGTTGAGATGGGCAAAACCGATCAAGCGGTAACCGAGTTGGAGAAGCTTGTGGCAGGTAACGCAAATCGGTCTGACCGGCATCAGCAACTCGGTGCAATCTATCTCGCCCATAAAATGTATCCGGAGGCGATTGCGGCGTATCGGCAGGCGGTTCGGTTGAATCCGAGAGACGGTTACCTCTATACCCAATTGGCATCGGCATATAAAATTCAGGGGAAAATCCAAGAAGCCGCAGATGTTTATATTGATGCTTTGCTACGGGTTGGTTTTATTCAGCGTCAACGAGAAGCCATCTGGAGCCAGATGCTTGAGATTTATGAAGGCGCAGCACATAAACCGCTTCAGGAGAAACTCATCACCCAACTTCAGAAGCAGCAAGTAGAATCCGGGTATAATCCGAATATCGTTATGACGTTGGGTGAACTCTTATTCTATGCGGGGAAGGCAACGCCAGCTCTCGAAACGTTCACACGACTGCATCGCTCTTATCCGATGTATATTGACACAGTACTTGAAAAATACGCACGGATATTAGAACGTAACGAAAACCTTCAGTCATCCGCTGACTTCTATAAGGCGTTGATAGCGGGTTCTGCTGATAGGAACCGCGTCAGGAGCATCAGATCCAAGTTTGCGAAACTCTATCAGAAGATGGAGCGGTGGGATGCAGCGGTAGCACTTTTGAAAGAACAACTCAACACAGGAAATACTTCGGTTAGAGATAAGTTATTGCTGGGACGGTTGCAATTGCACGGACTTCGGGCACCGAAAGCGGCTCAGATGACCTTTGAACCCTTGCTTACCCGACGCTTAACTGTCACCCAGTTGACGGAAACCCAATTAGGTTTAGGGGAATGCCATATTTTATTGAAACGTTATACACTCGCGAGGGAAGTGCTTGAACCGATCGCTAACCGTACCAATCGTTTCCGCGCCACTGCCCGAAAACTGATGGGGGACTCCTATTTCTTTGCGGGTGACTTTGAACAGGCTATTGAGGCGTACAAACTTGTCATCAAAATATCAAAATCTGACAGACTGACCAATGACGCGCTTGAACGCATCGTCCTCATCCAGAATCATCCCGATTACTTCAAAATCCCGCTTACGGACTATGCGACTGCTGTGCAACTTCAATTGAACGGACAGACGGAGGCAGCACTCCAGCAGTGCGAACGGACGCTTGAAGTCTACCCTGAAGCCACTATCGCCGATGATATGCGGTTACTTATCGGTAATATCTATCGTAGCGCGGGCAAAGATGATGCGGCGATCAATGCCTACGAACAGGTTGTCGCGCAGGAAAGTCCTATCGCTGCGAAGGCGTTGATGAACATCGCCGAAATTTATCGAGACAACGCCGATTTTGCGAACGCCACTTCTACTTATACGATGCTTATCACTGATTACTCGGACAATGTTATCGTTGCGCATGCACGCCAGCAACTTGATGAACTTATGAAGGCGCAGGGGAAGCGATAGCGAAATAGTTTTCGGTTATCAGTTACCAGTTGTCAGTTAAGAGGGTTCTTGTGGCAGTTGAGGTTACGGGTCAAGCGACGAAGTGTATCTAAAGTTGTGAAGTGTTCTAAAGTTATTGACCACTTTAGTCTCACTGCGAGGTTTTAAAACTTGCCGATACCTGT
>JAAXHI010000398.1 GCA_012270875.1 Candidatus Poribacteria bacterium | reverse complement strand
GGTCATTTGATACAAACTATAAATAGAGAGTATTGCTTAAATCTATAGGGGTACCAGATTTATTAGTCGTTTGCTGTTTATCAGTTTCCAACTGTCGGCACCCCTTATTAGAAACCTCGACTATAGAGGTAAGCCAAGCATGCCGCTGAGATAGAAATACGCCTCTTCAGTATAACGCGGTAGGTTCTCAGGGTCTTCGACTTCCAGTTCCAAAGTTAAGTCGCCTTGGTAGTCCACCGCTTGGAGTGTCTCAATAACCTCTTTGAGATTGAGTTCACCGCGCCCGATGCCGACAGAGATAGATCCGAGATGATCCTTGAGGTGTACCGCATATAGGCGCGATGCGAATTGACGAATCGCGGCAAGCGTGTCCACACCGGATGCGTGGAAATGCCCCGTATCTATGCAGACACCGACACGTTCGTCGGGAATAGCGTCTAAAACGGTTTGGAAATCCTCTGCTTGTTCAAGGACATTCCCGTGGTGCGGTTCAAGTGTTAACTTGATTTGACTTTCTGCTGGCATGCGTTGCAACACCTCACGGACACAAGCGGTTACTCTATCCAAGGCACCGGGGTCTGTTCTACGTTGCGCGCCACTTGTCGTCAAATGTGTTGCGCCGAGTCCTTCAGCGATTTCGACACATCTCGCGATTGCGCCCGCGCGTGCGTCAACATCGGCACTGTCCTGTCCGCCCCATCCGGATGGGTAGAGTCCAGCACATCTCATGCCGGATGCGTCAATTTTTGCTTTCATACCATCTATGTCAAATGCGTGTGCGGCATCCACGCTCCAGATCAGCGGTCCGTGGATTTCCATGAGACGGTAGCCGATTTTCGGTGCGTTTTCCAAAGTTGCGGCGACCTCGTCTTCAGCGTAACCTCGATAACAGATTGAAGCACAAATAACATCCATAACAACCCCTTTCTATTTTACCAAAAAACATCAAGGCACTATATAGTCTGATCAATCATTTATTAATCGAATGTATTCATCGTGTGTTCCGATCCAAAACCAGAAGAAAGTACCCTCTCTTTCGGATGCCAGCGTACGATACTTAGGACCGACCCTTGCCGACCAATATATCCGAACTTTCTTTAAGTTTAAAGATGGATGTGCTGGATTCTGTTTTAGGAGTGCAAAACTTTTGTCAGCGAGCTGCTGAACATGATAAGGGAGGTCCTGGTAATGTTTCCGAAAACGCTGGGTTTTTACGTGTTTTATATATCTTCGCATTTACCTGCTCGAAAATCAGTGAGTGCCTCCTCCGCGAATCGTTCAAGTTTCCCTGCCTTAGCGTCTTCCTCAAATTGCTTATCCCACACTTCCGCTTCTACCCTATATGTCTCTAAACGCTCGTGAAGTTCAATTTCTAACACTTTTAACAATTTTTTTTTCGTCTTTCTCTGACACCTTACCTCAGGGAGTTCTTGTATCCATCCAATCCATCCATCGACGCTTTGCTCTATATGGACTGTATAGGTTTCGTCAAATCCCTGCTCATGGACTTTAATAGTATGAACCTGACTCATGTTTAACCCCTTTTATATGACAGTTCAAATATACCCAATTATATCGTATAAGGAGATTAGTTGTCAAACAATTCTCTTGAAAAATTGAGTAGATAAGATATAATAAAGGGAATCAATCATCAAACT
>JAAXHI010000532.1:1819-2511 GCA_012270875.1 Candidatus Poribacteria bacterium | reverse complement strand
TTTTGGTTTTTACACGAAGCTAGCACGAAGACAACATGAAACAAGCACGAACTATTATATTTTAGGTTTCTCTTCTGTTCTCGTGTGTGGGGAGAGGAGGTGAAGCTGATCGACCAGGAACTTGCTGAATATGTTCCACAGGGTGTACTTGAGGAAGAAATTACCTCCAATATATCTCATATACATCAGTACCCCTTCAATTCGAAGAAGGAGCAGTTTATCCTTCTGTCTACCATCAGTAACTACCATTGGTACAAGTGGACCACTGCTGCTGGCCATCATGTCAGGTACACTGATCATTTGCTACATGATCCTACAGCTGAAATCTGTGAAAAGGGGCCTTTACAAGGTTGCATTATCCGTAAGTACATTCCTACTTCACCCAGAAATAGAATTATGTACTATGCATCTATGCAAGCTTCGGTAAGAGATGTAGACATTATTGGGCTACCCCAAAGTGTAAAGACACTACTTAAAGCTGATAATCCTAGAGAGGAAGGAACTGAATCTGAAGATGGAATGCCTGATGTAGAAGTCCAACAGCCACCCAGGAAAAAGAGGAAACACAGCACTAGACTAATTACTGCAACCAGACAAATGATTTCAGAAGAGGTTCATGAGGATCTGGACAGTATCCTGAATTGTGCAAGCAACCAGCGCAGCCTGTACACCAAATTTACAGAGGAATTGGT
>JAAXHI010000532.1:0-1706 GCA_012270875.1 Candidatus Poribacteria bacterium | reverse complement strand
ATCCAACGCGCAGCACACCAAGGAGTAGAGCTTTGCCCTGAAGAGGAAGGAATACTTGATGAGAACTTAACCTGTATGCACTGCAGATTTTTTCGCGAATACTTGATGGATGCATATGAAAAATTAGGAAGGCAAAACACAGGACTTTCCAGGGTCATGAGCAAAGTTCAAGAATCTTTGCAATACATGAACAATCCAGTACAGCTCCTAGGTGGAGTGTATGAAACAAGTACAACGAAATTCTCTGTAAAAGGAAGGGATAACTACTCAGTCATTCATCTTAGCTTCCTACATGGAAAATGTTATGTCAAATGCATGGAAGCACTCTGTGCTGTAAAGATGCAGAATCGGAAGAAACTTGCCAAAGAACCAGATGTGAACAGACTCTCAATGAAGGACAAGAGGTACCTATGTCCACATCTTCTGACACTGTATGGACAACTCCCTTACGTGCAGTCCTTCTTCCCAGGTCATTTTGAAGTTGAGGATGGAACACCACAACCAGAAGAAGAAGAAGTATCTCAGGAATTTCTCCTCATGGGTCCAGCAGAAGATATGAATACAGATGATGCAAATGTGGCAGATGGAATGGAAGGAAACTTCAATCTTCAAACAGGTTTATGGGAATACAAATCACACAGCAAGCACATTCCCCATGACATGAAGGACCCTCTTCTGGTAGAGAATACTCAGATGCGCAATGACGTGGTTAGGTCACAAAATATGGATCCTGGTACTGGTCTTTATGGGCCTTACAATCTTGTACCTTCAACTTTTGATGCACAAGGAAACCTTAAGAAATGCAGATGTGGAATAGAATTTCCAGCTGATCCCAATGAGAGCACCATTCTGAAAGGCACTGCTACACTATACACACGGATGGGTCCTGTGAAGTGTTTCTACTTTGACATAAAATGTAATACAGGAACTTGCTACCTGTCTTACATAGATGAAGCAGAAGAAAAGGGAATTTTTTTCTACTCCAAGATGACTGCGGCAGGAGAAGAAATTGGATGGGACTTTGTACACAGAGTTATGAAGAGCAAGACATCATTCAGTTCTTACTGCTCAGACATGACAAGAATTTATGAGACCAACAACAGCCTATCAGCACCATTTCTCTCTGCAAAAACATTTATCAAATGGTTTTTTGGCTGGTTAGCAGCCTTCAAAATCGACTTCAGGAAGCATGGAGTGGACCCTTGGTGCAAACACTCACCCAAGATACTGGCCTGTGATGGCACTCATATTGGTGTATCACTGAGAAATCTTCAGTTGGAGAAACCTGTGGAGATACCAGATGTGGATACTGTTCTGAAGCCAATCCACAAAAGATATGACCGCGTTTTGCTTAAGGGGAGAACAAATCATCACTTTTTGAAGTACCTCACTAAGAAGCACTTTGGCAAGTTGGAGGACAAGGAGATAATTACAGAAGAGGAAGAAGAGCGCAGAAGAAATGTTATGATCACCACACTACATGAAGAAGGGAGTGATGCAGTTACAACTTTTATCTTGACCTATGTGCAGAAAACCCAGGATGAAGAAGTAATTTTCTGGATGGGAAGACTGTTGTCAATGTTGTCAGGGGATGCCTGTATGTCAAGTGTTGCCCCATTTGCCAGCCATGAATTAATTCGATTTTGTTGTGAGAACATAGAAAACTACAGATTGATAGAGAAGCCATTGGAAGACCTGAAGAGATA
>JAAXHI010000523.1:673-1367 GCA_012270875.1 Candidatus Poribacteria bacterium | reverse complement strand
CTCAGAAGGGAATTCTTCATGTGTTTACCATTAAGAGTAGCCTGAAGATTCGGGTCAGCGATCACTTTTACTACTTCTTTCTCCACATCGACTGACCTTGAAGCAACGGTCTTGAAATTCATCTTATGAATTTTCCCATAGCTTGCCTGCTTCCATATTACATCATAGCCTTCAGTGCACCCGTCAGCTACAATGGGATGACCCGTTCCACTCAGTTGATCCGTGACATCATCGCCTTGTCGATCATTCTTAGCTTTGCGCTTTTGAATAGTGTAGAAGTCGACTGCCGCACACTTTGGCCACATGCGTACCAGGCGTTGTACCTCGACGCAGTAAGGTCCTTTTCTTGTCTGGTGATAGAGTCCATTTTCAAATTTGAACTTCATAGTTTTCAGCAGGTTCTGTGTTGGCGGGAAGTTTGCCTTAACTTTCCTCTTTATGTGAGGTTGGTAATCCATGTCCAGTTCTGTATTCTTGCCCAAGTATGAGGCAAGTATAGCCTCGTAATGCTCCCCACGGGCAACAGCGTTAGCTTCGGGCGCACCCCAGAATTCGTTCCAGCTTCTCGCCTTTCTAATTCCTACTTGTTGTAGAATGTGGTTGGTAAAGTGCTTAGAAATATAGTTTGTTCCAACCTTGTTGTAATATTTATCCACCTGCACCTCGATCAATGATGAGTACTTCTCGTGAAGAA
>JAAXHI010000523.1:0-574 GCA_012270875.1 Candidatus Poribacteria bacterium | reverse complement strand
ATGTTCCCCAATGTACCCCCGAAATAATCCATCAAGGCTCCTATATCCTGGGCCATATTTTCGTAATCTGTAAAACCTTTTCCCCTTGGAAGGGCCCTTGGGAATTTGTGTAGCAGATCAACTATTTCAGTACGATTCCATACTGGCATCCACCATGTGTTGATGTCCACCTTGGCTTCCTTTGAGCCTTCATCAACCTTTGGGCTGGCGAAGATGATAGTGTTATTGTAAATTTCTACATCCCAAAAATCGGTTTTTGCGTTGTCGATTAGAAAGATGTAGCCATCAAGTTCTCCTCGCAGTCTCTCTGGAGTAAAGGGTGAAGCCTGGGGGCTAAAGGTGGTGCTATCCCTCTCAAAAATTAACAACTTCTCATTAATCCGTTTACATATGCTGTAATAGTATTTTTCACTATTCGCTACTTCTTTATTTCCGGGAATTATTCCGACTATTACAAAGCCAGGAATCTTGAAGTCGTTGGCAAGTCTTGCCAGAACATAATACAGGAACATAGTCTTGCCAATCATAGGGGTGCCGCAAATGTGTATTATCGCCCTCTCCAGATCTTCATCTG
>JAAXHI010000146.1:1613-2188 GCA_012270875.1 Candidatus Poribacteria bacterium | reverse complement strand
TCTGAAATCCTTTTTGCCTTTTGTTTGGGAGTCAAAGCAATCAAATGTCCAGTGAAGATTGAATGTCTAGTATTGTATTTGGTACTGAAAGTAAGACGCTCCAACTTCCCATTCCATTGGGTATAGATCTTCTGTCCATCAATGTATTCTTCAGAACCACAGTTTAGACAGTAGCCATCTATAACACTCCAGTATATGGGTGTCATACATGTTTTACAGCCATAATCATGTTTTTCTTTCCATATGTGATCTTCTTTCTGATACTTCATTTTCAATAGAAAGGATAGTATTTCATTGTCTTCATTTATGAGATATTGTTCATGCATCTTTTCCTGCTCTGGTGTCATATCATTAAGTCTCAGAAAGGTAGTGCCAAAATCTCTGATCTGATTGTATCTTCTTTCCAGTTCTGTATGCCTTAATTTTTGTTCTCTAACACTTTCCATCTTCAATTCTTCAATGGATCTCATTTCTACTCTGTCTCCTGTCCATTTGGAAAATCTGGGACTGTACCTAGTACAACTTACATAGTCTTCTATTCCTTCTTTGAACTTTGTTCCTTCACACATGAGACA
>JAAXHI010000146.1:0-1564 GCA_012270875.1 Candidatus Poribacteria bacterium | reverse complement strand
TTGTACACAGAGTTAGGTAGTTCTGTATCCAGTTCTCTGATGATTTTTCTGGTTCTCTCATCTTCAAAATCTTGATCACTAAGATGTGTTTTGGATCCACATTGGAGACATCTTTCATAAAGATAACTCCAATAACAATCAGTGCGACAAATGGAACATCCCTGCTTCAGGGATCTAGTTTCCTTGTAAGTAACAGGCTTCTGTTGCAGTCTGTACCTAATTTCTTGGTCTGTCCTAGCCCAATATCCTGTTTTGTCCACTTGTCTTGGTCTCATTGTTGGAGATGGTAAGGTTAATGCACTGTAAGCTAGTCTAGTTGCACCTTCTTGCTTTTCCACTCTTGAGTTGAAGAACATGGAATGTCTGGGTGAATCTCTTGTACTGAAAACAGACCAATCTGGTCCATTTTGGTTTTCCTTGTAGGCTACTCCATTCTTGTAAGAGGTCTCTCCACACTTCAGACATTTATTGCTCTTCACACTCCAGAACAGTGGTGTTTTACATTTGATACAACCATAATTCAGCTTTCTGATCCAAAAGGAACTATAAGGTTCTTCTGGTAGAAGTTTGATCTGTTCCAAAGTTAGTGGGTCTTCTAATTGTTCTTCCACTTCTACAGGCACAGGGAATTCTAAGGTTAAGACATATCCTTCTCCAGGTACCCATCTCTTCAAGTAGGGAATCTTGTCTTGTGTGACTGGATTAGTCACAGTCAGCTTGGGATTCTCCAGGTGAAGTTGTTTCTTTCTTTGGAGTTGATAATCTTTTAATTCTCTGGCTTCTTCTTCCATTTCAAAATAGTTCTTTTGAAAATCCCTTTCTGAGTCAGACATGGGCCTTATCACAATCTCCCACAAATGTTGTACTTGTTTATTGGAGAAAATTGATCTTCTGGGACAAAAAGCTGTTTTCAATGCCACAGCTTTTGTAGTGTTGTTTTTGTCTGTGGTGTATTGTACTTCTGGAATGAATTTTGTTCCACCACACTTCAAACATTTAAGATCAATCACACTCCAAAAGAGTGGTGACTTACAGTTGGAACACCCATATTTGTACTCCATGTTCCACAGAAGAGACTTTGCCAATTTGCCTTCTTTGAGATCTGCTATCTTTAGTTTTGTTTTCCTATCTTCTTCTGCTAGTTCTTCATAATTCATTGGTTCATCTCTTGGGTGAAGAAAAGGCTTGGTTGTTTGTCTATCTCCATTCTTCAATCTTGCTTTCCTGATCTCTTCTTCTTCAGAAGAACAGCAAATCCGAAATCTGCCACAATCAGAATCTCTACAATCATACCTAGTGCTGGGTTTTTCTCCATCTTTAGCAGGTTTGTCAACAAACTCAATGCAACCACAATTTAGACATCTATCTTCAAGAACACTCCAAAACAATGTAGTTCTACATTGTTTACAACCATGGTAGGTTCCTATGGTCTGTTTCCAAATTGTGGGGTCTGTTTCCAATCTTCTAACTCTATCCCTGGTCTTCTTGTCCTCTTGCATCAGGTATTCCTTACTTACTCCTTTTCTTGACATTTCTTCTATTTTTATCTTCTTTGCCTCTTCTT
>JAAXHI010000541.1 GCA_012270875.1 Candidatus Poribacteria bacterium | reverse complement strand
AGTTATACCACTGCCAGACTCATCCACTGGGCTTGCTTCTCCACATCCATCACTACTGCTGAACACACCGGTTCCATCACTCCCACCATTTGGCTTCTCTACTTCAGCAGACATCTTGTGCTTCGCTCTCACTGAAAGAAAAGAGGCTCTATGTCATATTAACATATCAAAGCTGAAAATCACATTGAAAGGTGAAAATCACCTTGCTTGTCTCTTAAAAGCAGATTCTACCCCCTGTTCCCTCCCCTTGCATGTAAAAGTCACATTGGCAACTGTCCAGGAGTCTTCCACCTTTAGTTGCTCTTATTCAACCAAAATCTTATGGGACACATAACACATAGAAACATCACCATTGCCTACAGAAATAACTTTCAGGATCATAGCATGTAAGCACCTCAGCGCACATGCAAGGCACCCACTCCAGCTTTCAAACCTGTGAGGCGAGTGATGCAAACTCCAAAACAAGGGGTACCAGTGGGCCCACAAAATGACCTCAATCCACAAAAACATTTCAAAAACTAGCAGTAAACTCAACAACCAAAAAAACACAACAAACCACAGTGCTCATGCACACACATGCTACACTATTCTAAACAGGGGTTATCTATGCAGCTCAACACCTACTTCACACTTGATAAACACACTGTATAACATTTACCTGAAACATCATGTTACCTTACCTCACTTTTCCATCAATACATCCTTTATATAATTAGACGAGTACATGTCTGTCCACAACCCTGTATGTGTGTGTGTAGTGTTGTAAATGCAGCTCATGCAGCTGGAAGTCATTTAGCTGCTCACATACACAAACAACACACAGAGTTCAATTTTTAGCACATCTTTGTACACCTCACATCCTGTGGCAGTGCCATACATCGTATATTATCTTTCATATATGAGAAGATATGCAAACATAACACTACATATGTCTTGAAGAACTATTTATTTCTCAAACAACTTTCATGTACTACATCTCACACTCTGTAGGCTAAAACTACTGACATAAAAAAACTACCATCTATATGACAAACATTGTGCACTCACATTACATCACTTAAGTAATTTGTATGGATGTTCTTACATACCCACTCCAGCCCCCAACAAATCTCGTACACACTCTGGATGTCCCATCCAGACCACATACATCAAACACATGTCACCCCTTTGCTCAACAATGTTTACATCACATCCATCTTTCAGTCACAAATCCACACACTTATCAAAGCTCGATTTGGTTCATCAATAACTTCTTGATGCCAGGGGGAAGCCTTGTTTGCGGGACAATTACCAAGAGATTTTTGCCATACTGCGCAAGTAATCTGACTCTCAACATTTGAGAACACAAATCTTTCAACATATCAGGTTCTGTTTGTTTTCTCACATGAACACCACATATATGATCATGTACAAAGTACCCACCCATTGCACGCAACAACTTTGTGAGTTCCACTTTGAATTCATTACCAGTGCTATTCTTGATCACATCTTCACATTCAAAATTGCTAACATGAACTCCTAGACGCACAACATCTTTTACAAGTTTCATATCACTAAATTTTCTACACACTTCTTCAAAGAAATAATGACCCTGAGGACTACAGCAATTCACATCAGCTCCATTTGCAAGCAATACATACACACAGTCCTTGCTTCCAAATGCTGTAGCATGTAACAATGGAGTTCTTCCCATATATTGACAACGATCTTCTATATCCACACCAGCCGAGATTAACAGCTGTAAACATGTTGGCTTGTTGTATGCAGCTGCCAAATGTATAGGATTCCATCCCGTATCTGGCCAAGGACAACAACTCACGTCAACACCGTTTGCAATTCTATAAGCAAGCTCATCAGCATCTCCCAATGCCACCACGCTCATCACAGATGTATCAACATTATCATCATCAACATCATCGTCCATCACTGAACCATGTGTTCCACCATTCATTCTACAGAGTACAACAGCACATAATTTAACGCATAAAACCTGAATGTACAATAGTCCTACACAGGTTATTGATCACCATGTGGGTACCCACAGCAAGCACATGATATTACACTCACTCATACATTTTACAAGTTTTGCCATTACCCATTATCTTTTACACACTCTTTGGCTCCTTCGCACAGATACATCTCCCAACCTCTATTCACACATAGTCAGATATATGTCGATCTTACTGTCAGTATTTTAGCTACACCTTCACATCACATTGCACATTGGTTCAGGCTTAGTCATAACATTACTCCCATTTACGTTTTCACATCAGACATCATCATACCAAGCATTCCACCAGTCACTCCCATTTATAGCATATCACGCAATTGTGATTTTTTTTACTATACTACATTACAGTCGTTAGATTCTCCTTAGTCAATGGAGTAATAAAAGTGTAATCAGCAACAGGACAGCACACCCCTTATAGCGTGACCCCACCTGCCCTTGCAACCCCTTTCAGGTACCCTGGCCCTCTCCGCTATTGTTAGCAGCTCACTCTTACCTATTTTTCAGAAAAAGTATTCTTTTCTGCAGAAATTACCTCTTACATAATCTCACCTGATGCCAACGCAACATCCTGTGAGACACATAAATTAGTTATTGTGTAAAAACCCCTCTTGAATTCGATATCTCTAGCCAAAATGAGTTGCTACGATGCCCTCCAGAGAAGCGGTTGTACTCCTAAAAGGGCTACACCCCCCCCCCTCCTTACTCCCCTTTCATGTGAAGGTCAGCCAACAGAGGTTCTACTTGCACCCGCTCAGTTTTTCATGTGGACGCCTCATTCACAACTCAGTAGGGTGCCCTCCACATGACACAAGACGCAAAGGGCTGGCACTACGTTATCACACAATGTCCCTCACCTACATCCCATCATACATACAACAATCACCACATGTTTCATGAACATTCTTTATTTCCCACCTGTTTCTCAGCTACATACATACAATATGTGCTACACAAAACACACAAATCTGACCAACTATATTTCTCACAATCGCAATACAGCACTTCATCTTTTCAAATCACTTATTTGATTCATCTACTTCTACAAAAGTATTCACTATATTTCTAGTCACAATATATCACATACTTACAAGACATATATGTACATCTATCAACATGTCTTTACACCAAGTATGTAACATCTCTATTTCTCTCAAATATCTCAACGCTACATATCAATCATCACACACATCATATACATAACTACATATCTCTCACTCAAGATACACTATCATTTTCCCGACGCACATATATCGACTGTGTTTACTAACCTGTGTGTTGGTGCAGGTTTACTCTTGGATACACTATTATTTTCATGACGAACATATATCCACACACAACACTCTTCATATGTACAACAGATCAACAAAATCAAACACTCATGACCAGGCATGTACTCCAATGCACCAACAATCTATGACTCATACCCTGTCATCCGACTTTTTGTACATACAGTCTCTTACATATCTACACCATAATATGTCTATTCTATGGAAGCAACAACTACTACCGCTATCACTGTCAACATATCACACCCAAGCATTGTTCTATATTCAGAATATATATACAGGTTCTCAAATAGCTTCTATGGAAGTAACAACTTCTACGTATATCTGTATCAACATACCATGTCTAAGCATTGTTCTTGTCTCTGAACATTTGTCTCAGAACATACTTCACATGCTCAAATATAACCACCCAAGCCACACATATTCTATCGCAACTGCAATCATCTGTACAGCCCACTGTGCTATACATCTATATTGCAAAGTCAACTCAAACTTCGACCACCTACTTCATACCAATATAACTAGTTCAATGGAATACAACAACTAGCAAGTATCTTTATACCCTCATGGTCCTTAGGCAGAGACCCCTTGCTGATACCCTTACATCTCACCCTATCAGAAGCATAATAATCAAAGTGACCACCAGGCTTTCTGCACAACTGCCTAACTGAGCACACTTGC
>JAAXHI010000025.1 GCA_012270875.1 Candidatus Poribacteria bacterium | reverse complement strand
CGCATCTGCTTGAAAAGAAAACTCGCGGCTATCCTGCTGACGAATCGGGTACACCCTAATGCCGACCAGCGCGGCATTATTGAATTTCGGAAGATGTTTCATAACTTGATATATCCGTAACGCAACAATCAATACTCGGTTCCCGCTTCGGCTCTATACGGAACTTTTACACTACCTAACCTTTTATGTCTGCCACAGCGAAATCCCAAAAAATTGAATTAGGATTGAGCGTTCTGCTCTCAGAGAAAAGCGATTGGATTCGAGGAAAGTCAATCGGACTTATTACAAACCATACTGGAGTCGATGCTACTTTACGAAGTAACTATCGACTTTTCGCGGAAACACCGGCGTGTCAACTTTCCGCGATTTTTTCGCCAGAGCACGGACTCTGGGGTGCAGTCCAAGACGGCATCGCTGTCAAGAGTGCGGACACGCCTGATAGTCATCCATTAAGCGTGCCAATTTTTAGTCTATATGGACAATCAATGCGTCCGACAAGCGAGCAACTTGAGGATATAGATCTGCTCATCTACGACATGCAGGATGTCGGCGCACGTTACTATACCTACATTTCGACGATGCTATATGGTATGGAAGCAGCCGACGATTGCGGCATTGCGTTTATTGTTGCGGATCGACCCAACCCAATTGCGTGCAATACTATAGAGGGACCTGTGTTGGAAAGTGGTTCTGAATCGTTCGTTGGGATACATAAGATTCCGATGCGTTACGGGTTGACGATCGGAGAATTGGCAGTGTTGTTGAAGGCGGAACGCGTGCCGTCATGCCAACTAAAGGTCGCATGGATGCGGGGATACAAACGAGAGATGTGGTTCGATGACACAGGCTTGCAATGGGTGCCGCCGTCGCCAAATATGCCGACCCTCACAACAGCAACGCTTTATCCGGGGATATGCCTATTTGAAGGCACAAACATGAGCGAGGGACGCGGAACGACAAAGCCGTTTGAATATATAGGCGCACCTTGGTGTGATGGCGAAAGGTGGGCAGAACTCCTGAATAACCACCAACTGCCGGGGGTTCGGTTCCGTCCAGTTGTTTTTACGCCTGCGCCAGTCGCTGAAACCACAAAGCACGCGAAACAGGCGTGCGGCGGCGTTGCAATCCACATTACCGACAGAGAACTTTTCTGCCCGATAGAAACAGCCCTCCAGATGTTGTCCGTTTTAAGCACCGAATACAGCGATCATTTTGCCTTTTTACCGTCACATTTTGATAGGTTAGCAGGAAACAGCTGGCTTCGAGATGCTTTGGCAAATTCGGAATCAGTGGATACAATTCAGGCGCGCTGGGTGCCAGAACTTCAGGCGTGGCGCGACAAAGCAACACAGTAT
>JAAXHI010000293.1 GCA_012270875.1 Candidatus Poribacteria bacterium | reverse complement strand
GATATTCCTCTTACCTTGAAAGAGTTGAAGGCTGAATATCCTAGGAGTCCATTCTTCAAGGATATTTATAAGTATATAGAGAAAGACTATTGCAGATATGTTGGCAAAGCTGAAAGAGTTTTTAAGATGCAATGTACTCAATATATCACAATTAAAGGTTTGTTATTTAAAATTGTCTATGAACCTGAAAATAAAGGCCAACCATCATTTCTTTTATGTGTACCTGAATCATTAGTACCTACTATTTTACACCAACATCATGATTCAGTTTTATCAGGTCATCCAGGAACTAGTCATTTATTTGATAAAATTAGAAAGAAATATTTCTTTCCTGGAATGCATAATATTTGTAGACAATATGTTATCAGTTGCTTTGAATGTCAGAGTAGAAGGAAAAAGCAACAAGGTGTAAACTTACACTATCCTAGGATTCCCTTAGATTATAAACCTATGTCTAGAATTTCAATGGATTTGAAAACTATGCCATATTCAAATATGGGTTATCAACATATTCTTTTGTGTACTTGTGAAGTTACTAATTATGTTATGGGATATGCTTTACCAAATGGTCAAGCTTCAACTATTGCTGATGTTTTGTTTAATAGATTGATATGTATTTTTGGTACCCCTAAAGTTATTATTTGTGATGAAGCTAGTGCTTTAAATTCAGAATTGATGCTTATGTATTTACATGCTTTAAATATTCAATTGATTACTGTTAGTCCTTTTAACCATGGCTCTAATAGAACTGAAAGATATATTAGAACAATGAGTGAAATTTTATGCAAAAGTTTAACTGGTAAAGGCAACAAATGGCCAAAATTTGTGTTTCCTGCCTGTTTTGCAATGAATACACAGGTTAGTTCATTGACAGGATATACACCTTATGAAATGTTATTTTTACAAACACCCCCTGATCCTTGTGGATTTGATTTTGATCCAAATACTGCTGGTTTACAGGTCTCTACAGAGACATATATGGAGTTCATGAAGGAGAAGTTCAATTTAATGAAACAGTTGGTATTAGAAAGAAAGGCTATTGAGGCTCAAACTAAATGGATAAGAGACATGAG
>JAAXHI010000404.1 GCA_012270875.1 Candidatus Poribacteria bacterium | reverse complement strand
TCGTCACGCAGTGCCTCAAGTTCTGTTTTTATAGCCGCAAGCCTCTGGAGCACCTCATCAACGCTCTGTTCGCTGAGCGTGAGTTGTGCTTGCGCCTCTTGAACAGATGCCTCTTCACGAACAGCAATAGCCATCTCAGTCGCGATGCGCGCGTGAAGATATGCACGCAGTGCCAAGCGATAGGCACGTTCCGCGTCGCCAGCGTTCATTGCGCTTTCAGCAGTAGCAAGCATCTCTTGAGCAGTGCGCAACGGCGTTGCTGCGGTTTCTTGTGCACCCATCGTCTCTGCGGAAGTAAGTGCTATTTGCGCGTTTTGCATTGTTTCCACAGCGAGCTGCTTTAATTGTCCTCCACACCCAAGCATCACTGTTAGCGTCATAAGGCAGATTATGCGTTTCATGTCTATTGTTTCCTGTCTGCTTTGTAGTGGCAGATTGCTTTAATTTTTGGGCAAGCGTGCGGGAATTTTGGAGTAAAAAAGCCTCGCTCGGGTGGTGCGCGATGCAGCACCCTAAGGCGAGGCTTCTGGTCGTTCGTTCCTGGTGTAAATGTTTCCGCTTAAAATTCAGGACGCTCTGTATAGACGCTCACCTTCCGGCGATATTTATCTTTTCGCTCAAACCATACGTACCCATCAATTTTTGAGTAGAGCGTATAGTCGTTGCCAACGCCGACGTTGTTACCGGGGTGTATATGCGTTCCACGCTGTCGGGCAAGAATGCTCCCTGCGGTGACATAGTTTCCGGAAAATTTTTTGACACCCAGTCGTTTTCCGATACTATCTCGTCCGTTCCGAGTGCTTCCGCCGCCTTTCTTATGAGCCATTAGATTCTTCCTCCACTGCACCGATTGCGGTAATTTTCACGCGTGTAAATGGTTGACGATGCCCCAACTTGCGTTTATACCCTTTACGCCGTTTCGACTTGAACACAATCGTCTTCTTCGTACGTGCCTGTTGAACTACCTCGCCTGTAACAGAGACGTTTTCAAGGTAGGGCGAGCCGGCTTGTAACTGACCGTCATCATCAACGACAGCCAAAACAGACGGGAATGTAACGCTTTCACCAATATCTGCATCGAGCTTCTCGAGGTCGATCAGGTTTCCGACTTCTACACGATGTTGTTTTCCACCGCTCGCAAAAACTGCATACATTTTTGAATATCACTCCTTTCTGCTTAAATTATACCGCAAAAACGCACCAATGTCAATTTAGTTTTAATAGTTATAAGTTGTTAGTTATAAGTCTTTAGTTAAAGAGGGTTTCTGTGGTTGTTAGTTATAAGTTATGAGTTAATAGTTATTAGTTAAAAAAGGGTTCTGTGGTAGATACAGTCAATCCGACTCTTAACTTACAACGGACAACTGATAACTAAAAACTATTCCCGTGCCTGCGACAGGCTTCCGACTCTTAACTTATAACCTATAACTTATAACTATTCCTCTGACAACTCATAACCCGTTAATCCAAAAATAGTTCTTCACCCCTGCCGACAAAGATCCGATAATCTTCGAGGTGCAGATCGGCATCCGATTCCAGCGTTAAATCTAATTTCAACGACTTTTTGAGTTCCCGCAATTTATTCGCCATTTGCGACTTGATATGAGAAACGACATAATCGTTGGCGACAACGCGTAGTTCCGAATGCTTCGTCTGGTTATGCGCCGTTTTAACCGCACGAAGTAACTGAATGACGACGGTTTCAATAGACAGGACAGTTCCATGTCCATCACAGTAGGGGCATTCCTCCATAAGCAGGGTAGAGAGACTCGGTCGGGTGCGTTGGCGCGTCATCTCAACGAGTCCTAAGTCTGAGAAATGGAGGATGTTGGTGCGGGCGCGGTCCTTCCGAAGTGCTTCCTGTAACATCTTGAAGACGCGCTTGCGATGCGATGCCTCTTCCATATCAATGAAATCAACAACAATAATCCCCCCGAGATCTCGCAATTGAATCTGGCGGACGACCTCCTCAACAGCCTCAAGATTGGCACTGAGGATGGTGTTGTCTGGGTCAGATTTCCCGACAAAGCGTCCAGTGTTAACATCAATTGATACCATGGCTTCGGTCTGTTGAATGATAATATGTCCACCACACTTCAGCCAAATCTTCTCACTGAGTGCTTCTTTGAGTGCGCGTTCGACACCATACGCATCAAAAAGGGTTGTCCCGTTCTGATACAGTGAGACTCGCGGTTTCAAATCAGGCATTACAGAAGAGACATAATCTATTGTCTCTCGATAACCCACTTTCGAGTCAATGAGGAGTTGCTTGACATCCTTGGTCAGCATATCTCTGACGATTCTGTTAGTGAAGCTGAGATCTTTGCTGACTAAGCTGGGCGCAGATTTCCGTTTGGCACGTTCACCGACCTGCTTCCACTGATTGATGAGGTATCGGATTTCGGCTGCGAATTCGGTTTCGTTTAAGCCTTCAGCGGCGGTTCGTATGATAAAACCGCCCTCAACATCGGCTTTAATTGCCTTCGCCATGTTGCG
>JAAXHI010000276.1:2951-6059 GCA_012270875.1 Candidatus Poribacteria bacterium | reverse complement strand
GTACACTGGGCTACGCGCGGACTTGAAAGGAGGACCGCCGTATCGCTGAAGTAAGTGTTGGGGGAGGGGGGGTTGTCCCCTATGGTGTGCAAAAGGCCACTGGTGATGGCCAATTTTATGGGGGGGAGCTGTCCCCTATAGTGTTCGAAAGGCTACTGGTCATGGCCAATTTTTTGTTTTTTGAGGGATGAGATATAGATGTAAGGTTAAAATGCTGAGAATGAGGTAGAAATACTTGCCATTGATTCCCATAGAGGGGGGGCAGGATTGTCTTGTATTGTATTCAATTCCCCCTTTGGGAACGAGGGCTACGTGTGGACGTGAAAGGAGGACCCCTGTATCGCGGAAGTAAGTGTGGAGGGAAGGGGGGGGGATTGTCCCCTATGGTGTTCAAAAGTCCACTGGTGATGGCCAATTTAGATGTAAGTGTGGATATGAATAGCTGAATTGAATGTTTCACAAGAGGGGGGATGTTGAGATATCTTATATGATGACAGAGACGCTGTAAATGAAAAATGTGATACCTCATGATGTACCTATGAATGATCTTTGTTTGTTGCAGTGGTGAGCAGCTAGAGCTGGACTTGATATATCTGAATAAGAGTAAGAGAGATAGTACGGGAGAAGTCTACTGGAAGAGAAGTGGATTACGAGAGAAGTAGATGTGAGTAATGTATCATATTGTGTGATAGATAAGAGTTTGTGTACCAATTGTATGTATTGTATAATGTTTGCTGTGTGAAAGAATGGTGATGTGGTAGTGGTTGTAAGTGAGAACATAGGTACAAAAGAGCAAGACTTGCACAAATGTTGCTGTAATGATGATACATGATAATCATGTGCACATAGGTGGTGTATATATACACAGAGCTCGAGATTTTCAACACATCTGTGTGGACTAGATGTATGCTAGTATCTCAAGGTGATTGTTAGTGTGAAGAATGAAGAAGTTGAATAAGATACCATGATATGTATAATGTGTAGTTGTACGTGTGTATGAAGCAATGTCTGATCATGTGATTGAAACATGAAAATAGAAGTTTTTGTTTGAAGTGTTATGGCACAGTGATGAGGTGATTATGGTTTGTTTATGTATATAGATGTGTGAATGTGTATTCATTGAAAATATGTGTGTAACATGATCTACTTGTATGGCAAGTAAGACAGGAAATGTATTGCTAGGATGTATATATGTAAGGTTCTGGCACTGATTCCTGTTTTGTTTGCTCTACATATGTACATATGGACTACAAGAATATGTGTTGACATATGGACTACAAGAATATGTGTTTACACATGTGATAGTTGGACAAGGTGATGTGTTGATCTAGAGTGAAGACAAGTAGTGAGATGATGATACGATGTTTACTACAACTAGAAGATGAGATGTTTACTGAAAGAGCTGGCGACATATTGTTACTGAAGTATTGGAGTCTAATGTTGCGATTAGGAAAAGATGGTGGGATGCATGTGCCAGTAAAGGCTACTGTAGTGACGGAAGGAAATGTGCTGTGTGTTGCTGGATTGAAATGGGAATCGGAGAATTATGAGTCAGATTGTGATTGATGCTAGAACTGATGGCTAACAGTGTGATTTAATGTTTAGCACCAGCTCTGGCTTCCATGACAGTGTAAGGATAAACACAACGATGTATAATATGAATCATGTGAGGTGTTGACTCAGAAATGTTGAATGTACAATTTAGAGGAAATATGTGAGTTTCAAGGAATGTTTTGTGAGTGAAGCTAGCAGGGATGAGTGACAATACAATGCAAGCTTTTGGGTACGGCATGGTTTGAATGACATTTAAGTAGCCACCATGAGTACAATAATTGACACATGATATGAATATGATGTGTACAGTGATGTTGCTGTTGAACAGTTAAGACATGATCTGTGAACAAAAAGTGTAGAGTGATGGGTAGTGTAGTGTGTAATGTAAGAAAAGCTATGTGGTCTTTCGTGAATTTGGATGTAGAATTGTGTAATGGATGGTTTGTTGTGAATTGTGTATTGGGTGTTGTGTATGGTAGTTGCACTTGAGGACTACTAGTTATGGATGTGATGTGTTGAAGTGAAATTATGTGAGATCATAATTGACAGTGGAGACATAATATGGAAGTTGGAGGACAATAACAACAGCAACTGATGAAGAGGGGAAGAATCGATTGAAAATAGATAAAAGCGGAAATACATATAGATAAGGGACCAGGGGGGGGGTGGTTTGGATGCTTTCCGGATGATGCTGAGGAGACTGAATGTGTACACTTGATTTTCAGTGTTAGACGAGAGCAGCGTGGCAATTGGTGGTGGCAAATCAGTACTCTATCCTGATAACATGGATGAAGAATGTGCAAATGAAATGTTGGAGAAAGCAGTTTTGGGTACCAAGTTGAACTTTTCCACTGGAAAGGGATTTACAAGATATAATATTGGTGATGTAAAGCGTGCTCTGGATCATGGAGCAAAAGTAACTGTTGACATTCTGATGGTTGCTGTATCATGTAATATGCCTGTAATAGTGAAGTTGTTGCTGGATGCTGGTGGGAATCCAAATGCTGTACCTACTGAGGAATTTGGACCACTAGGTGGCGGTACGTTGTTAGCGTATGCTGTTAATCGTGGCTGTGTGGAAACTGTAAATGTTCTCCTCGAGGGTGGTGCATTGCCAGATGGACATGAGGATGATTGGGTAACGCCACTAATGTGGGCCGGTTACCGAAATCAACCTGAATGTGCGCTTGCTTTGCTGGATGCAGGTGCTGATGTGAACCTATCTGATGTGCTGGGTCGATCTCCATTGTATTTGGCCTGTGCTGATGGTGGATGTGAGCTTGTAGAGCTTCTGTTAGAACGAGGAGCAAATGTTCATATACACGATAGTACAGGTGTTTCACCGTTAATGTCAGCATCAAGATATGGTATGAGCTATTGGCGAACAGGTGAACGAAGGAGTTCGGTGGCACAGTTGTTATTAGATGCAGGAGCAGATCCAAATCATGCTGATTCTTATGGTAATACAGCATTGCTGTTGGCAACAGATGATAATATGACGGGACTTGATGAAAGTGGGAATATTGAGGAAATGAATATACATGTACGCCAATT
>JAAXHI010000276.1:0-2881 GCA_012270875.1 Candidatus Poribacteria bacterium | reverse complement strand
AGAATGATTGACATGCTACTAGGTGCTGGTGCAGACATCAATGCAGCAGATGTAGAGGGTATGACGCCACTGATGATTGCAGCTGGATGTAATACTGAGACAGTAGTGAGGCTTTTGTTAAGGGAAGGAGCGGATGTGAACAAGCAAAATGCTCTTGGGACAAGTGCATTGATTATGGCTGCCTCTGAGAATCATTGTCAAGTAGTGGAAGCTCTGATAGAACATGGGGCAGATCTTGAAACATGTGACAATATTGGTACAACAGCTTTGATGGCTACATTTGCATATGTAGAAGAAAGCATGGTGACAAGGGCATCTAGGCGTGAAGTTGCATCGACATTGATAGCGGCAGGAGCACATGTCAATCATGCTGATAGGGATGGCAACACAGCATTGTTGTTGGCAGTAGAACATACATATACTGGATATATGATGGGCGATGCATTTGGAGAGGAAATGGTAAAGCAGTTGACAGAATTGCTGAGTGCAGGAGCAAATGTGAATGTAGTTGGCAGTGGAGGTAGCACCACATTAATCCATGTATGCAGGACGCAGACATATCGAGGGGGAGAGATGGTGAAACTGTTGCTTGATCATGGGGCAGATGTGAATGCTGTGGATGATAGTGGTATGACACCATTGTTGATGGCTGTTCGTTGGAATACTCCAGCTGTAGTTGCAATGTTGTTGGAGAGAGGTGCAGATGTGCGGGCTGTGAACAATGATGGGAACAATGCTGCTCAGTTGGTTGGGTTGGAGGAGCCTCTTGGTGAAAAAATAGCAGTGCTTTTGATACGTGCTGGGGTTGATTTTACAGGAGTTGATCTAGCGGGATACGGCTTTGCTACATACACATGGGATACATGTAAAACCCTTCGAATGCAGTTGAAATATTTGTGCCGTGAGCAGGTGAGATCATGTGTGATGAGAGTCCACCCAGGTCAGTACATAGATTCGACAATATGGAGATTGGGCTTGCCACCTCTGTTGATTGAATATGTCAAACAGGAACATCGGTACAATCTACATTGTGATGAATGGATGGACTGATAATGTGGTAGATTGGTAGTAACAAGTGGATGACGCCTGAAAGCAGAGTGAAATATGGAGCTTTGTCAGAGATACACAGATGTATTGGGAATGGAGATGATACATTAGAGAAAATTTGAGAGAACTAGATTGTAGACTGTTCATCAGTGTGCAGTAATAGTGATGATGATACATGCGATATCATATTGTTTTTTATGATGCATGTGATATCAGATTTTTGATGAGATGTTATAGTGACAGCTAAATAATATGTGTTACAGAGTATGTCAGATATCAACAGGTGGATTGCAGTTGGATCACAGTGGACAATAGTTTTTGTGAAACATATAAATCTAACAAGTTGTGATGCAGTTAATTGTAGATAGAATGAATTGTGTCAAGATCATACATATAGGGATGTCAAACCATGTCACAAGAGTTTATCTTGCTATGGATTCCACATGGATGTGTTGCCGAGATAAGTAGTACAAATATAATGTCTGTTGAGATATAAATGTTGTACTGTAAGGAGTTGTNNTTGTAGATTCGTAGATTTTGAGTTGATATTGATAGAGATGTTTCGGGTGGAATCTGTTGTTATTATTGCTACAAGGTAGAATCCCGTGGCATTGCCACGGTGGGCTAAAAATAGAACTCTGTGTACAGCTACAAAGATGTGCTAAAAATAGAACTTTGTGTACAGCTGTTGGCCTCTCATTGCAGTAAACCTGCACTACATGTAACACACAGGTCACTGTAAATAGAACATCTTACCTCAGCTCAGCTGAGCCCAGCTCAGCTCGAGCACTGTTGTGACCTTTATTAATGTAGATATGGAGGGATGGTTAGTGCTTAAATGAGTAAGAAAATCAGGGGAGTGATCAATAGATGAGAAGTAGAACAAAAATATGTATCTTGTATGCAGTGGATGAAGAGTAAAAATTGCAATAAATTGATTGTTTAGCAGATTGGCATGTTTGTGTTGTCTCATGTGTGACTGTGTGATGGTAGGAGGTATGTATGATATACATTACGTGTTGAATAGTTGTAAGTGGTGTATCATGGAAAGATGATGATTTTAACATACGATTGATGGTTTCCTGTTATATAGTTACCATGTATTGTGTATAGCATCAGGTTTTCCTCGTCGTAGGATGGCTCAGGTACCTACACCAAACAAGGGAGATCAACATGGAAATGTGGAGTTGGGTAACATATGTAAATCAAGGGATGACGTTGATGGTAGAGTAACTAGGAAATGGGCCGAAGGTAATATGAAAGCAGCATTAGAAGTTGCACTTAACCATCAGAGAGTTGGGTGCAAAGAGAAGTTGAATTTGTGCAGGCTTGCAAAGGAGTGGGATGTGCCTGTACATACATTACGCCGGCGTATAAGCTCTGGTGACTGTGAAAATTATAAACATGTATGTTTGCGAGGCCCAGAAAACCATTCTTCGCACAGTGGTATGTCACTGTATCAATGGAATGAGGACAATATGAAGGAAGCCTTATGGATATGTCTGGATGATCGTAGAAAGTCATCTGTAGGGCGTAAGCTATCCATGAAACGTGTTGCTCATGCATGGCGTGTGCCTGTATCAACATTGTACAAGCGTGTACAGTCTGGTGATTATGACAACTATAAACATATTGGATATAGTGGTGTTGAGAGGAGACGGTTGATGACTCGGAAGATCATCGGACCGATGATCAAAGGTATGTAAAAAAGTTGTTTTTGTGAGTAATGGATAATTGGTGGTAGTGTTGATAGAGATATGTGCAGAGATCCGGTAGAAGATATGTGGTTGTTTTCTGTAGGAATGTGTAATTGTAGATTTTGATCTATAGTTAC
>JAAXHI010000544.1:428-1222 GCA_012270875.1 Candidatus Poribacteria bacterium | reverse complement strand
AAGCCATCGGTGTGGCACTTGTGCAAGCGATTATCTTTACATACATGCTACTTGCAGTGCTCTTAGGGTCTTACACGCATCCATTCACGATTATGTTGACACTGCCACTCGGGTTCGTTGGTGCCGTGTTGTCCATGTCACTCTTTGGATTGACCCTCAATATCTTTTCACTCTTAGCACTCATTATGTTGGTTGGAATCGTTGTCAATGACGCAATTCTGCTACTCGATCAGACCCGCGTTTTCAGGCAGCAGGGGATGCCGATAAAAGAAGCACTTATCAAGGCGTGTCCGCTCAAATTACGAACGATTATCATGACAAACTTGACCATCATCGTCAGTATGTATCCACAGACGCTCGGGGATCAAGGCACAGCCATTATGCGGGCAACTTTAGCAGGGGTCGTAATCGGTGCGATTATCGTGCAAACACTCTGCACGCTCACTGTCATTCCGGTGCTTTACACCATTTTAGACCGGTTTTCTCTCCGCAGATACAGCGAAAATACTTAAACTGGGACTGGAGTATCTAACAATGTCAGATACATACACTAATGCAATCATAGTCGCAGACACTACAAAGATATTGCCGCGGATAATCAAAACTGGCAAGCAATATCAGGTCATTATTGCCGATCCGCCATACAATATAGGCAAAGATTTTGGGAATAACACCGAAGTAATGCCGATGGACGATTATGTCGCCTGGTCAGTATCGTGGATAGAACACTGTCTTCAGCTCCTGACAGACGACGGATTACTTTATCTGTATGGATTCCCAGAAATTGTTGCAAG
>JAAXHI010000544.1:0-411 GCA_012270875.1 Candidatus Poribacteria bacterium | reverse complement strand
ATATCTGTGCGCTTCCCTATTCACGAGCAACGTTGGCTGGTGTGGCACTATACCAATAAAACAGTGCCTTCATTGAAATTTTGGCAACGATCCCACGAAACGATATTGTGTCTCTGGAAACCGAATATGCCTCGCACGGATTTGGAAATAGATCAAATTAGAGAACCTTACACGAAGAGTTTCCTAAAGAATGCTGCAGGAAAAGAACGGAAAGATACGCCGTCACGCTACGGTTCATCAGGTAAAACAACAATCTATAACGCGCATAAAAACGGAGCGTTACCAATTCCATCGGTTTTTGTGTTGGATGTTTCAGTATATCGTGTTCGCGATGTTCGGATAAATCGGAAGGGGGATAGATTTTAGATCCACACGTTCTACACATAAACCATCTTTCAGCACGACCTGCTC
>JAAXHI010000479.1:2625-3109 GCA_012270875.1 Candidatus Poribacteria bacterium | reverse complement strand
CCCTTTCGTGTGGAGGCCACCTTGGATTTTTTTTTCTGGCTACTTGCCAAGATGGCCTCCACATGGCCACCCTTTGCAATAGATTTTCTTCTCAATTTAACCTTTTCTCAAAAACATACAAATATACATCACCTGCAAGTGCCATAGACTGTACATTACTCCTAGACAGACAATTTCATGCAACCAAACATAGTCCCCATGGTTTGACTGATAGTTTCCTGGATATTTACCTGTATAACATCACCTGCTACTGCCATAGACTGTACATTACTCCTAGACAGACAATTTCATGCAATCAAACATAGTCCCCATGGTTTGACTGATAGTTTCCTGGATATTTACCTGTATAACATGTGCTCACTACAAATTTCACCAGCAGAATGACAAAGAAAAGTTGAAAGGGCAAGGTGGCCTCCAAACAAAAGGGGGGGGTGTACAGTGAGTCCTCAGCCACCATACAGCAGTCTACCAAAGCCGTCAGCAT
>JAAXHI010000479.1:2198-2526 GCA_012270875.1 Candidatus Poribacteria bacterium | reverse complement strand
GCAAATCAACAGACAATGTGCAGTCAATTACAGATTCAGGTGTGGATATGAATAGTGCTGAAATGTTGCAAGGTTACAACAGTGATGATGTGACTGGAGAAGAAAATATGGATAGTGCTGAAATGTTGCAAGGTTATGACAGTGATGTAACAGGTGCATCCAGCAGTGATGATGAAACTGGAGGTTATGACAGTGACGTAACAGGTGCATCCAGCAGTGATGATGCAACTGGAGGTTATGACAGTGATGTAACAGGTGCATCCAGCAGTGATGATGCAATTGGAGAAGAGTCCCTACTGAATGACACTGACACAGCTTCAAATGAGAG
>JAAXHI010000479.1:1914-2117 GCA_012270875.1 Candidatus Poribacteria bacterium | reverse complement strand
GGCAAGATATGATTCACGGAAGCATCGTAAAGTAGCACTGAGCCAACAGCACAGAGGTACAGCAATCAGTGGGAGTTCTCAGGAACCAGTGCCACCACACAGGAGTCTACAAAAGCATGTTCCATGTCCAATCTGCAATAGATCAATGAGCATAGACAACTTGATACAACATTTGAACAAACGGAGAGGTTTGTGCAGCAAGA
>JAAXHI010000479.1:0-1848 GCA_012270875.1 Candidatus Poribacteria bacterium | reverse complement strand
GCTGCTGCTAGATCAGATCCAAGTGACTATGTTCCATGCCCAATCTGCAATATATCAATGAACAGAGCCAACTTGAAACAACATTTGAACAAACAGAAAGGTCCGTGTAGCAAGAATGATCACAACTTCAGGTGTCCAACATGTGAGATGCAGTCCCATTGTGCTCTTGAGTTTATTGCCCACTGTGAAACCCACAACACCCCACTTGCTGCTGCTGGATCAGATCCAACTGACAGTGACTTGCTCCAGGAGAAGAGAGATACCTGTCTATCAGAGGCTGGATCATTGTGGAGAGAAGGCAGGCAGCTAGTAGCAAATGAACCACATGTCAAAATCCAGCGTATGGATTCCTACTGTTTGGTTGATAAATGTTACAGGCCTATGAGATATGACAGCCATGGCTACAAGCGACACTTGGAACGTGGGCATGGCCTGTTGGGACAGCAAGCGGATGAATTTGTAAAGCAATATAAGCAGAAGTTCAGCAAGAAGAAGTCCAAGTCAGCTGATGAGAAATTCAAGTGGACTGATTACGAAGAGGTGATGTGTGAACTAATTGCATTCAAATTCCGGGAATCAGTCAGGACAGGCCAGAGTATTACTAACACTCAATTGAGACAGTTAATAAGAGATACTCAGGCAGAAAAGCGAAACTATAAATGTGAAAAAGATCAGTTCCACTTCCTTGATAAGGATCCAAAAGATATCATTAGAAAGTTTAAAAAGCTAGTCAAATATGGCTTGCAGATCATTCAAAGGCAAGAGCCAAAACAGAACAAACGTCAGTCCATGGGTAGGGAACATATGCGCAAATGGATACCGAAAGAAATGATTAGCAGAAGAAAGATGACAAGCCGTTCTGATTCAGACAGGAAGAAAGAGGGTAATGAGGGTAAAAAGGACAAAGGGAAAGCAGGAGGTAAATGAAAAGCAAAGTCCTCTGCCAAAGACTGAGCAGGGCAAGGGTGTGGATTTAGGTGTGTAACATGTGTATCAAAAAATAGTGCACTTCATGTAGGCTAAGCAGACTGATATCATTGAATCTTGTTTGATATGATTAGTGGAAATTGTTGTTTGCAAATACATGTTGTCCACTTGTCATAACAGTTGTGCTTTTTGTAGATGGGTCAGTTTCAATGTGATGTGATGTACAAGATACCTGATACATTTGGATATGTTTTAAAATGGTCACTGGGAAAGTAGATGTTCTATCACATAAAGGTTAATATTGCTGTTGGAATAGATGTTTTGTTGTACATGGTGCACGGAAGCTTTTGTGTTTTGAACAAGTATTATAAACATAGTGTTGCTTTGTGTTTGTAAATGACTGGATTTTTATGATAACATTATCAGGTTTTTATGATAGATGATTGTATATTGAAATATGTATCAAATATCGTTTTTCACAAGGTTCATTTTTGTGACATAATGTATGTTAGAAACATGGAGATGTGAGATGTTGGATCGAACACAGTGAGGTTGTGTGATACAACAGACATTAGGAATATGATATTTGTGTGAAATATCTTCAAATACAGAGTGATGTGAACACATTTGTGCTTCCTTTCGTGTGGTAGTTGCCGCGTTGGTTATGGGTAGTTGCCACATTGGTTATGGGTAGTTGGCATATTGGTTATGGGTAATTGCCGAATTGGTTATGGGTAGTTGCCGTGTTGGTTATGGGTAATTGCCGAATTGGTTATGGGTAGTTGCCGTGTTGGTTATGGGTAGTTGCCGCATTGGTTATGGGTAGTTGCTGTGCTGGTTATGGGTAGTTGCCGCATTGGTTATGAGTTTTGCCGTGTTGGTTATGAGTTCCGTATTGTTCGGCACGGCAGTATCTAATTT
>JAAXHI010000264.1 GCA_012270875.1 Candidatus Poribacteria bacterium | reverse complement strand
CTTGTGGATGAAATAACTATCGAATTACCTGAGCTCGAGCTCAGCTCGAGCACCGTTCTGCCCATTATTATATTGGATGTGCTCATGCTGTTTATCTGTGAAAACTGTGTACTTGCTGTGTTTTGTGTGTATGCTATAGAGCATTACACTGATGTATGTTGGTGAGCTTTTGCATTTGTGAGTGTGGGTGTGGCTGTCATCATATGATATGTATGTGTGGTAAACATGTGTCAATTGTATTGTACTCTATGGAAATATATATATATATATGTTAGTGTGACATGATAGCTAAAATGTTAAGTGTGATGTGACAAATTATGATGTACAACATGCAGTTTTCATCATCGTAGGATGGGAGATTGTGGTAGAGCATCTGACGTAGTCCAGGAGACTCACAGTGAATTCACTGATGCTGCTACACAAAGTGAAGTGAGTGGCAAATGCAGCGCTGTGGATAGTTGTGTGACACGTGTGTACTGCAAATGGGATGAGAACAATATGAAAATCGCATTACATAGAGCATTAGAGCGACAATATAGTGGAGAACCATTAAAGCTAAGTGCACTTGCTAGACAGTGGGATGTACCAATAGATACACTCCGTCGACGCATGCGATCTGGGAACTATGAAAATTATCGGCATTCATATATACGGGAAAATGGTAGTAGGTCTGCCCATAGTCACAGAATATTGTTTCAGTGGGATGAGTGTAACATGAAAGAAGCATTGCGAATATGTCTTGATGATCAGAAAAAGGGAAATTCAAGGGATAAGATGTCTATAAAGCAGGTTGCACGTGATTGGAATGTTCCACTGTCTACATTGTACAAGCGTGTGCGGAGTGGTGATTATGGGAACTATAGACATGGTGGCTGTTTACATATGAAAAAGAGAGAGCAGGTAGATGACTTCAGAGTTGAAACAACTAACAAAGGTATGTGGAACGCATTATGTCATGTTCAGTGAATGGATGAATCTTGTTTTTTTAATTGTGCTGCGTCACGAGTCTTGTACTCCTGTGATGAGAGCAGGGTAGTCAGTTGTGGTAACGCCAGGGTACCACACAGATAGTCATTGTATGTACTTTTCAGTCTGCACCAGTTCTCAGTGCAATGACAATCAGATATAATGAAATGTACACAACAGCGTTTGTCATGATACACTACATGACACACAGAATACTGCTGTGCGAAAAATAGAATTCTTGTGTATGTTGACCTGTGGTCAGTAAACACACCGGGAATGCAGGTCAGCAGGTAAATAGAAGAGCCACTCTGTGCACAACAATCTTGGTTCACCTCAGCTTACTGAGCTCATCTGAGCTCAAGCACTGTTGTGACGTTTGTGATAGTAGATTAGATGTCTGTCTAGGTGTGTGGGCAAGGCTGGTGCAGTTCAGACAAGATTTACTCTGGTTGTAGGTTGGAGGAGCGATTGTGCTGACAAGGTTGCTACAACAGATGGAGGTCTGTTGCAGGAAATCAAGCAAGAGGTGCTAAATGAGAATGATATGGTTGACATTGGACAGTGGTCGCTGAACAGGGTATGTGCTGATAGTGATGTGATAGATGTTGATATTGATACAAAGCAGTGTGTGAATAAATGTTCATGGTTGGAGAAGCAGCAAGGTGACACAGTGAGTAAGCGACTTTTCTCATTGTTGAAGAATCAAGTGAAATCAGAGAATCACAATGTACCTGTCACCATGAGTGTTTCATCACAATTGCAAGATGATGTAGGACAAGTTCACATGAGTATGGCTCAGCGACCATCACTTGTGCAGAATATAGGTGTTACAGAACAGATTTCAGAAGGTGATGTGCCACTGTTGTTTGCGGAGCTGACTAGGGAGAATGGTCAAGAAGTGGCTACTGATGACATGAAGTTGGAGATGATGGAGGAGGTGTGGGATGATGTCAAGTACGAGGGTAGTGTTCCAGTTACAATAGTGAATGGTGTTGTAAGTGTAGGCCGAGAGATATTTGAGGAAGGACTTGGATATACAGTTGTATGCAATGAAACAAGTGTGAAGACGGATACAAATATAGATGAAGCAGGACATATAGAGAAAGGTGACGAAGTACAAAATGGTGCAGGGCTATCATGTGTAGAGAATGAAGTAGAATGCAATGTGATGCTTATGTCACATTGTGATGTATATGTAGATGTACATGACAGCGATGCTACAATAACTGGTTTAGCACGTGTTGTGAGGTCTCATGCTGATGGTCATGAGTATCATGTGAAGAGAGAGACTGAGTCAGATGAGTCGACTTTGGGAAACATTGATGATTTTGCAGCTTCACACAATGTTGCTAGAACAGTAAATCAAGTCCATAGTAACCAAAATTTGGGATATGAGCAATACAGTGGGTTTGCCTGCAGATATACAGCTAGAGGTTGTACAAAAATTACATTGGAGAAATATAACATTGTGCAACATGAATATAGCTGTAAGTTTAGGGAGCGGTGGACATGTGGCTGAATTCATGTGCCTGTATATGTGATGTGTACATTATGGCAGTAGTGAGCTATTGACTATAGCAGTAATGTGGGTTCTTCTGCTGAATGATATGTTTATGCAGTATATGTGTAATGATTTATCATAGTTAGATGTATATTGGGAGATGTGTAGTTGATCATTGTGATAACAAATATACATGATGATCATGTTAAGGTAATATCTACATGTTGTTTGTGTATGATGTGAGATGTGTGACTTGTAGTGTGTAGGACATAGCAGTAGAATGTATGAACTATATGAAAGGTGATGTATACATAGATAAAGGGTAGAAGAAACATGTGAGAAATAAATATATGTGGAAAAAACATAGAGTGTAGTTATGTGATATATGGGTAGGGCTGATTGCTGGCTAGCATAGTGGTGTTGGTAATAATTTTGATAGATGTATGAATTTGCAATATATGTGTATCATGTGTTGTGTGTACCCTTTGTGCATGTACTCATGATGTATAATTGCTTTTCATTGGCAGAACAGAGTCAACATGTTGAGTGATGTAGAAAATGTACTGGGTGATAGCAGTAATATACATGGAGAGGTGATATGTGCAGACAATGAAGCACATGTGTGTCCTGCTGAATGTGATGTTATGATATCAGAAGATATACACAACGATGTTGAACGATGTAGCACTGATGAACATGTAGACACATCATTGTCTACACATACAGATGGTGTGGATGTGGATGATCCAAATCAATTGGTGAATCATGCAATCAAGACAACATTGCAGTTGGAACATGAAAAACGGCTGTGCAAGTCTTGTATGTGGTTAGCGGCTGATCTTGCTGATGTGAGCCATGCGCTTCATAATGGAGAAGTAGTGACTGATGCAGTGATGGTCTGTGGTGTGGTACGCAATGATATTGAGATACTACGAGAGTTACTGTGTCACGGGGGGAATCCAAATGCTGAAGTTGATACAGACGATGTTGTTTTTGACGGTGGTACGCTGCTGGGCTATGCAGTGGAACATTGTCATGTAGATATTGTGAATGTGCTGTTAGATAGTGGTGCAGATGTGGATGGATGTCAGAAACATACAATGACACCATTGATGTGCGCTAGTGCATGCAGGCGCAGTGACTGTGTTGAAGCCCTCTTGAGAGCTGGGGCATATGTGAATGCAGTTGATCACTTAGAACGTTCTGCATTATTGTTAGGTGCTAGTAGCAGGTGTGGTGCTATAGTAAAATTGTTGGTGGACGCTGGAGCAAATGTGAATGTACAAGATAGAGAATACACTACTCCACTAATGGTTACATGTGGATATGGAAGTAGGTCTTGGAGGGGCTGTACTTCAAGAAGGGAAATAGCGGAAATCTTGTTGGGTGCTGGGGCTGATGTAAATATGGTGAATCATACTGGGGATACAGCTCTCTTGATGGCAACCAAATATGATATGGCTGAGGTACATGATGATGTGGATATGAAAGATTTGAATGGATACATTAGTCTACTGTTGAAAGCTGGAGCTAGTGTACATATTGCCGGTTTTGGAGGTGAGACACCACTTATGAATGTATGTAGATCAAATACGGTTGGAGGTGAACATATTATTGCTATGTTGCTGGATGCTGGTGCAGATGTACATGGTGCCAATGATTGTGGTTTCACAACATTGATGTTAGCTGTGCAACATGGCTCTCAAAGTATGGTCCGTACAGTGTTGGCTAGTGGTGCCAGAGTAGATGATATGAACTCATATGGAAAGTCAGCACTTGCTCTGGCTGCTTTACTCAATAAATCGCAAATTGTAGCAATGTTGTTGCAAGCAGGAGCAAATGTAGATCAGCAGGATAAGTCAGGTGCTACAGCTCTTATGGCTACATTTAATTGTCAAATAGATGAGTGGTATGATATGGATAGCAGTTGGGATGTTGCCAGACAGTTGATTGGTGCAGGAGCAGATGTGAATCTTTTGGATAAGAATGGTGATACAGCTATGTTATGGCTGGCTAGATATTATGTTTCAGGGTGTGAAGGTGAGGTCCATGTGAAAGAGTGGAAGCATTGCTTGACAAGTCTGATCAGTGGTGGAGCCAGTGTGAATGTGGTGGGTTCTTGTGGTAGAACACCATTGATAGATGTGTGTATGCGTCAACACGTACATGGAGAAGAGCTTGTGAATGCTTTATTGGATAGTGGTGCTGATGTCAATGCTGTGGATTATGGTGGTAACACTGCATTGATGTGTGCTGCATATTTCAATAATCATCGTGTTGTTGGTGCATTGGTGAGCAGAGGTGCTGATGTAAACATGGTGAATTATGATGGCTTTACGGTGGTACAATTGCATAGGGCGCATCGACATGTAAATATATCCATTGTTTTGCTACGAGCAGGTGCTGATATTTCCCATGTTGAAACGCAGGAAAATGATATCTTAGATGTTGCTAAGGATATATGGAGAAACCAGAAATTGTGTTTACAACATCTGTGTCGGGAGACCATACGTTCATGTGTGCTCATGAACCATCCAGGTCGACATGTAGAAGAACTTGTGGTAAAGCTAGGGTTGCCAGAATCAGTAAGAGCATATGTTGCTGATGTGTATCGTTATGTATTACCTAGTGATCACTGACAATGTGCAAGGGTATGTACATCTGAGAGATGTGTGTCATAAAGATATGCTGAATACAGCAGATGTCTATGATAGCTGCCTTCATATGTCAGAGAGTTTAGCTGTTTCGTGTATTTGTTTGATGTATTACTTGGTTGAATATGTGTGAGAGAGTCAGTACTAATATTGCACTAGAAAAGACAAGGTACAATCCCATGTCGTTGCCATGGATGTGTGATATACAGAGATGTGTTAAAAATAGAATTCTGTGTACAGCTGTTGACCGCTCACACACTTAACCTGCACCAACACACAGGTCAGTAAACACAGGTAAATAGAACATGTCTCGAGCACTATTGTGGCCTTTATTATGGTAGAGAAAAGTGATGTGATGATTGTGTTGGCTAGGTTGGAAGTGCTAAGAATTTGTCATGTAGGAAAGATGAAAGATATGTGATGTCAGATTGGTTGTATATATGTACAAGGTAGAATCCCGTGGCGTTGCCACGGTGTGCTAAAAATAGAACTCTGTGTACAGCTGTTGACCTCTCACTGCACTAAAGTAAACACAGTAAATAGAACATCTTACC
>JAAXHI010000518.1:886-1270 GCA_012270875.1 Candidatus Poribacteria bacterium | reverse complement strand
ATTCCCTTGGTGGAGATAAGTCCTTGCTTTGTGCACTCATTTTGATTTCTTCTTCTTCTTAGTCCTCTTCTTGTCTGCAAGCCACTCATTTAATGTGGGAATCATTTCTCCAAGAATTGTGTGAGAAATGTTACAGAATTGTCCTACCCATCTAAAATATTTCCTATCACATACCTGACAACAGGTTTTGGTCTTCTTAGCTGCACATTTGACACATCTGGTAACTTGTTGTTCAAAGTATTGTGGATAAGGAACAATAGACTGCATCATCCTGGGTGTAATCTTGGTTGTAAGTTTGCATGCTGATTGTACACTGACAGTGGGTTGAACTGATTGTGGTACAGATACTAGTTGAATGGCTGATGTATTTATTGTGGAGAATTC
>JAAXHI010000518.1:0-776 GCA_012270875.1 Candidatus Poribacteria bacterium | reverse complement strand
AATATTGATCGAAATGTACTTACAGCAGATCTAGTAACAGGTGGAGATGGGGCAGCATCTTCTGCTTCCTCTACTTCTTGCTGTTGAAGTTGTTGTGCCAGAATGTCATCAGGTTGACTTTCTCCATTGTCAGTATCCCCTTCAGTATCCTCAGAGTCGATGTGATCCAAAGGGACAGGTGTACCTGCTTGACATTGGAAGTCTGCATGTTTGGGTGTCACCTGTGTATCAAAATCTTTAAACTGTTTAATGTCAGTTTGACAACATTGATCAGTAGGATTTATAGGATCAGTCTGAGTAGAGTTATCCTGATAATCACACTCTGATTCTACAAAAGGGTCCTGATTCTGAGCAGAATTGTCAGCAATAGACACAGTATGTGTAGAAGCCTGGAGCAATGACACAAAAGGTCCAGCAGCAACCTGAGCAGCAGGCCTGGGTGTCTGATAATTGTTGCTGTTGTAGTTATAGCCTGGATTATATGTGGAATATTGGTATTGTGCAGCACTAGGAGGAGGTGTTGGATAGTTGCCTTGATATTGTCCATAAGATGTATTAGAACCATAAAAACAACTAGCATTTGCAGGCTGAGCTGAAGCAATCCAATTTTGGTTGTTAGGGAAAGGATTAGCCATACTGTAAAGTCAATAGTACACATTAACATATTTATTTTTCACCCTTTGGACACTATACACTCCTTGATAATGTTGTTTTTGTGTAGGATTCAACCCTGCCATAAGAATCTCCTGTTGAAATTCCTGAGGAGTAAATGTATT
>JAAXHI010000466.1:1941-2063 GCA_012270875.1 Candidatus Poribacteria bacterium | reverse complement strand
TCTTTAGCATTTCTTGCACTTTTTCTTTTAGATTTACACCCCTTTCTAACCCTCATTTTGTCTCTCATGTAGTCAGGATTTTTCCAAATTGATGGAGAAAGTTTACTGTGATCCCCTTTTGC
>JAAXHI010000466.1:1585-1874 GCA_012270875.1 Candidatus Poribacteria bacterium | reverse complement strand
TTTCGAAAAAATGCTGTTGATAAGAGCAACAATGAAATATTTCATTGCAAATCTGTTAACCGCATTGATTTTAAATGGTAGTAACAAGTTTCGAATGTCCATTGTTCTCCTCAGATCTTACTGTAATCATTTACACGAAAAAGAAACTTGATGTAAATAAGTTTTCTAAGAAAGTTCAGAAAGAAAAAGGGAATTATTATTGTACTAACCTTTTGTCAAAGATTTTCTTTCTTTCATGTTTTCCCTTGAAGAAAGATGAGTGCATTTCTCCTTCTGGAATAATTCCTTC
>JAAXHI010000466.1:411-1525 GCA_012270875.1 Candidatus Poribacteria bacterium | reverse complement strand
ACCTCTTTCTTCTTGACTAACTTCATGAGGAGTAGAGGTATATTCCTTATCTTCCTCCCAAAATTTCACTTTGTAGTAATATTCCAGGGTTATTTTCTTATCCTGTTTATCTCCATACTGTCTAGCATTTTGATAAGACTGCCAAGCTTCTTCCACTTTAGAAAGTTTCTTCTTTGGAGGCAATGCACAATCATCTTCAGAATCAGTATCCACTGTAAAAGTATTGCTGTCACTTGAGACAAGTTCAGGTCCAAGAATTCCAGTGTACAATTTGTCAGATTGTTGTGAAGTACTTGGTTGAGGTGATTCAGACCTAACCTCAACAGTGTGACTGATTTCTACAAACAAAAGTTCAGAAACATTTACTCTTTCGTGACAATTGCATTCTAGTTGACAAAAATACTAAATTCCATGTTATATCAATGTGCGTTTGTATTTCATTCAAATCTAATGTCTCTAAAACGAAAAAGTAAACATGTATGAAATTGTAATAATAGAAATGTGTCAAACTCACCTGGTAAATCAATGTAAACCTCAATTGGAGGCTCAACAATTTTCTCAAGAGATTGATCAGGTTCTAAGATCTGTTCAGATTGGACAGGTTCAACAATCCTTTCTTCTTCAAAGGCAGTTTCTTCCTCTGAATCAGAGATGACAATGACAGCTACTTCATGTGGCTCAAGGTTAGCTGCTGCTCTGTTAATCTGTACTTCTTTTTCCAGTTTCTGAAGCTTTCTTTTCCTTAATTTCTTCACCTTTTTGGCATTTCTTTTATTTCTTTCCTCCTTGATTTTTCCAAAGCTTTCTTTTCCCAATTTTTCTTCAGCAACCCAATCATCTATAGGATCAGAATCTTCTTCTTCAATACCCCAATCAGGATCAGTTGAAACTGAATCTAATTCTTTGAGAGTAGCCTCATCAACACCTGTGAAATCTTGAGAAATGCTTGAATCTGAGTCAGAATCCATTGTAGAAATTCTTGTGGTTTTGTGGTTACACAAGAATGTTGTTAGTTTGCTACTAAGTAACAAACTGAGAGAAAACATGCTAAAGATCTTCATACCAGGGTGATTTTTCATGTTTGTAATTAGATTAATTTTATTGCTGTTTTATT
>JAAXHI010000466.1:0-218 GCA_012270875.1 Candidatus Poribacteria bacterium | reverse complement strand
AACGTTTAATTAAGGGGAAATCTATATAAGCTATAATTAAATTGATAATTCTAAAAATGTGTGAAGTTGTAAGAGATTGAATCTTTAATGCTGATTCATCTCCTAGAGGCCGAGGATGTGATATTGTACGAATATACATTTAATTCGTTTAATTCGTTTAATCTATTTGAGATTATGAAGGGAGAGAGATAGAAGGAAAGAAAAGAATTATTTTTATA
>JAAXHI010000361.1 GCA_012270875.1 Candidatus Poribacteria bacterium | reverse complement strand
TGTACGGGCCCACGACATTTGGCAGTCGGGGATGTTGAGTGTGGGTTCGCTGCGAGGTTGGGATGGCGGGGCCAGGGTGGGTGTGGTGCTGGCGCGTGGGGAGAAGGCTGTCGTGGGGAAGACGGGGGACGGCGCGAGCGGAGAGCTGCGGGAGCGCAGGGTCTGGGGTGGGCCGAGGGGCGGTCCCCGAGTTTTCCCGGGCAAAGACCACCGGGGAGCTGAGGGGATTGGCAAGGGATCGGGAAGTCGCAGCCTCAGCCAGTCCGGCCGGGGCTGGCATTCCCGGGCGAGCACGGCCAGCGGCGTCTCTCCTTCCAGCGCCTGGTGCGGACGCTCGGCGTTGTACCAGAGCAGCCACTTGGCCAGCCTCCGGTTGAACTCCTCCAGCCCCTCCGAGTCCGACCACAACAGGTCCTCGTGATGCCGCAGGAACTCCTCCTGCATGGTGCGGTTGAAGCGCTCCACGTGCGCGTTCATCCTGGGGCTCTTCGGGTAGGTGTAGAAGCGGGACAGACCGTGGGCCTTGACCCGCTTGCGGAAGCGCCCCTCGAACTCGGAGCCGTTGTCCGACAGCAGCCGTTCCGCCTTGCCGGGGAAGACCTCGACCAGGACATCCAGAAAGGCGGCCGACCACCTGGAACTCAGGCCCGGGGCGGCCACGGCCAGCGCGAAGCGGCTCTTGACGTCTAACGCGCAGAACAGGTAGCGGCGGATCCCGGCATGGATTTCGATCACCGTGTCCATGGCCAGCAGTTCTCCGGGCCGCCGCGGCCGGTAGCCCTTGGGTTTTCGGGGTTTCCTCGGCCGAGGGCGCTTCTTTCGCCCCCGGTTGTCGAGGCGCAGCGGAACCGTCCGCAGGCCGCCGGCGTCGGCGATCAGCCGCCCGATGGTGGAAACCGAGGGGCAGCGCAGCCCCCGCCGCTCACAAAAGCGCAGCAGCAGGGGGTGGATCTTCATCTTCCCCAGATTGGGATGCGCCGTCCGGAGCCGCCGGATCTCCCCGGTCACCGCAGCCGGCCACACCCGCTGCCGCACCCGGCGCGGACGGGTGGACTTCGGTTCCAGGCCCGCCCGGCCCCGCTCCCGCAAGGCCTTGCGCCAGCGTTCCAGGGTCCGGGTGCTCACCCCGGCGTGTTCCGCTGCGGCGGCCTTCCCGTGCCGCTCCCAAAAGTCCAGCGCTTCCAGCCGCCGCCGCGCCCGCTCGGTCATCGCGTCCCACCTCGCCCCCAAGGCGGCAATCCGGAGCAGGGAACCGGGCAAGCCGAAGAACTTCACCGGCCTTGCTCCGTTTGAATCCGTGAACGACAAAGCCTACCGAGCTCGTGCA
>JAAXHI010000183.1:483-1853 GCA_012270875.1 Candidatus Poribacteria bacterium | reverse complement strand
ACATTGGCAACAATATCATTCACATGTTCACATCTCACACCTGTTTCAACACCCCACAGTTCATTCCACTGCGGTTGACTTCGCCTTCTTGAGTGATCAGCTGTCACAGCAACACATGTGTTTTCAGAAGCATTCCAGTGATCAACTTCTTTTTTCACAAACACACACTCAGCTACACCACTTGATATGTTTCCTGCCTCTGCCAATGAAATATCACAACATGTCATCACTACAAGCACGAAAACACAACTCACATACACATATTGCCTCTATCAACATATTCATTGAATAGTTATAAATAGTCACCAATTCGATCCAATTGCAAACTATCTCACTGTGTGCTCACCATGTTTAACAAGACCAGTCAAATTGCTGATTTCTACACCCTCCTCTACATCCAACACAGGTTCTGAATTCATCTCACTTCGGCCTATCCCATGATCATCTCTCAGCATGTAGATTCCCTCTTCATCGCTTCTCCAAGTATTATCATCTTCAACCTTCACCAAGAAATTTTCATCTGCTCCATTTGACATTGTGGCGCTACCTACCAATAAAATGTAAGATATCAACAATACATCTACCCTCATACACATTTCACATACATATTGCCTACATCAACACATCCATCTTGCACACATCATTATAAACAACTAACACAACAGAAAGCACTACAGACCTTACAGCTTCCCATAAAATATCTTGTATCATTCCACAGTACCACTAACACATCACCCACACATCACAAAAAACGCATAGTACCCTTTTTTCTTCTGTATCATGTTTTATTCTATCTCAAAAGCACATGTATGTACAGCACTTTCAGAACATTTGCCAATAAACATAAGTATATCAAGAAACAACACAATGTCACCATGTGAGATACACTGACACACTAACCTACACTACATCTGTCTACATTACACTTTTCTCATCATCATTCATTTTATGTTCATATCTATCCAATCTAGATATTCAACAAATACATATCTAGAAAACATATACATACAGACGTGTCAAATCAACCAAAGGCAAATTCACATGAGAAACGATAATCCTAGACATTATACAAAGCACACGAACACACACAGCTGTACACAAAACTTCATATTTACAACATCTTTCTACCCCTACAACTTCCAGTTCTGACACCACATGAACATATGTTCTTGGTTTACAACATCTTTATACACTCTACATTTCGATTTCAACCAATAAAAATTATTTTACACAAGTATCTTGCAAACTCATATATAAACACCACTATGCCCCTCAAGCTCAGGTCAGGTAAGATTTCTACACAAATCATGTAAGAGTAACAGTGCTGTCAAAACTCATAGTATCATACATGTTCTCATCATATGTCAACA
>JAAXHI010000183.1:0-462 GCA_012270875.1 Candidatus Poribacteria bacterium | reverse complement strand
ATGCCCCTCAAGCTCAGGTCAGGTAAGATTTCTACACAAATCATATCAACAGTCAAACATGTTACGCACTATGTACAATACACATGTGCTTTACAAGTGCATCTACATCCACACACTGCAAATCACATAAGGAACATTTACATTGCTGCATCTTGTGTGAACAATCTTTGTTCCTGTTCCGTAAATGTTTGCCAAGATTCCACCCATTCATCCACATTTTACAATATGGACACATTACTAGCCTACGGTGGAAATCATACACCTCCTCCACATTGACTTGCTTCTGGCCTACAACATCACATTCTTGATCGACAACTCCACATGGCAAGTGCTCAATAAATCTATCCACATCTATAAACTGTAACTTACAATCAGGACATTTATATTGATGAGATTTTCTACCACATCCATATCCATTCTTTCCTAGATGTCGACATAAATTAGACATGTTCATATACTTCC
>JAAXHI010000052.1 GCA_012270875.1 Candidatus Poribacteria bacterium | reverse complement strand
GTCAAAGCGACAGCACAGATCAAGATTGAATCGCAATTAGAAAATGCAGAAGCCGCGCTTGTGGCAGCACAAGCGAAGTTGAATCAAGCAAGTGCATTGGCAGAGGCACAAATTATCTCACAGTTTGAACAGGCGAAAGCGGGTGTCGCTGCTGCAGAAGCGAGTCTGAAAAAGGCGATGACGGGTGCCAGAAGTCAGGAAGTGGAGCAGGCGAAAGCAGCCGTCTCTGGTGCCAAAGCATCATTGGATAACGCAGAGGCAACCGTCAAGCGGTTGCAGAAACTCTACGATATAGAGGCGATAACCGACCAAGACTTAGATAACGCCAAGACGCAACGTGACGGTGCCAAAGCACAACATGAAAGTGCCGTTGAAAAGCTCAGCTTGGTAGAAGCAGGCACGCGTGAAGAAGATATAACGGCAGCCGAAGCCAAATTGCAACAGGCACAAGCAGCCCTAAAACTTGCACGTCTTACAGTAGATACGAAGGACTGGGAAACACAAATTGCACTGGCACAATCTCAACTCCAGCAGGCACAAGCAAACCTGCGTTCAGCGGATATACTCGTTGAGATAAAGGCGTGGGAACACGACATCGCTGCTGCGCAATCACAATTTGACCAAAACGCCGAACAGGTTAACCTTGCGAAAAAGCGGTTGTCAGATGCCACAATAACGGCACCTGTTGCCGGTATCGTGGTGAACAAGAACGCGGATACAAGAGATTATGCATCAGCCGCCGGAAGTCCCGCAAGTAACCCGATACTCACGATTGTCAAAATGGATATTGTCAATGCAGTTTTCACTGTGTCTGAAACAGAACTCGCGAACATCAGCGTTGGCACACCGGTCAATATCACCGCAGGGAAACATAACATACAGGGACAGATCAACTTCATCAGTCCTATTGTCAACTCCGCAGATCGCACAGTAAAAGTCAAAGCAGAAATACCCAATCCGGAATACAGACTCAAGCCGGGGATGTTTGTAGAAGTCGACATAGACTTTTCATCGCTTGAAGAGTCGTTGCTGCTCCCCCGCGCGGCTGTGTTAGACATCCAAGA
>JAAXHI010000132.1 GCA_012270875.1 Candidatus Poribacteria bacterium | reverse complement strand
TAAAAGGGAGGTTGCACCCTCCCTTCATGTCCAAAGCGGAGTTGCTTCGGAATACCTACTGCTATTATACCGAAAAACGCAGAAAAAAAGCAACTCCTTTCATAGTAAAGGAGTTTTTTTATGAATCTCATAGAGGTTATGGAGCGTTTCCCTGACCAAGGGAGCTGTATTGACCACTTGGAACGCATCAGATGGCGAGGTAAGCCTACCTGCCCACATTGTGGGTGTACAGAGGTGGTTCGCAAGAAAGAGGACGGCGTAGGGCGTGTAGGACGTTGGAACTGCCATGATTGCAACGCATCTTTCAAAGTTACACACGGCACAGTCTTTCATGGCACGAAAATACCACTACAAAAGTGGTTTCTCGCGATCTCGTTGATACTCAATGCGAAGAAAGGCTTATCCAGCTACCAGTTACAACGCGATTTAGACTTGAATCAAAAAACCGCATGGTATATACTCACACGCATAAGAGCCGAAATGTCAAAGAAAGGGGGCGCGTTACTACAAGGCATCGTAGAAGCGGACGAAACTTATATCGGTGGTAGACCGCGTAAGGAAAACAAGAAAGAAGACCGCGAACCTGCTAAGCGAGGACGTGGAACGGATAAAACGCCTGTTATTGGCGTTGTGGAACGTGGGGGAAAGGTTGTCGCAGAAGTTGCGGAAAATCTCACGGGACGGAGAATCCTTGAGTTTATCAAGCGTGCCGTCAAGATAGAGGATTCCGAACTCATGACAGACGAATACCACGCCTACCACGCCATCGGTCGCGAGATGAAACACCAAATCGTCAACCACCAAGAGCAGTTTGTTGACGGTGATGTTCACACAAATACGATTGAAGGCTTTTGGTCTTTGCTAAAGCGGGCGTGGTATGGCTCACATCACCACTACCAGACAGCATATACGCCTTTATATGTTGCAGAACGGTGTTACGTTTACAACTACCGAAATCTTGAGACTATATTTTGGAAATTTATCAATGAATCCGTTTTGGTGTAACGCGACAAGGTGAACGTATCGAATAGAACGATTTTTGAAGGTGATAATCTTGATATACTTCGTGGATTTGATTCAGAAACGATAGACCTGATATATCTCGATCCACCTTTTAATTCTAATCGCACCTATGAAGCACCTATTGGAAGCGAAGCAGCAGGTGCAGCATTCAAAGACGCTTGGACATTATCAGATGTTGATAATGT